>JBPPMU010000403.1:0-2020 GCA_051306215.1 Gemmatimonadaceae bacterium | reverse complement strand
TCGGATCCGCGAGCAGCCACCTGAACGGCTCCACTCCGATCAGGCCATCTCCTATCAGTACATGCCTGTCCCTGTTGGATCCCAGCGCATCGGCGCTGTCGTTGAGGTGAAAGAACGCCGGTGGCTCGCCCGCCTTCTTCTCGAAATCGTCGAGTATCGCCGTGAACACCCGCTTCGATTCGGTGATGTCGTACCCGGAGGAATAGAGGTGGCAGGTGTCGAGCCCGTACCCGGTTCTGGACCGGAGAGATTTTGGAACGTGCGAGAGTATTTCGGCGATCTCATCCGCGGTTTTTCCCATTGTGCGGCCGGCGCCGGCGGTGTTCTCAACGAGCAGGCGCGTGGACGAATCGACAGCTTCGAGCGCACCGGTGATTGCCTTCGCTATTCGCTTCGCCGACTCCGACCTCTCGCTCGCTCCCGCAGATCCCGAGTGAAAGCACACACATCCTGCGCCGATCGCGCTCGACCTCTCGAGCTCCTTCTTCAGTCCGCCGGCTGCTCTCATCCACTTGTCGTCGTCGGGAGTCGCGACGCTGAGCACATAGGCGGCATGTACGACGACGTTCTCCGGCCTGATCTTCGTCTCGGCCAGAGCCGACCTGAACCGCTCGACTCGCTCCGGCTTGATCGACACCTTGTCGCCGTAGTACTTCGGGATAGCGGTGAAAAGCTGCATGGCCGTCATCCCGGCGTTTCCCGCGCGGGCGACGGCCATGTGAATGCCGCCGTTGTTTATCGTGTGCGCGCCGATGTATCTGGCCATCCGGTACCTACCTGATCTTGAAGCCGGCCGAGAACGTGAACATCGTGACCGTCGTTTCGTACTGGCCTACCGGAAGAACCGTTCCGAACCTGTGCCATCTGAACTCGGCGAAGAGCGGAATTCTTCCGAAAGGAACGTTGGCGCCGGCACCGATCGTCAGCCCGACCTTGGTTTCCTCATGGGATTCGGCGAACCCCGCGCAGTCGCCCGAGCAGGCCCCCTCGAACTTGTAGCGATAGATGCCCGGGCCGATGTGGATGTAAGGCGAGACCGAGTTGTCTCCCGGGTACTGCGCCGAATCAGGGCCGAGATTCAGCTCGGCGACGAGGGTGCCGAAGAGAAGCTCACTCTCGGACTCCACCGACGCGTTGGCAAAGTCTATCGATTTCGATCCGAGCCGGCTGAATGCTCCGTCGATTCTCGCATCGAAGGTCCGCGTGACCCGGACCTTGCCGAGCGCGCCGGCATGCCAGCCGAGGTCTGTCTCGAGCTTCCAGTCTCCGCGCGGAAGAGTCAGTCCCCCGTAAATCCCGAGCTGGGGCTGCCTGATTTGCGCGCCCGCCTTTTCGCCCACGGCGAGAACAGCGGTGATCATCACGAGCAGCAGTTGGGCCTTTCTCATTTACGCTCTCTCACTTTGTTTGGATTCGTGTTTCCAGCCCGGTGTTATTTCGCCTGAATGTACCCGGTGCGGTAGGTGGGGCGGGTGGCGCTGACGGCCGGGTCGGCCGAATACTCGCTCCACCAGAGTCTTATCGAGTCTCCATCGAGCCGCACCACGGGCTGTCTGGCGCGACCGTTGGCGCTCGATGCAGGCATGCGGTGCTCGAAAATGTGGCCCATCGTCCCTGACAGGGAGATTCCGACCATCGGCTGGTTCGCGTTTGGGTCCTCCCAGGCGACGACTACACGGTCGCCCTGCGCGTCTACGCTCACGCGGGAAGGATTGTTCCCGAATACGATCGGTACCGGCCAGTGGAATGTCGCCGCGCTATCCATTGAATGGGCGAAGAATACGCCCGGCGCGCCCTGCTGCTCGACGAAGTAGGCAATGTGAACGTAGCCGCTGCTTCCGTCGGCGGCGATCGCCGGGGGGGGCCGTCCGCATCCCCGTCTGCTCCGGTCAGTCGAGTCGGCGACGACCGGTGGCTCCCACGGTCCGCCGTGCATCGACCGTGAGACCATGAGGGCGGCACTCGAATCAGCCCTGACCTGCCACCACGTCGCGAACGCCGAACCATCGGATTCTGCGAC
>JBPPMU010000402.1:0-11635 GCA_051306215.1 Gemmatimonadaceae bacterium | reverse complement strand
TTCGAAACAGAAGCAATCGCGGTCGATTGCAGGATAAGACTGGCAGCGGAGGGGCAGGTTCGCGCATAGTACGGCATGCGCATAGGTCTTCTCACCGGTGGTGGCGACGCCCCGGGCCTGAATGCAGTTATCAGGACGGCAGTGCTTTCCGCGACAAATCGCGGCTGGGATGTCGTTGGAATCCGCCATGGCTTTGCCGGCCTGCTGGGCGAGTGCGACATGGCATCCCTCAGCCGCGCATCAGTTCGCGGCATCGCGCACCTCGGTGGCACCATCCTTCGGACGACGAACCGGGGCAATCCGCTGTGTTTTCCTGTAAGGCAGGCTGACGGCAGCATCGTGGAGACCGACTGCACCGGCGAGCTCGTCGAGAATGTCAGGCGCAAGGGAATCGATGCACTGATTGCGATCGGAGGTGACGGAACGCTGGCAATAGCTCTCGAGCTCGTGAACCGAGGGCTGAAGATCGTCGGCGTTCCGAAGACGATCGACAACGATGTCAGCTGCACTATCACAACCTTCGGCTTCGATACTGCGGTGAGCACGGCAATCGAGGCGATCGACAAGCTTCACACGACGGCAGAAAGCCACGACCGGGTGATGGTCCTCGAGGTGATGGGACGGCACGCCGGGTTCATTGCCCTTCATGCAGGGGTCGCCGCAACCGCTGACGTGATTCTCATTCCCGAGATTCCCTACGACATCGAGAAAGTTTGTGAGAAGATTCTCTCTCGCGATCGCGTGGGATCGAACTTTTCAATTGTCGTTGCCGCAGAAGGCGCGTTCCCGAAAAGCGAGGCGGTCGAAGGACGGGTCCACCCGAAGCCACGGCGTGAAATACGAGCCGGTGAGATCGCCGAGCGCCTGGCGGAGCAGATTCACCTCGGGACGAAAAAGGAATGCAGGTCTCTGGTACTCGGCCATCTGCAGCGTGGAGGGATGCCGACGGGGTATGACCGCCTGCTTGCGACCCGGTTCGGGGCCGCCGCGGTGCGTGCCGTAGAGAGCGGAGCCTGGGGCCACATGGTGGCTCTCCAGTCACCCCACCTTGTGACAGTGCCTATCGCGGATGTGATAAAGCAGGAGAAGCGCGTCGAGCCGGATCACGACATAGTCCTTGCTGCCCGCTCGACCGGCATCAGCATGGGAGACTGAGCGGAAACCCCTACAGCATCCGGTGTCGGGGGAACAGACGTTGCATGGAATCATGCGGATAAGGAGCGATCGCTCGCCGGCAAAAACAGCCTGTCAGGAGGAACCGTGGCGGAAATCCGGATCGAAGAAAAAAAACGCGGCGCGCCGTGGCTGATGATCATCATCCTCCTGGCAGTGGCGGCGATAATCGGGTGGTGGCTGTGGTCGAACCGAAGCAGCGGTGAGCCGACTACCGACAGGCCGGTGGTGACAGACACCCTTGGCACCGGGCCGGCCACAACGCCACTGCCTTCGCAGTAGGAGTTTGCCAACGGCCGGATCGAAGCGCCCGGCCTTTACATGTGGAGAAGCGGACATGGACACCGGAAAACGCGTCACTGACGACGACAGGCGACTGGTAAGACTCGAGAAGCTCAAGGGATTCCAGGTTGCGGATGGCGACCATGATATCCGCGGCTGGAAAGTAAAGACGCCTGACGGCAACACCGTTGGGAAAGTGGAAGAGCTCATCGTCGATCCCGTCGAACGCCGGGTGCGCTACATGGAAGTAAAGGCGGACAGGACAGCGCTGGGAATCGACGACGACAGACACATCCTGATTCCGGTCGGAGCGGCGCGGCTCGAGGACGATGGAAACGACGTGGTGATCGAGCGGCTCCCTGCGAGAGGACTTGCGGGCGCTCCGGCATATTCACAAGGCCCGATCACCAGGGAGTACGAGACCTCGCTGAGGGAGTATTACGGCGCCACTGCAGTGAGCGATGACCCGGATTACTATCGCGATGAACTGTACAGCGATTCGGGATTCAGGCGCCAGACTGCCGCCGACACGGCATCCACCAGCGCGTTGCCCCGGCTGGGTGACAACGAGGTGACGGTGCCTCTGACGGGCGATCAGGAAGTGATCGTGCGGCAGCCCGGTTCCGATCAGGAGATAGTGATCAGGAAAAGCAGGGCGGACATAGACGAAGCAAGGGGCTGACACTCCCCGCGCCGGCTGCCTGGCGCACAAAGGCGATTGACATCGGGGGGCCCGTAGCCGAAGGTAAGCGCGGGTCCCTTACTGTCTTCAGGAGGTCGTGTGCGCAAATGGATTCCGCCGGTCCTCATAGTGCTGGCGATGGTCGCATCGGTGATCGCGTATCCACACATGGCGGAGCGTGTTCCGACGCACTGGAACATGGCAGGCGAGGTGGACGGGTGGTCAAGTCGGCTCATGGGCGCCTGGCTCATGCCGCTGATGATGGCGGTGATACTGGTCATCCTGAAGCTCGTTCCTCATATCGACCCGCGTAAGCAGAATTACGAGAAGTTCCGCGGCGCCTATGATGCGATTGTGATTCTCACTCTTGCATTCATGCTCGGACTTCACCTGCTCATGCTGCTGGCGGCGACGGGCAGGGTGATACCGTTCGAGCGGATAATCCCCGCGTCGGTAGGCGCGTTCTTCATCGTCCTGGGATTCATCCTGCCGCGGGCACACCCCAACTGGTTCATCGGAATCCGCACGCCCTGGACGCTTAGCAGCGACGTCTCGTGGGAGCGAACACACCGGCTGGGCGGAACACTTTTCATGCTCACGGGTGCCTTGACGCTGGTATCGGCGGTAATTGCCCCCGCCAGCTCGGCGTGGGTGCTTGTTTCCGGGGGAATGGTCACCGTGATTTCCCTCTTCATCTATTCCTTCATCGTATGGAAGAGGGAGCAGGGAAAGGGCGCCGCCGGATGAGTAAGATAGTTATCTAACCATCTGCAGGGAGCGAGATGTGGCAGAAGAGATGAAGGAGCGGTGGGAAAACATCGAGAAGGAGCTGCGAGCTGCGATGGCCAAGCTCTCCGAGGCGATCGAGAAGGCACGCGAGGAGCTGCCGGATGCCGCCAAGGCAATCAATGAAGAGTATCTGAGGATGCAGGAAAAGCTCGACGCGGCAGTGGACAAGCTGCGCCGGTAGCAGTCAAAATCGCTGCAGGAAAGAGGGGGATGGCCAAGGCGGCTGTCCCCCTCTCGGCATTCCGGCACTACCCCCGGGGAACCCGGGGCACGATTCGTGTAATCCCAAGGGACGCTGGGTACACCAAGGGAGGTAGCAAATGCCGAAATCAACCCATTTCCACACGGTGCACGACACTCGGAACACTGACAAGAAGTTCCGCCCTGAGGACGAGGGGATATACCAGCAGGAGAAGCACGAGCTTCAGGCGTCGGAGGAGGCAAAAAAAGCTGAGCCGGTGTCGGAAGAGGAGTTTATCGCCGAACAGAACAAGCAGAGCGAAGGCTAACGGAAACCGAGGATATCATGATTTATTCGAGCAGGAAAATTCTTATTGCCGCGATGGTGCTGGGGTCGTTCGGACTTTCAGCGTGCGCCGGCATGAGTAACAAGGAACGTGGCGCGGTCATAGGCGCCGGCGCGGGCGCAGCAGCAGGCGGCGTCATCGGAAACCAGACGGGATCGACCGCCAGGGGTGCCATCATCGGCGCCGTAATCGGTGGAGCTGCGGGTGCAGTGATCGGTCACCAGATGGACCAGCAGGCGAAGGAGATCGACCAGTCAGTTCCAGGCGCGACAGTCGAGCGCGTAGGCGAGGGAATCCAGGTGACCTTCGACTCCGGAGTTCTCTTCGACTTCGATTCCGACAGGGTTCGCTCTGACGCTGCTATCAACCTCAACGAGCTCGCGAACAGCCTCCAGAAGTTCCCGAACTCAGACGTCCTGATTGTCGGGCACACTGACAGCAGGGGAGACGACGCCTACAACATGAACCTGTCGCAACGACGGGCGAATTCGGCGTCAGCGTATCTCCAGACCCGTGGCGTTCCGGCAAACCGCATCAGAACGAGCGGCCGCGGCGAGTCCGAGCCGGTAGCATCGAATGCGACCGAAGCGGGAATGCAGCAGAACCGCCGTGTCGAGATAGCGATCTACGCGAGCGAGGCGTATCGCAACCAGGTCAAGCAGAACTCAGGGATCTAGAGAAATCTTCGCGGCGCAAAACGAGCCGCGATTAGCTTGAAAACGCAGCACTGAGGATCCAGGGGTGCGGTTTCCCGTCTCGACGAGGGTGATCGCACTCCTGGTCTGCTAGCGTCCCCCTGCGCCGGTATCTTTCCGGGGATATCACCCGAAATCCAGCGACACTGTGGCAACTGTAATCCCACCGGAAGAGACCTCCAGCAGAATCCTTCGACTTTTCCGCCGCTCGCGTGAGACGGAGAGGAAACTCGTAGGCCCCATCCGCGGCGAGGTGTTCGGCGCCGACAGGCTGGCGAAGCACGCCCGCAACATCGCGCGAAAGCACAAGCTTCTCCCACCGAAAAAGCAGCGCGGGCCCGGACCACTTCTCGACCGCCTCGACGACACGAGGAAAGTGCTTGCCGAGATATACGCGCGCCTTGCCGAGGCGGCGGAGCGGAGGTCTGACGTAATAAGCCCTGCGGGTGAATGGCTGCTTGACAACCATTACATCGTCCAGGAGCACATAAGGGAGATCAGAACCAATCTCCCTGGCGGCTACTACCAGGAACTGCCCAAGCTCGCAAACGGAACGCTTGCCCACTACCCGCGGGTCTACGAGCTCGCAATCGAGCTGATCGCGCACACCGAAGGCCATATCACGCTGGAGAACATCACCCTCTTCGTGCGCGAGTATCAGAAGATCGCGCAGCTAAAGATGGGAGAGCTCTGGGCGATTCCCACCATGCTGCGTCTCGGCCTCGTGGAGAACATCAGGCGGATGTCCCTCCGGGTCGCCGCACGGCTCGACGAGGTCGAGAAAGCTGATGAATGGGCAGCGAAGATAATGACCGCCAACGTTCAGTCGCCCGAAGCATTGACAACGACGCTCGACGAGTTCATCCGCCTTCATCCGCCGTTCAGCCCCAGCTTCGTCGCCAGGTTCCTCCACCAGATCCGCGGATATCAGGTCAACTTCACACCGCTCGTCTGGCTCGAGCAGTGGATCGCCGAAGACGGACCGAGCGCCGAAGTGGCGGTCACCCGCTCGAACCGGATGATAGCGCTCACGCAGATCACTGTCTCGAACTGCATAACGAGCCTTCGCGCAATTGCCCGGTTCGACTGGAAGGATTTCGTAGAGTCCCAGAGCTCGACAGAAAAAATTCTGCGAAAAGATCTCTCCGGACACTACGCGAACATGATGTTCGGCACCCGGGATCATTACCGGCACATCGTCGAGCACATCGCGAAGCGGACGAAGAAGGCCGAAGACGAAGTCGCCAACATCGCCCTTGGCCTGACGGTTCAGGGACATGGGCAGGGAGACGAGCCACGGTCACACGTCGGCTATTACCTCGTGGGCGAAGGGAGAGCGGAGCTCGAAGAGGCGACAGGCTATAGGCCAGCCGTCGGCGAAACGCTGTACCGGTGGACCCAGCGGCATCCCACAGCGTTGTTCTTCGGCGGGATCGCAATAACGACGATCCTCCTCCTCGCACTGCTTTTCGTCGTTGTGCCGGAGGCGTCGGCTGCGCAGTGGACGGCTGTCTTCCTACTCGCCCTTCTTCCGCTGAACGAGATCGGAATCGGCATCGTCAACCAGCTTGCCACCCTGCTGCTTCCGCCGCACATCCTGCCGAAGATGGATTACCGCGAGAACGGGATCCCGGACGACCACCGTACAGCCGTAGTAGTGCCGACCCTGTTCTCGAGCGTCAGCGGAGTGAACGAAGCCCTGATGCACATCGAAGTGCAGCACCTCGCCAACCGCGATCCCAATCTCTTCTTTGCCATACTCAGCGACTACACTGACGCAGACGCGGAGACAAAGCCCGAAGACGAAGCGATTCTCAGGGCAGCGGTCGAGGGAATGACGGAGCTGAACAGGAAGCACCGGCGCAAGGACGGCGATGTGTTCTTCCTGTTCCACCGGAAGCGCATTTGGAACGAGCGCCAGGGTGTCTGGATGGGATGGGAGCGCAAGCGGGGGAAACTCGGCCAGTTCAACAGATATCTGCGCGGCGCAGCCGAGGACGCGTTTCCGACAATAGTGGGCAACACGACGCCCCTGCTTTCAGTCAGGCACGTGATCACGCTCGATTCCGACACAGTGCTTCCGCGCGATGCGGCGCAACTGCTGACCGGGACGATGGGGCACCCGCTGAACAAGGCATACTACGATGCTTCGCTCGGTCGGATAGTTCGCGGATACGGCATTCTGCAGCCACGGGTTGGCGTTTCGCTCACGAGCGCCCACGCCTCGCATTTCGCAGCGATTCATTCAGGACATCCTGGGGTCGACCCGTACACGACAGCTGTCTCCGACGTTTACCAGGACCTCTTCTCAGAAGGAAGCTTCACGGGCAAGGGCATATACGACGTCGATGCATTCGAGCTGGCGACGCATGGGCGTTTCCCGGAGAACACCCTCCTCAGCCACGACCTCATTGAGGGGGCATACTCCCGGGCCGGTCTGGCGACGGATGTAGAGGTGTTCGACGACTATCCAGCGCGATACCTGACCTACACGCGACGGAAGCATCGATGGATCCGGGGAGACTGGCAGCTCCTTCAATGGCTTGGCCGAATTGTGCCAGGGCCGCAGGGTCCGACACGCAACCGGCTTTCCGCCATCTCGCGATGGAAGATCTTCGACAACCTTCGCCGCAGCCTCATCGAGATCTCACAGGTTGTGCTTCTGGTGGCGGGATGGTTCTTCCTTCCCGGAAGCGCCCTCATGTGGACGGCGATAGTCATCACCGCGATCGCCGCACCCTGGATATTCTCGATCATCCTGGCGCTGGCCCGTCCTCCCAGAGACCAGTCGTGGCCGGCCTACTATGCCGCGGTGGCGCGGGATGCAGGCGTGAGCGTGCAGCAGTTGACACTCGCAGTGGCGTTTCTTCCACACCAGGCAGTGGTGAGCGCCGACGCGATAATCCGCACGCTCCTGAGGCTCTTCATCACCAAGCGGAACCTCCTCGAGTGGCAGACCGCTTCGCAGGTCGAGCGGTCGATGGCCGCGCGGTCGAGCATCGAGATATGGCGGCGAATGTGGCCGGTGACAGCGCTGGCGCTCGCCCTTGTAGCCGCAGTGGTCATACATGCTGAAGGCGGTGGAATATCTGCCTCGTCGCGCATGTTGTTCCTGGCCGGCACGCTTCCGCTCCTCGCGTACTGGCTCGCATCGCCCGCGCTTGCGCACTCCCTCAGCTCACCGGCTCTCGCCCCCGAGCTGCGCCTCACCGGGGCAGAACGCCAGGCCGCGCTTCGGTACGCGCAGCTTCACTGGCAGTACTTCGAGCAGTTCGTATCGGAGGAAACGCAGTGGCTTGCCCCCGACAATTTTCAGGAAGACCCTGAACCGGTAGTTGCGCCGCGAACATCGCCGACGAACATCGGCCTTCAGCTGATGTCGATAATCTCGGCGCGTGACCTGGGATTCATAACGTTCGAGTCGATGATAGAGCGGCTGGAGCGAGTTTTCCGGACGCTCGAGCGAATGCGCAGGTTCCACGGCCACTTCTACAACTGGTACGACCTGCGCGATCTCAGGGTCATGGAGCCAGCATACATATCCACGGTCGACAGCGGCAACTTCGCAGGCCACCTGATTGCTGTGAAGCAGGGCTGCCTGGAAATGACCAGGAACCCCGAGTGCAGCCCCGAAACCGCAATCCGGCTTCGCGCAATCGCTGAGCGGGCACGTGAGTACGCGCTGGAGATGGACTTCAAGTTCCTGTTCGACGAAAGGCGGAAGCTGTTCTCGATCGGCTTTCAGCCGGTCGCCAACGTGTTCGACAACTCGTACTACGACCTTCTCGCCTCCGAGTCACGCCTCGCATCGTACATCGCCATAGCGAAGGACGATGTGCCGGTCGATCACTGGTTCCGGCTCGGCCGGGCTCTCACCTCCGCAGGCGGCACGAGGACACTCGTGTCGTGGAGCGGAAGCATGTTCGAGTACCTCATGCCGGCGCTGGTGCTGAGAACTTTCCCGTCGACGCTCCTGAGCCAGACAAACCAGGGCGCGGTCCGACGGCATATAGCATACGGCGCGGAGCGCGGAATACCGTGGGGCATCTCGGAATCGGCATATAACGTCAGAGACCGCGCGCATACCTACCAGTATCGCGGCTTCGGCGTACCAGACCTTGCGCTGAAGCGCGGGCTGAGCCGCGAGCTTGTCATCGCACCCTACGCAACGGCGCTCGCGCTCCTCGTCGAGCCTCATCAGGCAGTGAGGAATCTCGCCGTACTCGAGGCGGAAGGTGCACTTGGCCCGTACGGCTTCCGTGATGCAATCGACTACACACGCCCGCAGCCGGGGGCGAAAAAAGCGGTGGTTGGCGCATACATGGCGCACCACATCGGCATGAGCCTGGTGGCATTCGACAACGCATTGAACCGCAATATCTGGCAGACACGTTTCCATGCCGACGCCGTGGTCCGCTCAGCCGAGCTGATACTTCAGGAGAGGATTCCGCGCCGGCTCGTGCTTCAGGATGTTCACCAGCAGGACGACCCGATGCTGGTTCCGTCCGAGACGGAGAAGCCGGCGGTTCGCGAGCTCGATACGGCGAACACTCCGCAGCCGAGGATCGCGCTTCTCGGCAACGTTCCATACACGATGATCGTGAGCAACGCCGGAAGCGGGGTAAGCCGTTTCGGCGAGATCGCAATCAACAGATGGAGAAGCGACGGCACCCGCGACAACTATGGCCAGTGGTGCTACGTCCGGGATGTTACAACCGGTGCCGTCTGGTCTACAGGACATCAACCGGTGCGCGCGAAAGCGAAGTGGTATCAGGTGCTGTTTGCCAGCGACAGGGCGACGTTCCACAGGCGCGACGGCGGCGTTGAGACACTGATGGAGGTAGCGATCGTTCCCGGCGAGCCCGCAGGCGTGCGCAAGGTGACGATCTTCAACCGTTCGACCGAGCCGAAGGAGATAGAGCTCACCAGCTACATGGAGGTCGTACTGGCGAAGCCTGACTCGGACCGCGCGCATCCTGCATTCGGAAATCTCTTCGTCCAGACCGAATGGCTTCCCGGAAGCTCGGCGCTTCTTGCAATGCGAAGGCCGCGATCTGCGACAGACAAGCCGGCATGGTGCGGGCACGTTGTGGCAACCAGGTTCAGCGCCGGCGCGGTGTCGTGCGAGACAGACCGGGCGAAGTTCGTAGGACGCGGCAGGTCGATCCAGAACCCTGTAGCAATGGACACTCCGGGCGATTTGTCAGGAACGACTGGAGCGGTGCTCGACCCGGTTTTCGCCCTGCGCACCAGGTTCCTGATCGCTCCGGGAAGATCAGCCGAAGCGACGTTTACGACATTCGTCGCAGAAGACCGCGAGCAGGCGATGCAGCTGGCCGATCTCTATCACGACCCATACAGCTCACGCCGCGCGCTCGACCTGTCATGGGCTCACGCCCAGGCGGAGCTGCGGGAGCTCGGAATCTCGCCGGCAGACGCAGCCCTCTACCAGGAGCTGGCCGGACACCTGCTTTTCGAGAATCCCGGATTCAGGAGTCTCCAGTCAAAGAGCACCGGAAATACGCTGGGACAGCAGGAGCTGTGGGGGCTCGGCATATCAGGTGATTATCCGATTCTCCTGGCGACGCTCGAGTCCGCTGACGGTCTGCCGAGCGTGAGGCAGCTTCTCAAGGTTCACCACTACTGGAGGACAAAGGGAGTCGGTTGCGATCTCGTGATACTCAACGAGCACCCGCCGACGTATCTGCAGGAGCTAAACGACGAACTCCTTTCGACCGTGATGGCATCGAGCGAGGCGGGAATGCTCGACAAGCCTGGCGGCATTTTCATAAGAAGGGCGGATATCCTGAGTCCCGACGACATCAGGCTTCTCAGCTCTCTCGCAAGAATACAGGTTGACTGCGATGGACTCGGGCTTGGAAACTTCCTCGAGTTCCCGCACGAGGACCCAACCGCACCCGTGCCTGAGGCGCTCGATCTCCCCGCGCCTGCCGGACCGGCGACGAGGGAGCCCGCCGTGAGTGAGGCATCACCTGGACCTGTCCGAAGAGACCTTGCTTTCTTCAACGGAATCGGCGGCTTCAACGAGGAGAACGAGTACGAGATGAGGATCGAGGGTGACGAGCTTCCGCCGGCACCCTGGATAAACGTCGTGGGAAATCCTGCCGGCGGCTTCACCGTGAGTGAGACAGGGTCCGGCGCTACGTGGGCAGCGAACAGCTATTTCTTCAGGTTGAGTCCATGGAACAACGACCCGGTAAAAGACGAGCCCGGCGAATGCATCTACCTGCGTGACGAAGAAAGCGGAGACGTATGGAGCGTCACACCGGGCCCGATCCGTCACGTGACGCCATACACGACGAAACACGGAGCCGGATATTCGATCTTCGAACACGAACACACCGGCCTTCATACGTCACTCCGCGTGGGGATGCCGGAGACCGATGCCGTAAAGCTCCAGGTGATGAAGATCACCAACATGGGCGCGGGCACCCGCCGGCTCACGGTTACCAGTTATGTCGAGTGGGTGCTGGGAGTGAATCGCGAGCAGACGGCAGCCCATGTGTGCACGGAGATGGCCGCTGCCAACCAGGTGATGATAGCGCGCAACTACTTCGACCCGATCTTCGCGCACCTCGCGGCGTTTTCCGGGACAAGCGCGGAGGTGAGCGCATGGACGGGCGCGCGCCGCGAGTTCATCGGCCGCAACAGCGACCTCTCGAATCCGCTCGGGCTCAAGCGCTCGTCTCTCAGCGGGAGCGTCGGAGACACCGTCGATCCATGTGCCGCGCTTCAGTCGGAAATCGAGATCGGCCCGGGTGAAACACGAGAGCTGGTCTTCCTGCTCGGAGCGGGTGAAGGAAAGGGCGGAGCGCTCGAGCTTTTCGAGAAGTATCGCGAGCCTGCGGCGGCAAACGCAGCGATCGACCAGGCGGCAAGGGTGTGGCGCTCGCGCCTGTCGGCGATATCTGTCAGAACGCCCGAGCCGACGTTCGATCTCGTTCTCAACCAGTGGGCGCTCTACCAGGCACTGTCGTGCCGCATGTGGGCGCGGTCGGCGCTGTATCAGTCCAGTGGCGCTTTCGGCTTCAGGGATCAGCTCCAGGACGTAATGGCCTTCACGTATACCGAGCCGCAACTGGCGAGGGAACACATAGTGAGATGCGCTGCACGCCAGTTCGAGGAAGGCGACGTGCAGCACTGGTGGCATCCGCAGAGCGGCCGCGGCGTGCGCACGCGCTTCTCCGATGACCTCGTGTGGCTGCCGTACGTCGTCAACAACTACATCTCCGTCACGGGCGACTCGTCGGTACTCGACGAGACCGCGCCGTTCCTCAAGATGAGGCCTCTGAACGCGGATGAGCACGAGGTCTACGACCTCCCGGAAGTATCCCAGCTGACAGTGTCTGTCTACGAGCATTGCCTGCTTGCGCTGAGGAAAGCGTCGACGACGGGTGCCCATGGACTCCCGCTCATCGGTATAGGCGACTGGAACGACGGTATGAACCGTGTCGGCGTCGACGGAA
>JBPPMU010000401.1:0-4801 GCA_051306215.1 Gemmatimonadaceae bacterium | reverse complement strand
GCTCGCGTCCTGCTGGTGGACGACGTTCTTGCCACCGGCGGGACCATGAAAGCGGCGAAGGAGCTTGTCGAGATGGCGAAGGCCGAGGTGGTGAGTGTTGTCGTCATCGGCGAGATCGGCGGTCTTGGCGGGCGGGACCGACTGCCGGGGGTCACGGTTACTTCTTTGCTGCAGCTATAGTTGGCGCAAACGAAAGAAAGCATAGGTAACAGACGTCAGGCTCCCCAGGCATCAGGCGCGGGTCCAGACAACAGGCGCGGGTCCAGACAACAGGCATCAGACATCGGACCTTTGTCGCTTGGCGGACAAGCCCAGGTACTTGATGAGCCCGAAGAGCATCTTCCTTACTTCGATGAGCTGCTCCGTGAGCCTGACGAAATCGGTTTCGCGGAGGAAGCGCATATCCCGGCCCATGATGAGATGCGACTCGAGCTCATAGGCAGAAGCGATCGAGATTCTCAGGAACCGCTTTAGCTCCTTGTCGCTGTTGTGACCACGCCCCTCAGCGATGTTTGCGTCGATCGACATTGCCGCGCGAATCATCTGGCTGCGCAAGGCTGCGTGCGCGACGGCGCGGTTCGAGTTCGCGGTGCGATCTACGGCCAGCGCGAGTGCGTGTGCCTTTTGCCATACCTTGAGTTGCTTGAAATCCGACACGCCATAAGCATGACCGCATCGCACGCGGTGCCGTAACCGGATCCTTGCGAAGGCTCACATTCTGTCTCAGGCTGACGCCTGAGACTGTCGCCTGATGCCTGCGCAGCCTGACGTCTGTCACCTATGCTTTCTTTCGTTTAATGCCTGATGCCTCTCGCCTTCCATTCACTCGGATCTCGACAAGTCGCTGCGGAGAGTGCTGGCGCCCTGTTGACGCCGGTTGCAGATTGACCGCGCTGTACTGACCGTCACCAGGAGCTGCATTTGCGCGACCCGGTGCCAACCGCAGCGATTTCAAGCTCGATGACCGGCGCACGATGACTGACGTCCTCGCGCGCCTCGAGAAGGCCGTTGCCGATCGCTACTCGGTCACGGGCCAGCTCGGCCAGGGTGGCATGGCCACTGTTTATCTGGCCGAGGACGTGCGGCATCATCGCAAGGTTGCGATCAAGGTTCTTCACCCCGAGTTGTCCGCTGTGCTCGGAGGCGAGCGGTTCCTCAAGGAGATCGAGCTCACCGCGAATCTCCAGCATCCGCATATTCTGCCGCTCTTCGACTCGGGAACAGCTGAGGGACTTCTCTACTACGTGATGCCGTACGTTGATGGGGAGACTTTGCGTGAGCGCCTGACGCGCGAGCGACAGCTTCCGATTCCCGACGCGGTGCGGATCGCGAGCGATGTCGCCGATGCGCTGGAGTACGCGCACAAGCGCGGCGTTGTGCATCGCGACATCAAGCCCGAGAACATTCTCCTCCAGGATGGCCGGCCACTCGTTGCGGATTTCGGAATTGCGCTCGCGGTGCAGCAGGCGGGCGGCGAGCGGATGACGCAAACTGGCCTCTCGCTTGGCACACCGCAGTACATGAGCCCGGAGCAGGCAACCGGAGAGCGCGAGATAGACGCGCGCAGCGACATCTATTCGCTCGGCGCCGTCACGTACGAGATGCTCACTGGGGAGCCGCCGTTCAGCGGCCCCACATCACAGGCGATCGTCGCGAAAGTCATAACCACTGATCCGGGCTCGATTGCGGCGCGGCGCAAGTCGGTTCCAGCGCACGTGGAGGATGCGGTTCTCACCGCGCTCGAGAAGGTTCCCGCTGACCGGTTTGGATCGGCCGCCGAATTTGCGCGCGCTCTCGCGGAGCCTGGCAGGTCAACTCAGCGCACCGCGGCTGCAACCCGCTCACGGTCACCGCGGTGGCCGCGGCAAAACTTGCGCGCGCTCGGCGGTGCAGTAGTGGGCGCACTGATTGTGGGAGGGATCGCGGGATGGATGGGTCGCGGTCCCGCGCCAGTGCAGGAAAAATTTTCGTTCGTTATAAGGGCCGATTCCGGCGAGCGTCTGGCGACAGCATGCTGCAGCTCGTCGGTCGCGATATCGCCTGACGGGCGTCGAATTGTCTACAACGTGATCGTCGGATCCACCGCAATGCTCGTGACCCGCAGGCTCGACGAAGTCGAAGCTCATCCCATCCCGGGAACCGAATCGGGACGAAACCCCACTTTTTCGCCCGACGGCGAATGGATCGCCTTTCAGCAGGGAGCCGAAGCCACCAGGGATTTCCCCCTGAAAAAAGTGCCGGTCGGCGGTGGAGCTCCAGCGATGATTGCCGCGCTTCCTGCCGGCCTGAACGGGCTGACATGGATGCCCGATGGCAACATCGTGTTCAGCATGGTCCCGCCCGCTGCACAGGGTCTGTTCCGCGTTTCCGCGGACGGGGGAACGCCGGAGCAATTTGCCAGACCTGACAGTTCCGCCGGCGAGACCAACTACAGGCTGCCGTCCCGCATCCCGGGGTCCGATGTAATCCTGTTCAACATCCAATCCGGCGGAGTTCTGTCCACTGGATCGGTGATGGCTGCCCTCACCCCGTCGGGCAGGGTCATCAAGCTTCCACAGGGATCTTCACCGAGGTGGTCGAACGGATTCATCCTGTTCACCTCGGTGGACGGGAGCCTGAAGGCCCGGAGGTATGATCCCGGCGACGACAAGCTTTCGGGGCCGGTGACGACGCTTGCTACAGGTTTAGGTGTCAGGGGCGTGCCACTCGACTTCGATATCTCGGAAAACGGGAACCTCATTGCTCTTGGTGGAAACTTCCAGCCCTCCATCAGGATCGGCGCCGACGAGAACAGCGCGCGTACGCTGCCGATCCGGTTGAACAGCCTGAATCACTTCGACAACCCGCGATTCAGTCCCGATGGCCGAAGTGTGAGCGTCGCCGCATTCATGGGCGGTGTTCATCACCTGTACTTGCTTGACCTGGCGGCGGGAACGTCGGAGCGCGTCTCATCCGGCAAGCAGGTCGAGTTCGCGGAATGGGCGCGGGATGGAAGCGAGCTCATCTACGTCACGGATAATGTTACGATCGTTGCGCAGCGGCCGAACCGGAGCGGTGGCGAACGTACGGTCTGGAAAGGTGACGGAAGTATAATCGGCAGGTTCAGCCCCTACGGCCCGTGGATCGCCTTCGTGGTGAGATCGGAATCCCGCGATACGGGAGGATCAGACCTCATGCTGCTCAACCGCGACTCCGGTACCGTTCGCCCCTACATCGCCTCGAGTTTCGGCGAGAACTCGCCAGCGATTTCGCCGGACGGAAAGTGGCTGGCGTATACGAGCGACGAGACCGGTCGCGAGGAGGTCTATGTCGCGGCGTTCCCGGACGCAACGCAGGGCCGTCACATCGTATCCAATGAAGGCGGGAGCGAACCGGTCTGGGCACGCAACGGCGATGGACTGTACTACCGTGCGACCAGCCGTCAGGTGATCAAGGCAGGGTACAGCGGTGGCGACAGGTTCACGATCACGAGCCGGACTCCGATGCCGCTCATCGGCAGTGAAGTCTCCGCGGCCGGAGCGAATTACGACATCGACCCGTCGGGCAGGGAGTTCGTTTTCGCCATGACGCAGGCGGGCCAGACCAGGTTGCTGGTGACTATCGGGGCGGTTCCGGCGAAGTAGGCCAGGACGGGCGTCAGTCTGCAAAAGAAAGAAAGCATAGGTGACAGACGTCGGGCTCCGCAGGCATCAGGCGCGGGTCGAGCCCAGGTACATGATGAGTCCGAAGAGCATTTTCCTTCTCGCGAACGGGGAGGTTCCTCGTGCCTGATGCCTGCGCAGCCTGACATCTGTCACCTATGCTTTCTTTCGCTTAAAGCCTGACGCCTCCGCTGGCGGGTCCACAACGGCCGCAACATCTTCTTGCGGCATGATTACCAACCGTGCGGTTCTCATCGCTGCCCTGGTTGCCGGCCTCGCTGATCCACTCCTCTGCCAGACCAATCCTGGCACGATCTCGATCATTCCCCGCCCTGCCAGTCTCACCGCGCGGGCCGGACAGTTCACGTTGACGCCTCGAACGACCATCTGGGCGACAACAGAGACTGCGTCCCTCGGGCGGCAACTCGCCAGGTATCTAGAGCCTGCTACGGGTTTCGACCTGCCTGTGCGAACGTCGGGCACTCCAACGGGCAACCGCATAGTCCTGCGACTCGACCCGGGTCTCGCCCCACTTGGCGACGAAGGCTACGTGCTTGATATCGCGGCAGGCGTTGTGTCGATCCGGGCCGCAAAACCCGCTGGCGTTTTCTACGGAATCCAGTCGCTGCGGCAGGTCCTTCCAGTCGAGATTTTCCGCGAGGCTCGCGTGACCGGCGTCGCCTGGTCGGCGCCTGCTCTTCTCATCGAGGATTCACCGCGCTTCGAGTGGCGCGGAATGCACCTCGATGTTGGCCGGCATTTCATGCCTAAGGAGTTCGTCAAGAAGTTCATCGATCTCCTGGCGCTGCATAAGATGAACTCGTTCCACTGGCATCTCACCGAGGATCAGGGGTGGCGGATCGAGATCAGAAAGTATCCGCGGCTCTCCGAGGTAGGGGCATGGCGGAAGCAGACTCTGATCGGACGCCATGAGCGTGATTCACTCAAGCGGGTGTTCGACGGCAAGCGTCACGGCGGGTTCTATACGCAGGACGATGTCCGCGAGATCGTCGCCTACGCCGCAGCGAGGTTCATAAATGTGGTCCCCGAGATCGAGATGCCCGGTCACGCGCAGGCCGCGATCGCCGCGTACCCCGAGCTCGGCAATACCGGAAACCAGATAAACGTTCGGGAGTATTGGATCGTCAGCGAGCACATCC
>JBPPMU010000400.1:0-3072 GCA_051306215.1 Gemmatimonadaceae bacterium | reverse complement strand
CTGGCCTTCGACATCCCCGGCATATATCACCCGCGCAGTGCGGGCGTCGATCAGCAGGATCCTGAGTGAACCCTTCCTGTAGTCTGCTGTGACGTCGAGCCTGGTTTCGAGCGGCATTATGACGTAGCGCGCTGACGTGAGAGAAACCAGGGTCCTTATCTCTCCCGCCAGAGGCTCGGGGAGCGGCGCATCACCCGCTCTCACGCGGCGGATCCCCGTTACCGATAACCCCAGCGGGTTTCCCGCGAGACCGGCGTTCCTGGTGGCAGAGGCGACTATCTCGCGGGCGAATGTCCAGTTGCTGCGGACGCCGCGCTTCCTGAACGCATCAGTGATCTCCTCGTCGAGAACCTGGAGGAGCGGTGCTGCTTCGGGGCGTACCTCCCATGTGCCTCCGGGCCCCGATGTCGAAAGAAGCTGGGCGGGGAGAACGACCACCTGGCGGCCCAGCATCGAGGCAAGCGGATTCGCGTCGGGCGGAGGCTCGGACGGCTGCTTCGCGCCTGATGACGCGCAACCATATAGAAGTGCGGCGCCAAGAAGGGCGGTCAGGCGCTGACGCGCGATCGACTGTATAGCACGCATGTCTGATTGCGGGAAACATAATCGTTCAGCAATTTCACCGCCTCTTCTGCCGGACTGATGCGCCAGACACTTCGCCACCTGTTTCTGTTCCTCGTTGCCGTGCTCGGGGCGCTGGCCTTCGGTCGCCTTGCCCTTTCCCGCGGTGAGACGATAAACGCTGCCTGGCTGCTGACAGCGGCGGTCTGCACGTATGTCATCGCCTATCGCGTTTACAGCAGGTTCATCGCAAGCCGGATCTTCGCCCTGGACGACGAACGCGCCACGCCGGCGGTGCGGCGGAGCGACGGCCGGGACTTCATTCCCACGAACAAGTGGATCGTCTTCGGGCATCACTTCGCGTCGATCGCCGGGCCCGGTCCGCTTGTCGGGCCGACTCTCGCCGCGCAGTTCGGTTTTCTCCCGGGGGCACTCTGGATAATCGTCGGCGTGGCTGTCGGTGGAGCGGTGCAGGACTTTGTGATCCTCTGCGCATCGATGCGCCGCGACGGAAAGTCCCTCGGACAGATGGCGAAGGACGAAATCGGGCGGGTCGCCGGTTACACAGCCATCGCCGCCGTGCTTGGCATTCTCATCATTCTCGTCGCTGTGCTCGCCCTCGTGGTCGTCAACGGGCTGCGTGACAGCCCGTGGGGAATCGTCACGATCGGCCTGACGATGCCGATCGCAGTCCTGATGGGGATATACATAAGGTGGGTGCGCCCGGGACGGGTGCTTGAAGCGACGAGCTTTGGAATCGTGATGCTCGTGCTCGCGGTTTACGCGGGCCAGTGGGTGGCCGCCCAGCCGACGCTCGCACCAGTGTTCACCCTTCAGGCCACAACTATCGTGTGGTTGATAATCGGGTACGGCTTCACGGCGTCGGTTCTTCCGGTGTGGCTGCTGCTGGCGCCGCGCGACTACCTGTCGGCATTTGTGAAGATCGGAGTCGTTGTCGCTCTCGCGGTCGGCATCCTGGTAGTGCTACCGCCGCTGCAGATGCCTGCCGTCACGCGGTTCACTGATGGAACAGGACCGATTTTCGCCGGGAAGTTGTTTCCGTTTGTCTTCATAACCATTGCGTGCGGCGCGATTTCCGGCTTTCACGCTCTCGTCGCATCGGGCACCACGCCGAAGATGATCTCCCGCGAGACTCACGCGCGAATGATCGGCTACGGCGGAATGCTGACTGAATCCCTCGTCGCCGTGATGGCCTTGATCGCTGCCTGCGTTCTCACACCAGGCATCTACTTCGCCATTAACGCTCCCGCCGGCGTCCTCGGCACAACTACAGTCTCAGCGGCTGAGGCAATTCATAGCTGGGGGTTCGTCGTCACCGCTGCCGACATCGACGCTCTCACGCGGCAGATAGGCGAGTCGAGCATCCTGTCGCGCACCGGAGGTGGTCCAAGCCTCGCGGTCGGTATGGCGGTGATCTTCTCGTCGGTGATCGGCGGCACCGGCGCGATGGCCCTGTGGTATCACTTCGCGATAATGTTCGAGGCGCTTTTCATACTGACAACCGTTGATACGGGCACGCGCATCGGCCGCTTCATGCTGCAGGAACTGCTTGGGCGGATATGGAAACCGATGGGACAGACGGGCTGGTATCCGGGAGTGGTGGTCACAAGCGCGGTGATCGTGGCATGCTGGGGGTACTTCCTGTATCAGGGCGTGATGGACCCGCTGGGAGGCATCAACTCGCTGTGGCCGCTGTTCGGGATATCGAACCAGCTTCTGGCGGCGGTCGCATTATGTGTCGGCACCACCGTCATAATGAAGATGGGCAAGGCACGCTTTGCGTGGGTGACAATCGTCCCGCTGGCATGGGTCGCGACAGTCACGCTCACAGCCGGCTGGATCAAGATTTTCTCCGACGATCCGCGGCTGGGTTTCCTCGCTCACGCCCGATGGGTGGACACATTCCTTCAAGCCGGCAACCTGCCTCCTGGCGTAAGGTCGCTCGGTGCGGCGAGGCACATGATATTCAACGACCGTCTCGACGCAGCAGTTGCTGGATTTTTCATGGCGGCAGTCGTAGTCGTGTTGTTCGAGTCGGTGAGAGTGTGGATAGGTATCTGGCGGGGGAGAATCGCGACGACGACGACAGAGGTAAGCTTCAGCCACACCAGAGAATTTCTGGTGGATGCAACAGCCGGTTGACGCCGTTTATCTTCATTCAACCATTCAATTTTCCCAGATGCGCAAAATCCTGTTAGCGATCCTTTTCGCAATCCCGGCCGGAGCCCAGGAGGTTCCCGCCTTCGATTTCTCGATCAGGAACATCATGCGCGGCCCGGAGCTCTACGGGCGCCATCCAGAGAATGTCCGCTGGAGCGCCGACAGCCGCTGGATCTATTTCACGTGGGCCGAGGCGGGATCCGACTGGCGGGAGACTCCTAAGCCGTTCCGCGTGAGAGCCGTTGCCGGCTCAAAACCGGAGCGTGTTTCTCCGGCGCAGTACGACTCGATCGGCGCGCTCATAATGGTCGGCGACAGGTCGGCGAACGG
>JBPPMU010000399.1:0-26328 GCA_051306215.1 Gemmatimonadaceae bacterium | reverse complement strand
GCGGATGAAGAACTCGCCCACGCTCACGTCTACCACCCGTCCCGGGAGACGCTCGGCGGCTGAACCCACGCGGCTTGACTGTGCCGGGGATATTGTTGCGAGCAGCAAACATGGTAGTGCAGTGAGGAATAGAACTCTCATAACGTCTCCGGGAGAAAAATCTCATTCCAAACTTCATTGGGATAACGTTCACAGCTCTGCGGTATCCGGCGGCAGCGTGCTCGCGAAGGTCGTTCATGGGAATCTCCCTGATTGAGCTGCGCCGGGTTCCGTGGACACCAACTTAAGGTGTTCTTTCGGACTGGAGGTAGTTCAGATGACGAAGCGAAGGCGGTTCAGCAGGGAGTTCAAGGTTGAGGCCGTTCGACTCGTGCGTGAGCGCGGGGTGTCCATGGCTCAGGCAGCGCGTGAGCTCGACGTTCACGTGAATGTGTTACGGACCTGGGTACGTGAGCATCGAGCGGATCCGGCGAATGCTTTCCCTGGTGTAGGCCAGCAGACACCGGAGGCGGCCGAGGTCACGCAACTGAAGCGTGAGGTGGCCCGTCTGAAGATGGAACGCGACATTCTAAAAAAAGCCGCGGCCTACTTCGCGAAGGAGTCGATGTGAAGTTCGGCTTCATTGCGAAATACCGAGGAATCTGGCCGGTGGCCGTGCAATGCGGGGCGCTCGGAGTCTCGCGAAGCGGGTTCTATGCCTGGTGCGGGCGGCCGCAGAGTACCCGGTCCCACCTCGATGCCGCGATCCTGCAGACCATCCGGGTCTGCTTCGCCGCGTCGGATTCGACGTATGGCACTCGCCGCATGATCACCGATGTTCGCGCAGCCGGCCACAGATGCGGACGCCAGCGCGTTGCGCGACTAATGCGAAGCGCAGCACTGAGGGCCAGGCCACGGCGGCGTGCAAGGCCGGCTGACAGAGGCGACCGGGCGCTCCACATGATTGCACCGAATGTCCTGGACCGCGAGTTCACGGCGCCGGCACCGAATCAGAAGTGGGTCGCCGACTTCACGTACATTTGGACTCACGAAGGCTGGTTGTTCGTCGCGGTCGTGCTCGATCTGTTCTCACGTCGCATCGTGGGGTGGGCGATGCAGGCGTCGATGACCTCACAACTGGTGACCGATGCGTTGCTGATGGCGGTCTGGCGCCGCGGCCCGATCGCCGCTGTCCTGCATCATTCGGATCAGGGAAGTCAGTACACGAGCGAGGACTTTCAGCGGCTCTTGGGCGAGCTTGGAGTCTCATGTAGCATGAGCCGCTCAGGAAATGTCTGGGACAACGCGGTGATGGAGAGCTTTTTCTCGACGATGAAGATCGAACGCTGTCATCGGAAAGACTATCGTACTCGAGATGCAGCCCGCGCCGACGTGTTTGATTACATCGAGCGGTTCTACAATCTCACGCGACGGCACTCGTCGCTCGGTAACCAGAGTCCCATCGACTTTGAGCGGAGTATGGAAGTAGCTTAACTCGCCGTCCACGGAACCCGGCGCAGCTCAAAGTGAGGTGCCGAGGATGAGCGGAATGACGTCCTCGGTAGTCCTCTGCCCTCACTTAGTCGCGACTCTGCAATTGTTTCTAGTCCTGAGGCCGCAAAGTCCTCGATCCGCAATCGCGCGTGGAGACAGTGGCTGTCTGGGTAATGCCCGGCTCCCGTTATATTTGAGGGCTGTCCTACCCCCGGAACCAACTTGAATCTCGACCACATCCGCAACTTCTGTATTGTCGCGCACATAGACCACGGCAAGTCGACGCTCGCCGACCGGCTGATCGAGGCGACAGGCATGTTGCAGAAGCGCGAGATGAAGGCCCAGGTGCTGGACACCCTCGACCTCGAGCGTGAGCGCGGCATCACCATCAAGCTCAACGCAGTAAGGATGAGCTACAAGTCGAAGGACGGCGGACTGTACGAGCTGAACCTGATCGACACGCCAGGGCACGTCGATTTTACATACGAGGTATCGCGGTCACTCGCAGCGTGCGAGGGCGCAATCCTCGTGGTCGACGCATCGCAGGGCATTCAGGCGCAGACTCTCTCCAATCTCTTCCTCGCGCTCGACGCGGGACTGGAAATAATCCCGGTCCTCAACAAGATCGATCTTCCCGGCGCCGAGCCGGAGAAGCGGAAGCAGGAGGTTCACGACCTTCTCGGAGTCGACCCCGACGACATCCTTCTCGTCAGCGCGAAGGAAGGCCTCGGGATTCCGGAGCTCCTCGAGCAGATCGTGCGCAAGGTCCCCGCGCCGACAGGTAATCCAACGGGACCGCTCCGCGCACTCATCTACGATTCATACTACGACAGGTATCGCGGGGCGATCCCGAGCGTGCGCGTTGTCGACGGCACGATAGAGGTCGGCACCAAGATCACTTTCGGCGCGAGCGAATCAGTGTACGAAGTTGCTGAAGTCGGCTACAACCAGCTTCGCCAGGTGAAGACCGACAAGCTCGGGCCGGGCGAAGTCGGATACGTCGTCGCGAACGTCAGGTCGGTCAAGGAAACGCGCGCCGGTGACACGATCTTCGACGCAACAAACCGCGCGCCGGAAGCGCTTCCGGGATACAGGGACGTGCGGTCGTTCGTTTTCGCCGGCATCTATCCAACCGACACCCAGCAGTACGAGACGCTTCGCGACGCCCTCGAAAAGCTGCAGCTCAACGACGCCTCGCTCCACTACGAACCCGAAACTTCGACCGCCCTCGGCTTCGGCTTTCGCTGCGGATTTCTCGGCCTCCTTCACATGGAGATCGTTCAGGAGCGGCTCGAGCGCGAGTACGAGCTCGACCTCGTCACGACGGTTCCGAGCGTCGAGTATCACGTGCACAAGACTGACGGCGTGATGCAGCTCATCGAGAATCCGTCGCGCATGCCGCCATCGACGGTGATCGACTACGTCGAGGAGCCGTATGTGAAGGCCCGAATCATGGCCCCGGCTGATTACATCGGCCCCATCATGACACTCGGCACGGAGCGGCGCGGTGTGTACAGGAACATGACTTATCTCGACCAGGCGCGGGTCGAGTTCGACTGGGAATTTCCCCTCGGCGAGATCATCCTCGACTTCTTTGACCGCCTGAAGACGATAAGCCGCGGCTATGCGTCGCTCGATTACGAGATGCTCGAGTACAGGCGGAGCGACCTCGTGAAGCTCGACATGCTCATCAACGGCGACCCGGTTGACGCATTCTCGGTGATCATCCATCGCGACAAGGCATACGAGTGGGGTCGCAAGATCGCGGACAAGCTGAAGGAGCTCATCCCCCGCCAGTTGTTCGAGGTGATAATCCAGGCCGCGGTGGGCCAGAAGATCATTGCGCGAACGACGGTGAAAGCGCTCCGCAAGGATGTTCTCGCGAAGTGTTACGGCGGCGATATCTCGAGAAAGCGGAAGCTCCTCGAGAAGCAGAAGGAGGGAAAGAAGCGGATGAAGCAGGTCGGCTCCGTGGAGATCCCGCAGGAGGCGTTCCTCGCGGTCCTTCAGGTGGACTAGCGTGTGACCTCGCTCGTTGTGCAGACGAGCTTCCTCGGGGACGTGGTCCTAACGACGCCGCTGATCGCGGAGCTTGCGCGGCGTGGTCCTGTCGATGTCCTCACATCTCCCGACGGCGCGGCAATCCTCCATGGCAATCCCTACATTCGACAGATAATCGATTACGACAGGCGGGATCGCGACGGCGGCATCGCCGGTTTCTCGCGGACTGTCGGCAGGATTCGCCGCGGGCGCTACGATGCGGCGTATATGGCGCAGGGCTCGTTGCGAAGCGCCCTCCTCGTCGCCTTCAGCAGCGTGAAGAAACGCATCGGCTTCAACACGTCCGAAGGAAGCCGTCTCTACTCCGACCGCGTCGAATACCGCGCTGACAGGCACCACGCCGAGAGACTCTGGTGGCTCGCGATGCCGCCTGGTGCGGTGCCGCCATCCGGCGACGATCTGACTCCCCGAGTATTTCCGTCTGCCCATGACAACACGGAAGCTGACGACCTGCTTCGTGCCGGCTTGGCAGACTCGATCCGGCCGTACGTCGTGCTTGCGCCGGGAAGCGCGTGGGCAACGAAGCGCTGGCCGTTCTATCCTGAGCTCGCGGTGAAGATTGCCGCACAGTTCGATGTCGTCGTGGTCGGCGGGAAAGCGGAAATCGAGATGGGCGAAAAAATAGTCGCCCAGTTACCCGATGGACGCGCCGTAAACGCCGCCGGCCGGATGGGTATCCTCGGCTCGGCGGCGCTTATCGGGAGGGCAGCCGCGCTCGTGTCGAACGACTCGGCGCCGCAGCACCTCGCGTCGGCGGTGGGAACGCCGACAATCTCGATTTTTGGCCCGACTGTTCCCGACTTCGGATTCGGCCCGCTCGCGCCGCAGTCAGTGGTGGCGGGCCACGAAGACCTGGCGTGCAGGCCCTGCGACAGGCACGGACCCCAGCGGTGCCCGCTTGGACATTGGCGCTGCATGCGCGAAGTTACCAGCGAGGCAGTCTTCGACCTCCTGACCATGACCCTTTCATACAGAGCCAGCGCGTGACGGTGAGAGAGCAGTTCATTGTTGGAATCGATCTGGGCGGGACGAACATCGCCGCGGGTGCAATGCCGACCGACGGCACCCGGGAGATCGCGATGCGCATCGTTCCCACGCGGGCCCACGAAGGTGCTGACGCGGTCGTCGACAGGATCGGCGGGTTGATCGAGGAAGTGATCGCCGAGACCCGCGCCGAGACTGGCGCTGAGCGAAGCGACTTTCTCGGCGTCGGCATCGGTTCCCCGGGACCGCTCGACCGCGCGCGCGGAGTTGTCATCGTCACCCCGAACCTCGGATGGCGCGACTTCCCTCTTCGCGACGAGGTGTCGAAACGCGTCAACCTTCCAGCCACACTCGACAACGACGCGAACTGCGCGACCATCGGCGAATGGTGGTGCGGAGCTGCCAAGGGCGGGCACAATGTTGTAGGAATGACCATCGGCACAGGCATCGGCGGTGGGCTTATACTGGAAGGCAAGCTCTACCACGGAGCGTCCGATGCCGCGGGCGAGATCGGCCACACCAGCATCGACGCCACGGGACGCCGGTGCAAATGCGGAAACTACGGGTGTCTCGAGGCATACACGTCAGGGCCGGCGATTGCGGAGCGGGCGAGAGAGGTTCTCGAGGGCGACGAGCCTTCGGAGCTGACTCAGATGGTCGGCGGCGACCTGTCCCGCATCACTGCCCAGACAGTGTTCGAGGCGTCGAAGCGCGGCGATCGCGTGGCTCTCGAGGTCGTGCGCGACACCGCCCATTTCCTCGGCGTTGGTGTCGCGAATCTCATAAACATCTTCAACCCCGACACGTTCGTCATCGCCGGGGGCGTGACACAGGCCGGTGATCTCCTCTTCGATCCGCTGCGGGCCGAAGTCAGGCGGCGCGCATTCAAGCCGTCAGTCGAGGCGTGCAGGATCGTCCCCGGAGCATTGCCGCTTTCCGCCGGAGTGGTCGGCGCGGTCGCCACCTTCCGCGCGCAGACTTTCGGCGACCTTTAGGGCTCCCTCCTCCCAAGCGGCAGAACCCGGCCGTCGACATCGGCGGGATAGGGGATCCGCAGCATCGCCGCCATGGTCGGGGCGAAGTCGACGGTTTCTGCGCGGCTCGTGTCGCGTGCCGCGGGAATTCCCGCTCCCATGAAGATCATGGGGACATGACGGTCGTACCACCACGCAGTGCCGTGACTGCTCCCTCGCGGTCCTCGAAGCACTCCCGGCCTGAACCTCACCTCGACGCCTTCGCGGGCGAAAAGCCCTGAAACCCTGCCGGGATACATCGACCGCCGCTCCAGCACCTCGAAGCTGTCGCGGGGCTGGCCACGGGCGAGTTGCTCATGCGTGTAGGCCTCGACAACGAGATCGAGTTTCTTGAGATCGGCGGCGAGTTTCCTCGCACCGGCCGCCGGGTCGGGGTTCGCAGCGGCTTCGCGGCGCAGCGAGTCCAGCATCAGGAGATCCTGCTGGGTCGCGCGATAACCGAACTCGCCGCGGGCGATGAGGTCTTCGGGGCTGTCCAATACGCCGTGGTCGGCGCTGAGCATCATAACCCACCTGCCGGCGCCGACGGTCCTGTCGAGGAAGGCGAAAAACTCCCCGAGCTCACGATCCATCCTCAGGAGGTTGTCGAGCTGCTCGCGGCTGTGCGGACCGTAGCCATGCCCGATGTAGTCCGCGGTGGAGAGCGACACGTTAAGGAAGTTGGGGCTCGCATCTTTTCCGAGACCGAGTGAGGTAACCATCGTGCGGGCAAGCTCGAGTGTCGCGACATCCTGGTATGGAGTTGCAAGCCACCACGACCAGAATGCGTCGGGCCGTCCTTCGACTGAGTATCTGTGCGGAAAGAATGTGTTGGTCCCGTTGCCTTCCGTCGCAATCGTGTCGCGGTTGGCGCGGGAAAGGGCCGCAGCCGGGATTCTCAGGTCCCACACGGTGTCGGCTCGATGCGCCGCGAGCGTAGTCGCGCTGAAACGGGTCAGCCAGTCCGGATCGCGGTCACGGTAGTAAGTCGAAGTCACATACCGGCCGGATGGCGCGTCGAACCAGTACACGTAGCCCCGGGTACGTCCCGCAGGATGAACGGCTCCCCTGTCCTTGCCGGAAACCGACGCGACTATCGAGTTCCTGTCCGCGCCGACTATCCAGTCGGCAAGACCCGGGCGCTCGAGGTGAACAGGGGAGACACCGGCAGCGGATTGATTGCCAAGGATCTTCACTGTCGAGTCGAAGATGTTTGGAACGACAACCCACGCTTCTCCCGAGCGCTCGTACCAGGCATTGCCGACTACTCCGTGCCGGTTCGGGTGAGTACCCGTCGAGAGCGACGCGTGCCCCACCGCGGTTTCCGTCGCGGAATGCGCGTGAGATGCGTTCACGTACTGATACCCATCGTCGAGAAGCCGGCGGAATCCGCCGGTAAAGAGGTCGTCGTACCGCGTGAGGAGGTCTGCGCGGAGCTGATCGACAACCAGAAGCATCACAAGCGCCGACCTGTCCCCCTCGACCGACGTGGCGGGAGCCTGGGAAGACTGCGACGATGGTGCCGGCGCGCACGCGGCGGCAATCGAAATGAGACCTGCGGTCAGTGTAAGTCTGCCAAGCTTCATACGATCCTCGATTTCGGCATGACGCCGGGGCCGCGTGTGTATTGAAGATTCAATGCGCGCAAGACGCGATTTTCTGCGCGCTACTCAATAAGCTTATACCCGATGCAAGACACAGTCACGCGAACAGCCGGCCAAAGCCACCGCCCCCGAAGGGTGGGTATAATCGGCAGCTTCGTATGGGACATAATTTTTGGCCGCGATCCGCGTGACGCGGCGGTCCAGGAATGGGGCGGCATAACCTACGCTCTCGGGGCCTTCGAGGCCGCGCTTCCTGACTCGTGGGAATTCGCTCCAATCGTGAAGGTGGGCCAGGACCTCGCCCCCCAGGCGCGCGATTTCCTCAGGAATTTTTCGCGGATCGCACCGGAATACGCGCCAATCGAGGTCCCGCATCCGAACAACCGGGTGACCCTTCATTATCAGAGCGCCGAGCGGCGGTTCGAGAAACTTTCAGGCGGGGTTCCGGGCTGGAGCTGGCTCGGCCTCAAGCCGCTCCTTTCGGGAATCGACGCGCTTTATGTAAATCTGATAAGCGGCTTCGAGCTCGACCTCGAGACCGCGCAGCTCATCAGGGCGCATTTCAGGGGACCGATCTACTGCGACATGCACTCACTTCTGCTGGCGCGCCAGCCGGATGGACTCCGCACCCTGCAGCCCCTTCCAGATGCGGCAGCCTGGTTCAGGTGTTTTGATTTCGTGCAGGTTAACGAAGACGAGATGTCAATGATGGCACCGGACCCTCTCGCACTCGCCGCAATGGCGACCGCGGCAGGCGTGAAGGTTTTGAACATCACGCTCGGCAAGCGTGGGGTAGCGTACGTAGCAGCGCCGGGATTCGAGCGGCTTTCGGACCTCGACCGACGCCCCATCGCGCCGTCTGCCGGCGCGGTCAGGACCGAGCTGGTTCCGGCGGTTGCTGCGCGGGATCTCGACGGCGGTGACCCTACGGGGTGCGGAGATGTCTGGGGGGCAACATATTTCTCGTTCCTGCTGGCGGGTGATGACATCCGGACCGCGATGCAGAAAGCCGCTGCCGCCGCGGCCCGCAACGTCGATCATCGCGGAGCAACCGGCCTCGCGCAGCACCTCAAGGGAGAACTGAGCGTCAAGTGACGACCGTCATAAACATGCCGCCATCACTCGACGACAAGTCGTTCGAGGTCATTTTCGACCAGCTCGCGGCAGTTCCTCCCGACGCGAAGATTCTGCTCGACGCAAGGCGAACGCGCTGGGCGTCGCCGTACGGACTCACAGCGCTGCTCGCTGTCGCCCAGACTCGTCTCGAGCGGCCGACAATAGCGGTGCCCGAGAGCGACGACACCGCGTCGTACTGGGGGCGTGCGAGCTTCTTCAGGCATGCCGACGGGCTCTACGACATCTCGGGCCGGGTGCCGCGCTCCCGGCAGAGCACCGAGTCGAGCGTATTGCTCGAGGTGACCCCGGTCGTCCATACACAGGATATCCACACGGTCGTCGAAAATATTCAGCAGCGCGCCCGTGCGATACTTCAGGAGAAGCTTCACCTGCAGTCGCAGATCACGATGCGTTTCACGATGGTCCTGTCGGAGATCTGCCAGAACGTGATAGAACATGCGGGCGCCGGAGGATGGGTCGCCGTCCAGTCATACAAGTGGCAGCAGCGTCTTGGAGGCCGAAACGTGGTGGTAATCGCCGTCTGCGACGCGGGAATGGGGTTCAGGAAATCTCTCGAGTCGTCACCGAATCATCGTCCCGATGACAGATGGGGCGACCGCATGGCGCTGGAGGAATCCGTGATGCGCGGCGCGACGCGGTTTCGCGACCCGGGGCGCGGGCAGGGTCTCGCCGGGGTGAAGAAATTCATCGGGACGTGGGACGGCAAGTTCAGTGTGAGAAGCGGCACCGCGAGGATAGCCGTCGTGCCGGAGTGGGACCAGGACGAGCCGATGCTCGAAAACCTCGCTCCCTTCCCCGGATCGCAGGTCCAGATAACCATCCCCGAGCGGATGGCAGTCGCATGATCAGCCACATCGACGTGAGCAGCGTTCTGAGGCGCAGCGTCTGCGATCTCTACTCGAACCTCGTGACGCGCCCGACAGGGGCGGCGGTCCGGATCGGAATAGAGCATCACCTCGACGAGATCGGCGACAAGTCGCTCGCCATTCTCGATTTCACGCACGTCGGACTTCTCGACTTCTCGTGCGCCGATGAGATCGTGGCGAAGCTCCTGATGCAGTACGTCAGCATCGACATTCCCCGCCGCGAGGTGTACTTCGTCTTCTACGGCATGAACGAGTCGCACATGGATGCGATCGAGGCTGTGCTCGAGCGGCACCATCTGGCCCTCGTTACACAGCTGGCCGATGGCGCGGCCCAGCTGATCGGCACAGTGGACGGAGAGGAGCGCAAAGCGTGGGAGAAGATCTGCGAGATGGGAAGCGCGCTGCCCGCCGATCTCGCGGCGGCGATGGGCATGCCGGCTGACAAGGCGGCGGCGACACTCGAGACGCTGTGGCGGAGGCGGCTCGTGATCAGGCAGGAAAGCGGTTACTTCCCCCTGCGGAGCACGATCCAGTCGTGAGGCGGATTAAGCTCCCCGCGCCGAACATAAATCTCGGGTCGAGGTTCGAGCCCGAGTTGATGGTGTGGGAGTACACGTCGACGAAAAAGGGAGACCCGGAGCGCGGACCGATGGTGCGCATCCGCCGGTCCGAGGCGCGAATCCGCCTCGTCGACGAGGGAGAACTCGTCTGGGTCAGGGGGCCGCGGCGAAGGGAAATCGCGGTGCTCGCCATCGATGACACCGTGCCGGAAGGAAAAGCAGCTCTGAGAGACATCGGCGGCGTCACGCTCACGGAGAAAGTCGTGGTCCTCAAGCCTGACCTCGATACGCCTGTCGGCGAACGGCAGGTGGGCTGATGGCGGACGGCAAGCTGCCTCCGAAGCCCGGACAGTCGACTATCGCCGTTCATGGCGGAGCGGAGCCGCGCCTGCCTGGCTCGCCGGTCTCTTCCCCGCTCGTGCAGTCCGTGAACTTCGTCCAGGACTTCGGCACCGCGGAGGGCCTGCTCTACACGCGTTATGGAAACACGCCGAACGAGGAGATAGTCCAGAAGCGGATCGCAATGCTCGAGGGTTCCGAAGCGGCACTGGTGCTCTCGAGCGGGATGGGGGCGACTGCATGCGCGATGCTCGCCCTCCTGAGGCCCGGGGACCACCTCCTCTCGAGCTCCTGGATTTACGGGGGAACGCGCCGGCTCTTCAGCGAGGAGTTCGTCGCGATGGGGATCGAGGTGAGTTACGCGAACCCCGACGAGCGGCGGGTCTGGCGTAACACGATCCGCCAGAACACCCGCGCGATCTTCATCGAGTCGCCGGCCAATCCGACCGGCCGCGTTATTGACGTTCCGCAGCTTGCGATACTCGCGAAGAATCAGGGAGTCGCGCTCGTCGTTGACTCGACCCTCGCCAGCCCCATCAACTGCCGCCCGATCGGGCTCGGCGCGGATGTCGTCATCCACTCGGCGACGAAATATCTGAACGGTCACCACGATGTGCTCTGCGGTGTCGTTGCGGGTACCTCGTCATACATCGAGGAAGTGCGGCGGAAGATGATGGTCTGGGGCCAGGCACCCGACCCCTTCGCCTGCTGGCTCCTCGAGCGCGGCCTGAAGACTCTCGACGTTCGCGTGAAGCGCTCGAACGAGAACACGATGCGCGTGGCCGAGTGGCTCAGAGATCGCCCGGAGATTTCGAAAGTCCACTATGTCGGGCTTCCCGAACACCGCGATCATTCTCTCGCGAAGAAACTTCTCGACGGCTTCGGGGGTCTCATGTCGATAGAGCTTGCGGGCGGTGCTGAAGCGGCGGACCGTTTCTCGCGCAGGCTGCGGCTCATCTCATACGCCTCCAGTCTCGGCGGCGTCGACTCACTGGCGGTCGAGCCGCGCTTCAGCTCGCATGCGCACATGACGAGCGAAGAACGCGCAGCGACGGGCATTCCCGATGGATTTCTGCGGTTGAGTATTGGCATCGAAAACTTCGAGGACATCATCGCCGATATCGAACAGGCGCTTCAGTAGCACCGAATGATCCGACTTCACGATGTAGCAAAGGAGTACACGCGCACGCGCGTCGCGCTGAGCCACGTAACTCTCCAGATAAGGCGCGGCGAGTTCGTCTTCCTCATCGGGCCCAGCGGCTCCGGCAAGACGACGATCCTCAAGCTTCTCTACATGGAGGAGAAACCGACTCACGGGGATGTGTGGGTGAGCGGCGTCCACTCCAACACCGCCAAGCGCAAGGAGATCTCCCAGCTGCGCCGCCGCCTTGGAATTGTGTTCCAGGATTTCCGGCTGCTCGAGGACAGGACGGCGGAGGAGAATGTCGCGTTCGCACTCGAGGTGACCGGCGCGCCATCCTCGGCGATTCCCCAGCGAGTCGCCCGGGTTCTCACCCAGGTCGGGCTAGCCTCAAAGGCGACCCACCTGCCCCGCCAGCTCTCAGGCGGGGAACAGCAGCGGGTCGCAATCGCACGGGCGCTGGTGAACGATCCATACTTCCTCCTGGCCGACGAGCCGACGGGAAACCTCGACGACCGCGCGTCGCGCGGCGTGATCCAGCTCCTGCGCGACATCAACGCGGCGGGCACGTCGGTGATAATGGCGACTCACGACCTCGAGATCGTGAGGCGTGCCGACAACGCCCGAACCGTTGAGCTGAACCACGGCCGGATAGTCTTCGATTCGGCTGAGACTCCGCCGCCTGAGACACGCTACACTCCTCTGCTCGGGCAGCCGGTCATCGGTGGGCCGAGTGAAGGCAACTGGCCTCCCCTTCCCGGAGACAGGAAGTAGATGCTCGCCGCGAGAGAGGCGTTCAACGCCAGCCGGCGCGCGCCGCTGCTGAGCATCCTCGGAATCGTGACGATAGCGTTCTCGCTTTTCGCGTTCGGGCTGTTCGCGCTGGTCGCGGTGAACATCAGGCATGCGCTGCGAAACGTCGAGCAGAGGGTGGAGGTCCGCGCGTTCGTGTCGCAGGGAACGCCGGCCGACGCCATCGCTGCAGCAATGGCTGATATCGCAGTCTTTCCCGAGGTGGCGAAGGTCGATTACATCACGCAGGAAGGCGCACTTGAGCGCGCGCGGAAGGACATGGGCGAGTTCAGCGACGTGTTCGAGGAGGCGATGCTTCCTGCCTCCCTCGACATTCACCTGAGGCCCGGTCTCAGGAATCCTGAAACTGTCGAAGCCGTCGCCGACCGGGTGAAGTCATACCAGTTCGTTGACGACGTGCGGTACGGCGAGGAGTGGGTTCGAAAGCTTTACCAGCTCCGCACAATCGCCGCTGGCACCGGTCTCGGTCTCGGTATCGCGTTCGCCGCAGTTTCGATCATCATCATCGGCGCGACGATCAGGGTGTCGGTGCTCGCGAGGGCGAGGGAGATTGCGATAATGCGCCTGGTGGGCGCGACTGATGCGTTCGTGCGCGCGCCGTTTCTCATCGACGGCTTCGTGAAGGGAATCCTCGGCGCGGTACTGGCTATCGGGCTCACGTGGGTCGCGTACCGGATGGTCGACACCAACCTGTTCTCGGTTGTTTTCTTCGACCCGCGCCTCATCGCGGTTGGACTTGTCTGCGGGGCATTCATTGGACTGCTCGGCAGCGCAACATCGGTATGGAGTCACCTGCGTCGCATCTGAGGCGCGCGGCATTCGCTGCCGTCGTCGCTCTGCTGCTCGCGGGTCCCCTCGCCGCGCAGGAGGCTGACGCCCGCATCCGCGCGCAGCAGCAGGAGCTGGCGAAGATCCGACGCGAGCGCGAGGAGCTTCAGCGTCGCATGAAAGGCCTGCAGGGACGCGTTCACGATATAAGAGAGGAAGTGAACAACCTCGACCGCCAGCACAATGCCACCGTCCGCGTCGTCAGGTCGCTCGACCAGCAGCTCACCACCCTGAACGGCGAAGTCGAGAACACGACGGCAAATCTCGTCCGCGCCCAGGACGAAGTGCAGGTCAAGGCTGCAGTGCTGCGCAAGCGGCTCGTCGAGATCTACAAGCGCGGTCCTCTCTACACGTTCGACGTGTTGCTCTCGGCGAAATCGTTCGGCGATCTCGTCGCGCGGTACAAGTATCTTCACATTCTGGCGCAGCGCGACCGCGCAGTCGTGAGCCGGGTGGACCAGCTCAGGTCGCAGATCATCGCGCAGCGGCGCCAGCTCGTGTCTCTCCAGAGCGGGGTCGAGCAGAACCGGATCGAGAAAGCCCGCGAGGCCGAGCGGCTCGCCTCGCTCGAGGCGGCGCGGACGACGAGTCTGCGGAGAGCGCAGCAGGACCAGAAGAAGGCTCAGTCCCGCCTTGCCGAGCTGGCCAGGACCGAGCGGCGGCTCAACAACGTCATCGCGCAGTTCGAGGCTGCGCGCCGAAGAGCTGCTACCGGCCCGAACGCGGCTGCAGCGGCTCCGAGCTCGATTCGCACAAGCGACCTCGGTCAACTCGACTGGCCGGTGGACGGATCGATCATCTACCGCTTCGGGCGGGTCGTGAACCCCAACAACACGACGACACGCTGGAACGGAATCGGAATCGCCGCGTCGGACGGAACATCGGTGAAATCCGTATCGGCCGGCGTCGTCGTCCTCGCCGACGTGATGGGCACCTACGGGAACACGATAATACTCGAGCATGGCGGAGGCGATTATTCGGTTTACGGATCGCTCAGCCGGATCGGAGTCTCAAAGGGTGCGCGAGTGACGAAAGGCCAGGTGATAGGGGCGATAGGTGCGACAGATCCGTCACTTCCACCCCACCTTCACTTCGAGATCAGGCGCGGCGGGCCTGCGGTTGACCCGCTGAGCTGGCTGCGGGGCTCGCGGTAGTCAGTAGAGATCCCTCCTCTCCCACCGATTATCTTCAGAGGATGCGCCCGACGCTCGAGAGCGGCACCTTGCCGCATCGCTCCCCGGCGGGGATAGCCAGGTGGATTCTGATTCTGCCATGGCTCTTCCTGTCGGTTGTCCCCCTGCTCGAGGGGGGCAAGGCTCAGGCTGACGCGCACGTCGAGGCTGCCGGGACGACTGCCCATTTTGCGCACAGCCACGAAGATTGCCTCGCCTGCTCGACCCATCGCCTCCACGGAAACGTCGCCGCTGGCCACGCAATTCCGGTTTGCTCGTCGGACTCCGCAAATCGTACACGGCTCCTGGCAGCCGATCACTCCACCCACCAGCGCCCGCCCGGGTCTCCCCGGGCACCTCCCGTCACTCTTCCGGTCTGAACTCGCACGAATTGGGGCATTCTCCCCGATTCGAACGCCTGCCCGCCACGGAAAACGTGGGCAGCACCAAAACCTGAAGAGGAATACATGTACTTCACTATCTCACTGACCGTGGCGCTGGCTGCGGCATTGACGTCATATCAGCCGGAGCGGCTGACCCCCGCTGCGACAACACATTCGATCTCCGCAACGCTCCCCTCACCCGTGATGGGTACCGTTCGCGACTCCACCGGGAACCCGCTCTCGGACGCCCAGGTCATAATCCCCGCGATCAACCGCGCCACCACTACCAACGACGCGGGGGCCTTCAGTTTCACCGGCCTTCCAGTCGGGACGTATCACATCGTGACGATACTCATCGGATACGCACCCGGACACGGTGACGTGACGGTAACTGACGACACCACTCCCGTCGAGATAATCATCCTCATGGGGCGCGCGCGTGCTGTCACCCAGCTCAGCGCTGTGCAGGTCACCGCGACACCGATCGGTACGGACCCGCGTGACGTCGCCCAGTCGACAACGGAGATCTCCGGAGGAGCTCTGTCGCGCGGCCTCTCGAGCTCCATCGCCCAGTCGCTTTCGCGAGAGCCTGGACTCGCCGTTAGAAACTCGGGACCTGGTGCATCGGCACCTGTCATTCGCGGGCTGTCAGGCGAACGCGTCCTCGTGCTTCAGGACGGAGAACGCGCCGGGGATCTCGCGGCTACTTCGCCGGATCACTCGGTCACAATCGATCCCCTCGTTGCCCGGCGCATCGAGGTAGTTCGCGGCCCGGCGTCGCTCCTTTACGGCAACAACGCTCTGGGCGGCGTAGTGAACGTGATATCGAACGACCTGCCGACAACGATCCCGACTCACGTCGACGGCTACTTCAGCGGGCAGTCGGAGAGCGCTGTCGGTGGCGGCGGAGCGGCTTTTGGTGTCACTGTGCCGGTTGGTCAAACACTCGCGCTCGTCGGGCGCGCGCAGGGGCGCAGCTCCGGAGACCTCCGCACCGGCGGCGGCGGAACGCTTGAAAACTCGTACAGCAAGACGTTCTCGGGGGCAGGCGGCCTTGGCTTCGCAAACTCATGGGGCTCCGGCGGACTTCTCTTCCGCGGCAACCGGTTCGACTACGGACTGCCATCGGATCACGACGACAACGTTCACATCGAAGGCAGCCGGAACGAGATCAACGGACGCCTCGAATTCGGCCGCGCCCTCGGCATCTTCACATCGATTCGCGTTGGCTCGACTGCCCAATGGTACGAGCACGAGGAGATCGAGGAGTCGGGTGAGATCGGCACTCGGTTCGATCTCGAGACGCGCACGCTCGACGTACTCGGCCGGACGCGGGTGGGGCCGGTCGCCGGAGCACTCGGCGCATCAGCGCTCACTCGTGACTATCAGGCAACGGGCGAAGAAGCCGTTACACCGGGTGCGGACACGCGTACCGCGGGCGTGTTCATTTACCAGGAAATTCCACTCGCCAGCGGCCGGGATCCCGAATCACGTATACCGAGGATCCAGATCGGCGGCAGGTACGACTACTACTCGATCAAATCGACCGCTGGCGAAGCGAAATTCGGGCCCGCGCGGTCGAGGGACTTCAACAACTTCTCGGGATCGCTCGGGGTCAGCTACCCGGTGACGCAGGAAGTCACACTCGCAGCCAGCGCGGCGCGGGCGTTCCGCGCGCCGACGGTCGAGGAGCTTTTTTCCAACGGCTTCCATCACGCCGCCGGGACCTACGACATCGGCAATCCAGACCTGAGGAGCGAGACAAACCAGGGTTTCGATGCGATCATCAGGGCCCAGGGCAATCGCGTAACCGGGCAGATCTCCGGCTACTACAACAAGGTCGGGGACTTCATCTCGCCGAACATCGTCGGCGACACTGCGATAGAGCATGAGGGCGACCTCGAGAGCGTTCCCCTCAACCGTTTCCGGCAGGAGGACGCGACGCTGAAGGGTGCGGAAGGGCGCGTGGAGACCGAGGTATCCACGAAACTCGTCATCGGCGCCGTTGGCGATTTTGTGAGGGGAGAATTCGCCGACGGCGAGCCGCTGCCGTTCCTCCCCGCCGCCCGATTGGGCGGTCTCGCAAGATTCGACGACGGAAGATATTCGGTCGAGCTCGACTACCGTCACGCCTTCAGGCAGGACCGCGTCCCGGAGCCGACCTCCGACGAAGATCCTGCGGCGGTGGCGACGGGAGCGTACGACCTGGTCAATCTCGCGGCAACCTGGAGCTTTGCCATGCGCGGGCTCACGCATGCCTTCACGCTTCGCGTGGACAATGCCTTCGACGAGCGATACCGTGAGGCGACCAGCAGGCTCAAGGGATTCGCCCATGGGGCCGGCCGCAATTTCTCACTCGGCTACCGGCTGCTCTTCTGACCGACCGGCACTCCCGGGGGCACGAGGGGTGCGCGACGCCCCCGGGTTGGCGTAACTTGAACGCTCAAACGCCAAAAACATGAAGCGAAAAGACGCGCTCGATTACCACTCCTCGGGACGGCCGGGCAAGATCGCGGTCGTCCCCACAAAACCTCTGAACAACCAGCGGGACCTTGCCCTCGCCTATTCGCCTGGTGTCGCCGAGCCCTGCCTCGAGATCCAGAAAAATCCCGAGGACGCCTACAAGTACACTGCCCGCGGCAACCTCGTCGCGGTCGTGACAAATGGCACGGCGGTCCTCGGACTAGGCAACATCGGCGCACTTGCCGGGAAGCCCGTGATGGAGGGAAAAGGCAACCTGTTCAAGCAGTTCGCCGATCTCGACGTCTTCGACCTGGAGGTTGGCTCCGAAGACCCCGAGGACGTAATCAGGTTCTGCCAGCTTCTCGAGCCGAGCGTGGGCGGGATAAATCTCGAGGACATCAGGGCACCCGACTGCTTCTACATCGAGGAGAAGCTGCGCGAGACCCTGAAGATCCCGGTTTTTCACGACGACCAGCACGGCACCGCGATAATCTCCGGTGCTGCGCTGCTGAACGCGCTCGAGATAACGGGGCGCGACATCGCCGACGTGAAATGTGTGTTCTCAGGCGCCGGCGCAGCCGCCATCTCGACCGCCGAGCACTACGTGCGGCTCGGCGTGAAACGGGAAAACATCCTGTTGTCAGACAGGCGGGGAGTGATACACAAAGGGCGGGCGGGCGAAATGGATCCGTATAAGGCACGTTTCGCCAATGAAACCGAGGCACGCACGATCGCTGACGCGCTCGTCGGCGCCGACGTATTCGTCGGCCTTTCGGTGGCAGGCGCGGTTACCGGGGAGATGGTGGCAAGGATGGCGGACCGTCCGATCATCTTCGCTCTAGCCAATCCGGATCCGGAGATCCATCCCGACGAGATAAGGAAGGTTCGCAGCGACGCGATAATTGCGACGGGCAGAAGTGATTATCCGAACCAGGTTAATAACGTCCTCGGTTTTCCGTTCATCTTTCGCGGCGCGATCGACGCGCGCGCGACGGAGGTAAATGAAGCGATGAAGATGGCGGCGACACGCGCCCTTGCGCTTCTCGCCAAGGAGGATGTCCCCGAAAGCGTGTCCCGACTCTACGGCCTTGCCTCGATCAAGTTCGGGCCCGAGTACCTCATCCCGTTCCCCTTCGATCCCCGGATACTGCTATGGGTTGCACCGGCCGTCGCCTGGGCCGCCGTGGCGACAGGTGTCACGAAGAACTTCATAGATCTCGACGAATACAGGGAGCAGCTCGAGGCGAGACTCGGCCGCGCCCGCGGCGTGATGCGGGGGATTATCAACCGCGCGGTCCGCGATCCGAGAAGGGTCGTGTTTCCCGAGGGCGAGGAGCCGAAGGTAATCCGCGCCGCCCAGGTGCTTGCCGATGAAGGGATTGCCGAGCCGATACTGCTTGGCAATCCGGAGAACATCACGAGGATAGCGCGTGAAAACGCGATTCCGATGGCCGACATCAGCATCGAGGATCCGTCGACCTCGCCCCGCCGGGAAGCATACGCCGAATTCCTGTGGCGCCGCCGTCAGCGAAAGGGTCTGAGCAAGGGTGAGGCACACCAGCTTCTATACAAGGGCAACTACTTCGGCTCGGTGATGGTTGCCCTTGGTGACGCCGATGCGCTCGTGTCAGGTGTCAACATGCACTACCCTGAGACGATCCGCCCCGCGCTCCAGGTCATCGGCGCGCACGCGAAGGCGGAAGTCGTGAGCGGCCTCTACATGCTCGTTTTCGAGAAGCATGTTATCTTTTGTGGCGACACCACTGTCAACATCGATCCGACGGCCGAGCAGCTCGCGCAGATTGCGTACTCGGCGGGGCGGATCGTTCGCACTCTCGGGATCACGCCGCGGATCGCGATGCTTTCCTTCTCGAACTTCGGGTCGGTGAGGCATCCCGAGGCGGAGAAAGTGGCGCAGGCGGTTCAGCTGCTCAGGCAGCGCGACCCATCGATAGTGGTCGATGGGGAGATGCAGGCTGACACGGCGCTCGACCAGCAACTGCTAAAGTCGGCTTATCCGTTCAGCCAGCTCAGCGACCGCGCGAACGTCCTGATCTTCCCGAACCTGAGCGCGGGCAACATCGCTTACAAGCTGTTGAACCACCTTGGTGGCGCGACGGCGATCGGACCGATCCTCGTCGGCATGAACCGCCCGGTGCACGTGCTCGAGCGCGGGGCGGATGTGCAGGACATCGTAAACATGGCCGCGGTCGCCGTGATGGACGCGCAGTCGCGCGACGCGGCGCGGCCGCGGCAGGTCGCCGAAGATATCACTTCCTGAGGATGGACAGGATGGCTACAGAGACAAGGCCCGAGCGCGCGGCCATCGAGAGGGAAAGCAGTATCGGGCTCTCGAATCAGGGGCTCGACCCGTCGGGTGAGGTCCACTGGAACCTCGTCGCCCCAGAGCTGATGAAGGCGGCCGCCAGGCGTGACGAGGGTGAGTTCGCCGCGATGGGACCGTTCGTGGCGGTAACTACTCCGCACACCGGCCGCTCACCCAACGACAAGTTCGTTGTGAGGGAGGCGGGGTCGGAGAACGACGTCGACTGGGGGAAAGTCAACCAGCCGTTCTCGAGCGACAGCTATGCGAAGCTCATCGCCGACCTCCGGGAATACCTCGACGGCCGCGACGAGCTTTTCGTGCAGGACCTCTATTGCGGCGCCGATCCCGCCTACCGCCTCTCGGTCAGGTACGTATCGCCGAACGCATGGCACATGGCATTCGTCCGGAACATGTTCATCCGCCCCGAGCAGGCGGAGCTTGCCGCGTTCGACCCGAACTTCACGGTTCTCCACGCCCCGGAATTTCAGGCTGACCCGGAAAAGCACGGTACGCGCACGGGGACGTTCATCGTTCTCAACATCGCCGAGCGCACGATCCTTATCGGCGGGACGCGTTACGCCGGCGAGTTGAAGAAGTCGATGTTCACAGTGATGAACTACCTGCTGCCGAAGCAGGGCGTTCTCTCGATGCACTGCTCGGCGAACATTGGCGAAGAGGGTGACACCGCGTTGTTCTTCGGGCTCTCCGGTACCGGCAAGACGACGCTCTCGGCGGATCCAAGGCGCGCGCTGATCGGTGACGACGAACATGGCTGGTCCGACAACGGGGTGTTCAACTTCGAGGGCGGATGCTACGCGAAAGTGATCAACCTCTCAACCGAGAACGAACCCGACATTTTCCGGACGACCCAGATGTTCGGGACAATCCTCGAGAACGTGAAGCTCGACCCGGCGACAAAGCAGGTGCTGTTTTCCGACCAGTCCATCACGGAGAACACTCGCGCGTCGTACCCGCTTCACTACATCCCGAGGTCCGTTGCGGACGGCCGGGGAGCGCATCCGCGCAACGTCGTGTTCCTCACAGCCGACGCATTCGGGGTTCTGCCGCCGATAGCGAAGCTGACACCCGAGCAGGCCATGTACTACTTCCTTTCCGGGTACACCGCTAAGGTCGCGGGAACGGAACGTGGAGTGACGGAGCCGCAGGCGACGTTCAGCGCTTGTTTCGGAGCGGTGTTCCTCGTCTGGCATCCCACCCGGTACGCTGCGATGCTTGGTGACCTACTCAAGCGGCACGGCTCGGCGGTCTGGCTCGTCAACACCGGATGGAGCGGCGGCGCATTCGGCACGGGCAAGCGGATGAAGCTTGCCTACACGCGCAGCATGATACATGCGGCTCTGTCCGGCAGCCTCGAGGGAGCTCACCTTCGAACCGATCCGGTATTCGGGCTGGGTGTCCCCACGTCGATTCCCGGGGTCCCATCGAAGGTGTTGGACGCGCGGGGAACCTGGGCGGACACAGCCGCCTATGACGAGCAGGCGAAAAAACTTGCCGGCATGTTCCGCGAAAACTTCGAGAAGTTTCCTGATGCCGATCCCGGCATCAGGAACGCGGGCCCGAAGTAAGATTCGACGCCGCGGAGATTCGCACACTCAGATGTTCGAGATACTCCGCGACCCGATCTGGAACAATATCCGCGTCGACGAGCTGACACTCGAGCTGGTCGACACAGGCACGTTCCAGCGGCTGCGCAACATCCGGCAGCTCGGCCTCGCCTACGTGGTTTACCCGGGCGCAACTCATTCGCGATTCGAGCACGCGCTCGGCACATATCACCTGTCGCGGCAGACTCTCGCCCTGCTCTGCGAGGCGGATCAGTCGCTCGCGATCGACCCGGTCGACCAGAGCATTGTGCGCGCTGCTGCTCTGCTCCATGACATCGGGCATTACCCGTTTTCGCACGCACTCGAGGAAATCGGGCAGCTCCATCACGAGGACGTTGCCCGGCCGCTGATCACCACTGGTGAGATCGCGGCGATACTGTCGGCGGGAATCGGCGGCGATGCGCCGGAGCGGGTCTTCGAGCTGATCCGCGGCACCAGCTCGAGCCCGCTCCAGGGACTGATCTCGGGGTCGCTCGATCTGGACAAGATCGAGTACCTAAAGCGTGATGCCTTCATGTGCGGAGTGCCCTATGGCGAGATCGACGTGGACCGGCTCATCAACTCCATGCTCGTGCTGGAGGATCCCGAATCCGGGAAGCTGATGATGGGCGTGCGGGAGAAGGGCCTATCTGCGCTCGAGTCCCTGCTTTTCGCGAAATACCAGATGTACCGCAACGTGTACTGGCATCACGCCGTGCGTAGCGCGACGGCGATGTACAAGCGGATGGTTGACGATGCACTCCGCTCGGGTGCGGTCGACGCGGCGCTTCTGCCTTCGTACACCGATGAAGGACTGCTTCACCGACTCGAGCATGCGCAACCCGGCCTGCTGCTCGACGCGCTCCGTTCACGGCGGCTTTACAAGAGGGCGCTCGAGTGGCCTGCGAGCCAGCTCGACGACAGCTACGGTGAGTGGATAGCGACGGATCGCGAGCGAACCCGCCAGGCAGAGGACAGGCTCGCCGAGCTGAGCGGCATGAAGCCGGGTGAAGTACTGCTCGATTTCCCGGCGAAGACGGAGATGCTCGGTCTCGATATACCAGTGCTTCGCCGGAGCGGGGAGATTCAGCGGCTCACAGGGGAAGGCTGGCCGGGCACGATCAACCTGCCGACTCTGTCCGCCGAGCTCTACCGGAGTGCGCGATGGCTGAGGGTTTTCACGTCGCGGCGGATGGAGATTCCTTTCTCAGTTGTGGATGAGATAATTCGACTGTAAGCGTCGAGACCAGTAAAACTGAACGGCGCCCAACCACAGAGCAGTTTTACCAGTCTCATTTTTTTCTCACTGGTCTACAACCTTCCCCTGCGGTTTACCCTTGTCGGGACACGCCAGGAACATTCTCGAACAGCAACAGGGACTCGGGGTTGGCCAGTGCCTCCGTGTTAGTCACCGGCCGGCCGTGAACGACATCCCGGACCGCGAGCTCGCTGATCTTTCCACTCAGGGTTCTGGGGATGTCGCTGACCTCGATAATCTTCTTCGGGACGTGGAGCGGGCTGGTGTTGTCCCTGATCTGACGCCTCACGCGGTCGCGCAAAGCATCATCGAGGCTGCCCGGCTCACGCAGGCGCACGAAAAGCACGATCTCGACATCACCGGCCGCCCCTTCTCCGGTCTCCCTGCCGATCGCCACGCTCTCGAGAATCTCCGGCAGCTGCTCGACCTGCCGGTATATCTCCGCGGTGCCTATCCTTACGCCGCCGGGGTTGAGCGTCGCGTCACTCCTGCCGTAGATGATCATCCCGTCGTGCTCTGTCAGCTCGCACCAGTCGCCGTGTCTCCAGACGTTGGGGTATTTGTCGAAGTAGGCGGCACGATACTTCTCCCTGTCGGGATCGTTCCAGAAAGCGACAGGCATGCTCACGAAAGGCCGCGTGCATACAAGCTCACCGGCCTCCTCGACCACCGGCTGGCCACTCTCGTTGTAGACATGCACCGCCATGCCAAGCGCCCGGCACTGAATCTCGCCGCGGTAGACTGGAGCGATCGGATTCCCCCCCGCAAAGCAGGACACGATGTCTGTGCCCCCGCTGATGCTCGCGAGATGAACGTCCTGCTTGATTCGCGAGTAAACGTAATCGAAGCTGTGAATCGCCAGCGGACTTCCCGTCGAAAGAATCGTTCTCAGCGCCGAAAGATCCCGCGAGTCACCAGGTGACAGGTCGTTCTTCTCACACATGGCGAGAAACTTCGCGCTTGTCCCGAAAACCGTGATCTTCTCCTTCTCAGCCATCTCCCACAGGAAGTCAGTGCGCTCCGGAAAGGGCGCGCCATCGTAGAGCACCAGCGTCGCGCCAGTCGCGAGCGCGCTCACCAGCCAGTTCCACATCATCCAGCCGAGTGTCGTGAAGTAGAAGACCCTGTCTTCGCGGGAGAGGTCGGTGTGGAGCAGCAGCTCCTTGTAGTGCTGAAGCAGAGTTCCACCGGCTCCATGCACCAGGCACTTCGGCAGTCCCGTGGTTCCCGATGAGTAGAGGATGTAGAGTGGGTGGTCGAAAGGCAGCCGCTCGAAGGCGATGTCCGGCGCGCCGACACGGCAGAAACTTTCCCACGGCTCGCTCCTCGCAATTCCGGACGTGTCGGGTTGGCTGTCGCCATAGGCAACCACGACAACTGCCTCCACCGATGGAAGCTTGCCAGCCACTTCTGCAACCTTCCCGAGGCAGTCGATGCGCCGGCCGTTGTAGGAGTAGCTGTCGGCGCAGAAGAGTATTCGCGGCTCGATCTGCCCAAACCTGTCGAGCACCCCCTGAACGCCGAAATCCGGTGAGCACGACGACCAGACCGCCCCGATCGACGCGGTCGCGAGCATCGCGATTATCGCCTCGGGAATGTTAGGCATGAGTGCCGCAACACGATCGCCCTTCCGGATGCCCCGGTCCCGAAATGCGGCCGCAACTTTCGCTACTTCGGCACGAAGTCCGGAATACGAGAGCGACTTCTGCCTGCCGCTCTCGTTCCAGGCGACGATCGCATCACGGTCATCCCTGTACCGCAGCAGATTCTCGGCGAAATTGAGCCGCGCTCCGGTAAACCAGCGCGGGCCAAGCTCCGGGTCGGGGGGAGCCATACGGTCGAGACCGTGGACGATCTCGGTCCACGGCTTGTTTTCCCCGCCGTCAGCTATGACCTCCGCGAATCGCCACATCGCCGGCCAGAATTCCTGCGGCCTCAGGACCGACCAGGCATACGCATCGTAGTACGTCTCCTTCCCGGTGAAGCGCAGGAACGCCGACATGTTCGACTGCGCTATCCGCTCCGGCGAAGGAGTCCAGACCGGCTCGGTCAGTGGCTAGCTCGTCGGCGGGCTGAATTGCTCATGCTGCGTGTCGAGCCACGACTTGTGGTACGCCGGATCCTCGATGGCGAGCGCTTCCTTGGCGATCTTCAGCGGGCGGAAGCTGTCCATCATCACGGCCAGCTCCTCGGTGTGTTTCGCACCGATGCTCGCCTCGGCGCGGCCCGGATGCGGGCCGTGCGGAATTCCATCGGGATGGTGAGTGATGCTCCCGAACTCGATTCCCTTCCGGCTCATGAACTGGCTCGAGGCGTAGTAAAGCACCTCGTCCGAATCGACGTTCGAGTGGTTGTAGGGGGCGGGTATCGCTTCCGGATGGAAGTCGTATGGGCGGGGGCAGAACGAGCAGACGACAAACCCGTCTCCCTGAAAAGTCTGGTGAACCGGCGGCGGCTGGTGAACGCGACCGACGATCGGCTCGAAATCCATGATGTTGAATGCCCATGGATAGAAGTAGCCGTCCCAGCCGACGACATCGAACGGATGGTGATCGAGCACGAGCTCGTTTATCCCGTCGTACTGCTTGACGAACAGCGAAAAATCGCCCTTCTCATCGTGCGGCGTGAGCTGCAGCGGTTTTCTCAGGTCGCGCTCCGAATATGGAGCACCTTCAATGAGCTGGCCGAACTCGTTCCGGTAGCGCTTCGGGGTGCGGACGTGGCCGCGGCTCTCGAATATCACCAGCTTGGTGCCGGCGCTCGAGTCCATTCGGTAACGGTGAAGAATTCCGCGGTGGATGACGAGATAGTCTCCCTCGCCATACGGGAGCTCCCCGAACACCGTCTCGAGAACACCCGTGCCCTTGCTCACGTAAACCAGCTCATCGGCCTGGGCATTCCTGTAGAAATGGGAATCGTGGGTGTCGGGCTCCACGTAGTACATCGCGATGTCCTGATTGAACAGAATCGGGATGCGGTCCATCGTGGGGCTGCCGCCTTTCTTCGAGCGTGACGTCAGGAAATGACGATGGTGGAGAGTCTGGTCTGGATCCTCGACGAGCTTCATCTCCTTCACCCGCCTCACAGACTTGACAGTCGTCGGCGGGTGGGTGTGATAGAGCAGCGAAGATGTGCCGGTGAACCCTTCGTGACCCATCAGCTCTTCCGCGTACAACCCGCCGTCGGGCTTGCGAAACACTATGTGCCGTTTTCTTGGGATCGATCCGAGCGAGTGGTAGATGGGCATCGTCAGTCCGGGCTCTCTAAGGGTTTGCGGGGCGGTGCCAACGCGGCTGTCCCGTCAAAGGTTTCCGCGCAGGTCCTGCTCCCGCTCGAGGGCCTCGAACAGCGCCTTGAAGTTCCCGGCCCCGAAGCTCTTCGCGCCCTTCCGCTGGATTATCTCGTAGAAGACGGTCGGCCTGTCCTGTACAGGCTTGCTGAATATCTGGAGCAGGTATCCCTCGTCGTCCCGGTCGACGAGAATTCCCAGCTCGCGGAGTGGCTCGATGTCCTCATCTATTTTTCCGACGCGATCGATGACGCTGTCGTAATAGGTAGTGGGGACGCGGAGAAATTCGACTCCTCTGGAGCGCATCTCGGTGACGGTCGAGATTATGTCGTCAGTGGCGATCGCAATGTGCTGGACGCCCGGGCCGTCATAGAACTCGAGGTATTCGTCGATCTGCGATTTCTTCTTGCCTGCGGCGGGCTCGTTTATCGGAAACTTTATCCTTCCATTTCCGTTCGACATGACCTTCGACATGAGAGCGGAATATTCAGTGGAGATCGTCTTGTCGTCGAACGTGAGGATGTTGACGAAGCCGAGCACTTTCTCGTAGAACCCGACCCACTCGTTCATCTTGCCGAGCTCAACGTTGCCAACGCAGTGGTCGACGTACTTGAGACCAACCGGAGACGCCTTGTATGGCGAGCTGACCGGCACGAATCCCGGCATGAACAGCCCGTTGTAGCGGCGGCGCTCGACGAGGCTGTGGATTGTATCGCCGTAGGTCTTGATAGCGGCAATAACGATCTCGCCGTTCTCATCCTCCATCACCTGCGGCTCCATCGCCGGCTCGGCGCCGCGCTCGACGGCCAGGCGGAATGCCTCGCGTGCATCGTCGACCCACATCGCAATATCGCGTACACCGTCCCCGTGTGTCGCCACATGCTCGGCGATCGGGCCGGTTGAGCGGATTGAAGTCGTGAGGACGAAGCGGACCTTGTCCTGCTGGAGAAGGTAGCTTGCCCTGTCGCGGACGCCGGTCTCGGGGCCGCGGTAGCCGACAACCTCCATGCCGAA
>JBPPMU010000398.1:0-11637 GCA_051306215.1 Gemmatimonadaceae bacterium | reverse complement strand
AACACTCAGAGCTCTTCTCCAGTTACGCACCAATCGCTCTTGGCCACCCGATAAAGGTGGTATTCCGGGTCAATGAGGAGCGAAAGAAGCGGTCCCAGATGGATTTCTTCGTTGCGCCACCGGCTGCCACTGTCGCGACAGGCCGAGGTCATAATACCGCCAGTTTACCCCAGTTAAGTGACCGTTATACCTTTGATCACTTTGTCATCGGAAAGTCGAACGAGTTGGCAGCGGCTGCGGCTCATGCCGTTTCACAGGCACCAGGTAAGGTCTACAACCCACTCTTTATCTACGGTGCCACGGGTTTGGGAAAAACCCATCTCATGCAGGCTATTGCCCATGACATTCTCGATAGAAGTCCTCAGGCCAGGGTTACGTTCGTTGGCACGGAACAGTTCACAAACGAATTGGTCGCAGCAATTCAAACCCGGACAAACGCTGCTTTCCGCCGTCAGTACCGGGAGACAGATCTCCTGCTTGTCGATGACGTCCACTTTCTCAAGGGAAAAGAAGCAACTCAGGAAGAGTTTTTCCACACCTTTAATGCACTTTACGAAGCCGGCCGTCAGATTATCCTGACGAGCGACCGGGCTCCTTCCGAAATTGCTGGCCTTGAAGGCAGGCTTGTTAGTCGGTTTCAATGGGGAATGGTCGCTGATATCGAGTTGCCTGACTTCGAGCATCGTGTTGCCATTCTCAAGCAGAAGGCGCAAATCGACCATCTCGAGCATACCATCCCCGACGACGTTATTCGCTTCATAGCCGAGAACGTGAGGTCGAGCGTGCGTGAGCTGGAGGGTTCAATCATTAAACTTCTGGCGTATGCCTCCCTGAAACACCAGGAAATTTCAGTCGACGTCGCTCGCGAAGCCCTCCGGGACAAACTTAGAACAGGCGACTATACCACCGACGGCAGTCAGCCCTCTCTCTCCATCATCAGCATTCAACAGGTGGTTGCACGTGAGTGGGGCGTAACTCCTGAAGGGCTTCGCTCAAAAACCAGAACCAAAATCCTGACTCTTCCCCGGCAGATAGCAATGTTCCTTACAAGAGAGCTCCTCGGAACTCAACTCATGGAGATCGGAAATGCTTTTGGCGGACGAGACCACTCAACCGTCATCCACAGCATTGAAAAGATCAACACAGCCGTTCATGCAGACCCCTTGTTTAAAACCCGCGTTGATAAGCTCCGTTCTCTGTTGGAAGCATCACGCCTATGATTCCACATCACATACGTTTGGGGATTCCTCGAGCCTTCGGCTTTAACAATTCCGGGCAGTCAACAGCACTGACAATAGCGGAAGTCACACAGATGCAATAACTTCTGCCTCTCGATCAACATCTCCACGAGCTCTACTGCTACTACTGGTTTTGTCTTTAATAGAACAGCTGTAGTAACTCCGGCAAACTTGTCAACAAACAGGGAAAGATCTGGAATGCGTCTTACAATCTCTCGTGAGAAGTTGCAGGAAGGGCTGAGCGCTGTTGCCGCGAGTATTCCCGGAAAGACAACATTGCCCGTCCTGGCAAACATCCTCGTGGAGACAACGGAACGCGGGATCAAACTGTCGGGGACAGACCTTGATATTGCGGTAAGCACAGAGGTTGCGGCTGATGTAGAAAGCCAGGGAGCGGTGACAATCCCTGCAAGGAAGCTTTCTGAGATTGCTCGTGAGTTGCCGCCGGCTCCGGTGAGAATCGCTGCTGTTGGAGAGCAGAGAATCACGCTCGAGTGTGGCCGGTCCCGGTTTAAACTGCTGGGATTACCCAGGGATGAGTTTCCAACCTTTCCCGGAGTGCGCTTCGACGGGACATGGAGAATTCGGTCGGGAGATCTTCAGAAGCTGATTTCTCATACAGCTTTCGCTGTGTCAACGGAGGAAAGCCGGCCGATTCTGAATGGAGTATTGTGGGAGCTGAGGCCGGACAGGATGAGTATGGTGGCGACGAACGGACACCGTCTGGCGAAAATGAGTGTTCCGGTAACCGCGGACAGCGCTCCATCAAACGATTTGATAGTGCCGCCGAAGGCTCTTGAGCAGGTGCGTCGTCTTTTCCCGGCAGAGGAAGAGCTGGAAATTGGGAGAGGAGAAAACCATATCGGCTTTCGCTCACCGTTCACGTCGGTTTTTACCAGATTGATCGAAGGACCCTATCCGAACTACGAGCAGGTAATTCCGAAAGACAATGACCGGGTTGCTGTTGCGGACAAAGGAGCTCTGATAAGCGCCCTGAAGCGGATGTCAGTGGTTGCCTCGGACCAGACGCACCGGATACGCTTGTCCTTTAATTCAGGAATGCTGAAGTTCAGCGTGCAGACTCCTGACCTTGGCGAAGCCCAGGACGAACTTCCTGTTCGTTTCACTGGAGATCAGCTGGACATCGGATTCAATGCCAGCTATCTGCTCGAGATTCTGAGATACATCCCTACAGACGACGTGAGAATTACGCTCAAAGCTCCGGAGCGTGCGGCAACGCTCGAGCCGGAAGGATGGTCCGATCCTTCAACGTATCTCTGCCTCGTGATGCCTTTGAGACTCGTCGACTGACGAGCACTTGGTAGCGGAGTAAGACTAATTAACGAAATAGTCTCACCCCGGAACCAATTCTTCTCAATGGCTTCCTGTACGTGAGGCTTCTTTTACTGTTGCATGTGCGTTCTTTCCTCGACGGTTTGCCTGAACCGCTGGCTTCGGCCTGAAGAGCCAATGACGAGATCGACCGTTTGCGCGCTCTCCGATTCCCGAAGAAGTCCAGTCGTGCGATCAAGGTAGATCCGGCCTGATCCGGAGCCCTGGGACAAGAGCGAGATACGATGCTGTCCCTGTGCCCCCTCTCCTGTTGCGTGGACCCTGTCCTTTCTGTCGACCACGATTACAGGATACAGGCCTCTTGTAGCCTGTCCTGCGACGGTGTACGTGCGAACGGTTGTCAGGCTGAGCTGAATGGAACCGCTGCAGGCTGGCGTGGTACTGCTGTCGGTCCAGGTAGTTCCGGTTGAAAGAAGCAAGGGCGGGACTATAATGCTGCGCTGTATTCCAGTAATGCCGTTGAGCCTGACCGCCTGGCAATCAACGACAGTACTGATCGGCGAACCCGCAAGAGAATCAAGGAAAAGACCTCCGCCGATGACATAACCGGTGAATGCGAGAGGAAAGGTTGACGGTTGACCGGGGGTCGGAAAAGGCCCTTCCGCCGTGGTAGACATTTGGTCAAGTGTTCCGGTAATTCTGGTGCGTGTTGGGAGAATGCGCGAATAGGCCAGGCTGAAACCCAACGTTGTTCGGATGACGGCCTCATCTGAACCGGTGTCAGGCCTCTGTTTAAGGACTGTGGTCGAGGTGGTCAAGTAGCGTCTCACATCATCGCTCGGTACCAATGTTAAACCCGAAACAGCGGCAATCCTTTCCCGACCGACATCCTCGCGAGGATCAGGTGCTGGCCGTGGTCCACCTCCGGAAGGAGATGGCAGGGTGGTTCTGCCACATGCGCTAAGAAAAACCATAGCAAGGGCCAGGCAAAGACGATACGACATTCTGGTTTTCTTCCTTTTCGATTACGTGTCGCCGGAAAGACAATAACCCCCTCCGGAAAGCTCCAGAAAGGGTCATTGCGAAGGTGATCAGTCTATAAGCCGGGTTCTGTCCGACAACCGCAAGGTTGCCGTGACGGTCATTTCTCTCGGAGCACGATTGCTCGTACCCTCCAGCAGCCTACCCGCGGCGTCTTGATCGAGGTGGGTTGCTCTCGCCGCATGCTTGGCCTTGCTCCAGCTGGGGTTTGCCGTGCCGCGCATGTCGCCACGCACGCGGTGGGCTCTTACCCCACCTTTTCACCCTTACCCTCTCTCGAGGGCGGTCTGTTTTCTGTGGCACTTTCCGTCATGAGCGGAGTGGTCCGTCATGCCCAGGCATTACCTGGCAGCCTTCCCCACGGAGCCCGGACTTTCCTCGAATTAGTAGCACGAGGCTACTAGTGCGCGACCGTCCGACTGATCGTGTGTCCTATGAGGGGAATATAATACCCCGCGAGGTCAACGTGAGGCATCTCACCACGGAGAAACTCATGTCAGCGACGCCACGCTCAACATCGTGCTTATCACTGCCGGCGCAATTGTGCCAGCCGCCGTGGACGCCCTCGGGGCGACACTGGACTTGAACCAGTGATCTGTTGCTGACGAAGCTGTGACGAGGGGTGTTTATGATATGTGCGCTGATCGGTTCATCAACGAACTAAGGAGTTGGTCAATGACGCGCGAATCGAAGCCGTTCCCGGGCAAGCTCATGCCAGTCTCAACCATTCTTACGCCGGGCGAGAGACTGCGTGTAGATGCAGCAGCAGAAGGTCTCTATTCGGCGCTTCATCGTGAATCTTTCGATGAGGTGCTGGCTGACTTGAGGCAACGGAAAGCGGGAGCTGTGCTGATCTCGATCGCCCGGTATGGGGTGCAGAGCAGTGCACGAATGGCCACCATGGTTCGGGAATTTCCCAGGGTCCCTGCGATGGCGCTGCTTACCGAGGCGCAGTATTCCACCCCTGAGAATCTCCTGTCGCTCGGCCAGCTTGGGGTGCGCATTCTGATAGATGCCCGGCAACCATCCGGGTGGCAGGCCCTGCGCGATATCCTTGCTGCCGAAAGAGCCAGTGATTTGCAGCGTACGGCGCTAGGGCAGCTAAACTCGGATCTGCCAGGGACACCAGCAGACTGCTGGCGCTTCTTTGAGCTTCTCTTCAGCCACAATCCTCAGATCCATACGGTAAGACAGCTGTCAAAGCACCTGCACATTCTTCCAAGCTCGCTGATGAGCCGGTTCTTTCGGGCACACCTGCCTCCGCCTAAGCGATACTTGGCACTCGCCCGTCTGATCCGTGCAGCGAAACTATTTGAGAATCCCGGACTCTCTGTTGCGAGTGTTTCGAATTATCTCGACTACTCTTCACCCCAGAGCTTTGGGCGGCATGTGAGAACGATCATGAATATGTCACCTGTTGAATTCCGGGAAACGTATGATGGTGCCGGCATGCTTCAGCATTTCCGGAATGAGCTCATCCTGCCATATGCCGGAATACTCAAGTCATTTCGGCCAGCGGCGACCTCACCCGGCTGGATAACGAGGCACCGGAATCGGATTGTCAGAAAAAACTCCGAGCTCTGCGATAGTCGTGAGTGATACCATGCGGTAACCCTTCTGCTCGAGGGCTTCACGTCCGCCTTCGAGCCGGTCAACGACGGCAAGGACGCCAACGACATGGCCGCCGGCCCTCTCGATAGCAGCGATGGCATCGAGGGTGGATTTACCGGTGGTTATTACGTCCTCGATGACGGCAACCCTGTCTCCGGTGACAAAAGGTCCCTCGATTCGTTTCCCGGTTCCATGCGCCTTCGCTTCCTTGCGCACGGTGAAGGCTCGCACCAGCCTCGATGCTGAAACGCTCGTGTGGCTGATGGCATAGGCAACAGGATCAGCGCCAAGAGTCAGTCCACCAACAGAGTCAGGGTTCCACTGCTCTGCCTCGAGGCGATCAAGACCCAGCCTTCCGATCACCGCCATTCCTTCCGGACTCATGGTGGTGAGGCGGGCATCGATGTAATAGGTCGAGCGCTTTCCTGAAACGAGAGTGAAATCACCGGTTTTTACTGACCGTTCGATCAGAAGCTCCTTCAATCTTTCGCTGTCACTCATGGCGTTGGAAATGTGTGGTTGGTATCATGCACACGATGGAGCCGCTCGTTTATATCATCGGGGGTGCGGTCGTGATAGGCCTTGCGCTCGTCCTTCAACATGAACGGCGGCAGGCTACGCGTCTAGTCGAACGCTCACGCGAGCTCGAGCGGCTTTCTTCCGAGCTTCTCAGAGCGAACCGGATGAAGAATGACTTTCTTGCGAACGTATCGCATGAGCTCAGGACCCCTCTCAATGCGATAGTCGGATTCGTGGACCTTCTTCGTGAGGGCGTGTACGGAGAGCTCACTCCTCGCCAGGTAAAGCCGGTCGAACGAATTGAAGCTTCGGCTAACCATCTCCGGCACGTCGTGGACCAGATTCTGGACCTCGCAAAAATGGCCGCAGGAAGGCTTGATGTTCACAGAGAGACGCTCGATGTCCGGCCGTTCGTCCTCGATGTGGCAAGCGAAGTCGAGTCTCTGGTGAACGAGAAGAACCTGAGCCTTTCACTCGTCATGGGAAGTGCGCTGCCTAAGATAAGGACAGATCCCACGCATCTCAGGCAGATTCTCGTCAATCTGCTCGGCAACGCCATCAAGTACACAGATGAGGGATCGATAGTCATCAAGACCAGGGTCCTTCAAAGTGAGGCTGCACTGGCGGAAGGACTGCCGCCACCCGCCGCCATTCTCAACGAACCGGGAGTCCCCTGGCTCTCAATACAGGTGATCGATTCCGGAATCGGGATTTCTGTAAACCATCAGGAAAGAGTGTTCGAAGAGTTCGAGCAGGTCGATGCGGGCCCGCGAACTGATTCACCGAACCGTGGCACCGGCCTGGGTCTGGCGATATCGCGGCGTCTCGCGAGACTGCTGGGAGGCGACCTGCTTCTTGCAAGTCAATCCGGCAAGGGTTCGACGTTCACGCTCTGGCTTCCGCTTCCGGAGCCGGAATCAGCTGCGGCGGAGAATTCCCCGCATCCGGGCTAGGATACCGCCATCGTCACCTTCCGGGGCCGCCACACCACCCCGGGTATCTACCGGCTGCTCCACCGCCTCCTGAAAGGCACGGGCAAAGCCCATTACATCCGGATACCGGCTCCCTGGATCCTTGGAAAGCGCCTTCATGACGACCTGTTCCAGCGCGGGAGAAAAGTTGAGCCTCTCCTTTGCGGAATTGAGCGGGATAGGGGGAAGCGTCAACAATTGTGTAAACATCTCACGGGGGGCCTTGGCCGTATAAGGCAGAGCTCTCGTGAGCAGATAATAGGCGATGGTGGCGAGGCTGTATTGATCCGCCGCAGTCGTGACGATCTCACCGGACAATGCTTCAGGCGCTATGTACATTAACGACCCGACAAAAAAGCCCGCACGCGTTAACCGCTCGTCAGCGGGCTGCTGGACATCGGTTGCTATTCCGAAGTCGAGCAGCTTCACTTGCCTGGTGGCAGGATCATACATGACGTTTTCGGGCTTGAGATCCCGGTGAACGATGTTCGCAGTGTGCGCAGCCTGAACCGCGGCTCCGATCTGCGTGATAATCGTCGCGGTTTCTTCAATCGAGAGGGGGGCGTTCTGGCGGGCGTACTTCTCGAGGAGGTCACCAGGGGCCCACTCGATCGCCAAAAAATGGAGCCCGGTCTCCGATTGACCGATCTCTATGGTTTGAACGACGTTGGGGTGCTTAACGCGGGTACCGTACTGGGCTTCCCTGACGAAACGGGCTACCGCCGTCTTGTCGTGACGAAGCTTTTCCCGGAGAACCTTGAGAGCCACGGTGCCATGGCTCGAATGCTGAGCCTTGTACACCTCCGCCGTACCGCCCTCACCAACCTCACTCTGAATAGTGTACCCGGCTATCTTGGAGCCGATCAAGCTCTGATGAGACACGGGGCGAAGGTAACAGAAACCCAATTGTGTGGATAGGGTAAATCACTGATGCACGCCTACACGCTTTCACGGTCCGTCCTTGCTGGTGCTCTTGTTCTGGTCGTCGGTGCTTGCGCGAGACAGCGCGTAGAGGAGTCTCCCGGCTCTCTTCCCAGTCCCGTGGCCGGTGGTCGGCCCGGTGACCAGGCGAAGGATCCGACGGTGATCTATAACCAGATGGGGCTCATTGCCACCGGAAGCCCACTCTCATATGTGGGCAAGATAGGGTACTTCGCCACGCGCTCTCCTGACACCACGATGATGCTTGCGAGCATCTCGATTCCCAACCGTGTGCTCAGCTTCGTGCGGGACGGTGACACATACCGGGCTCCCTATGAAGTGCGACTTCAGGTCAACAGGGATGGCGCTGAAATCAAGTCTCACCAGAGCATCGAGATAGTCCGGGTGGCGAGCTTCAAGGAGGTCAACCGGACGGACGAAAGCATCATTTTCCAGACGCACTTCAGGCTTCTGCCGGGTGACTACAGCGTCTCGTTCATGGTGAGAGACGTCGGCAGTAATCGGAGCGCGACACAAGAGGGGGTCATCACGGTGCCACGCCTCAGCCCCGGGGCGCTGTCAACCCCGCTTCTGGTGTACGAGGCAAGCCGGCGCGTGACCCTCGACTCGGTCCCCCGGCTCTTGGCGAGCCCCAGGTCCAGCGCGATATTCGGCCGGGACAGCACAGTTTCGGTCTATCTCGAGGCTTATGGCCAGCAGGCCTCCCTGCCCGTGAGCTTTGTTGTCCAGAACGATCGTGGCGCAGTCACCCTGAGGGACACTGCAGTCCTGCAGAGGTCGGGCAGCCTTCTCGCAGGCGCGGTGACGATCCCGATTTCCCGGGTAGGAATTGGGGTCGCAAATGTCACGTTCACGCGGGCGGACGCGACAGATACAGTCAGAACGCCGGTATTCGTTAGCTTCGGAAGCGATATTCCCCTCCTCTCCTACGAGGAGCTGGTAAACCAGCTTCGCTACTACGCCTCACCGGAGCGGCTGCGGTCACTGCGGGATGCACCAGTAGATGAACGGGGCCAGCTCTGGGCCTCTTTCCTGAGGGCAAGTGACCCTTTCCCGGCGACCGCAGAGCACGAAGGACTGCAGATATATTTTGCCCGCCTCCAGCAAGCAGCCCTCAGGTTTCGTGACGACGGCCCCGGCTCCCGCGGCGGGTGGCTCTCTGACCGGGCCCGCGTGTTCGTCGTCCTCGGAGAGCCAGACCAGCTGTATGAGCAGAACTCGAACAGCGCCATCTCGCGTACGTCTCTCTCTCAGCGCGGACGCCTTCAGTTCTGGGAGTATGGACAGTACCGGGTCCGGCTTGTGTTTTATGACGACTCCGGCTCAGGCCGGTGGAGGCTCACGCCCGCCAGTGAAACAGAGTTCCAGAACATAAACGCACGTCTCCAGATCCACTGACAAGTCACTGCATCCTGGCCATTAATTAGCGACTTGACAAAAATCACGGTCGTTCATATATAAGCGCCGCACCCGAATCACGCCGGAGGCGGTAGAAATGGCCAGGGGAAAAGTGAAGTGGTTCAATGACGCCAAGGGATACGGCTTCATTGAGCAGGAGGGCGGAGAGGATGTCTTTGTCCACTTTTCAGCGATCTCGATGGACGGCTTCAAGACCCTCGCCGAAGGGCAGCAGGTAGAGTTCGAGGTCGAGACCGGCAACAAGGGGCTTCACGCGGCCAACGTACACGCCACGGTCTGAACCCTTCGTTCCACGAGACGGTCCTCGCCCCTGTCACGCGTAAGCGGACAGGGGCGCTCTTATATTGAGTGATGCAGCTTCCGGAACCACCACGGCTCTTCCTCGTCGACGGCTATGCGCTGATCTACCGCGCGTTCTACGCCCTTATCTCGCGACCCCTGACGACGAGCAAAGGAGAGAACACCTCTGCAGTCTGGGGAATTTCCAGCTTCGTCCAGCGCCTCCTGGATAAGCACAAACCCGACTATCTCGTCTGGGTCCATGATTCCGGGTTGTCCTTCCGGCACGAGGCATACCCGGCCTACAAAGCAACCCGGGAAAAACTGACCGAAGAGCTCCAAGCAGACTTCGACCGCGGAATGGACCGCATCTGTGAACTGTTGGAAGGTTTCAGAATCCCGATTGTAACGCTACCGGGCTACGAAGCAGACGACGTGATCGGAACCCTTGTAGTCAAGGGCATTGAGCAGAAGATGAACGTCGTGGTCGTTTCCGGAGACAAGGATTTCCAGCAGCTGGTCCGGCCCGGTGTCTGGCTTCTCAATCCCGGTCGAGGTGGTCCGGCAGGTGTCGAGGAGCACTGGGTTAGTGTCGAGAATGCCAGCGAAAGGCTCGGCGTTCCTCCCCGGCACGTAGTCGACTATCTAGCTCTCGTTGGAGACTCATCGGACAACATTCCAGGGGTGAAGGGTATCGGAGATAAGACAGCCCGTGAACTCGTGGCACAGTATGGCGACCTCGAGAACATCCTTGCGCACGCGGCTGAGCTGACCAAGAAGAGGCCCCGTGAAGCACTGCTTCAGTATGCAGGAAACGCGCGCCTCTCAAAAGAATTAGTAACAATACGGGACGATTTACCCCTGACTCTCGATCCGGAGAAAGCCCGGCTCCAGGAGCCCGACAACGCACGGCTGCGCGACCTCTTCGTCGAGCTCGAGTTTCACGCGCTTGCGAGGACTGCTGCCGCTGCGGCATCGAGCGCGCCAGCGGTTGCCGGAGAAACCGAATCGCCAGAAACCGTAGAGATACCAGCGACCGCCACCTCGTACAACACTGTCGACACTATCGACAAACTGCTCGATGTCGTCCGCCGGGCACGTGAAGCCGGTACGATCGCAATAGACACGGAAACTGTCACAGCTTCCGATTCGCCACTTCAGGTGGACGCACTTCGCTCGGCTCTTGTGTCAATCGCCATAGCGACCGCGCCCGGTGAAGCGTGGTACCTCCCTCTCCGTCATGTCGAGTGGCGCGGAATGCAGGGCGAGCTCATGATCGATGCCGCCGGCGACAGGTCTCCAACCGATGCCCCTGAAGACAGGGGTCTGGTGCTTGGAGGCGACGATCCGCTTCAGGTAAGTGGAAGGCGAAAGAAAAAACCTGCAGGCACAAGTGATCAGGTGGAGAAGCCTGACGCGGGCCCGGTCAGGAATCTTCCGCCGCTGGATTCTGACGAGATGAAACCGCTGCGTGATCTTCTGGAAGATGCGTCGGTTAAAAAAACGGCGCAGAACGCGAAGTACGACGTACTTGTGCTTCGTCGTGCCGGCATCGACCTCCAGGGGCTCGAGTTCGATACAATGTTGGCGAGCTACGTGCTCGACCCGGGCCGGAGATCTCATGGGCTCGACGTTCTTGCGCTGGAGTTTCTGGACCGCTCGATGGTTTCGTATACGGACGTCTGCGGAAAAGGAAAGTCCGCGGTTCCGTTCGACCAGTGTCAGATTGATTCCGCCAGAGATTACGCCTGCGAGGAAGCGGACATGGCGCTTCGCATGCGGGCGATGTTCGAACCACAGCTCGACTCCGCTCAGGTGCGTTCCCTGCTACAGGATATCGAGATTCCCCTGGTCCATGTCCTTGCACGGGTCGAGTGGAATGGCATCTACATCGATCTTCCCTGGTTCAGGTCTCTCAAGGAAAGATTTCGCCGGGAGCGTGAGGCTGTCGAGAAGCAGATCTACGCAGAAGCTGGCACGGAGTTCAACATCAACTCGAACCCCCAGCTTCGCGAGATTCTGTTCACCCGGCTTGGCCTTCCGGTGCTCAAGAAGACGAGCACAGGGCCTTCGACTGACGCAACGGTGCTTCAGGAGCTCGCCGATGGAGGGCACGTGCTTCCGGGCCTCCTGATGGAGTACCGCGAGCTTTCAAAGCTCGAGAACACATATCTCGACGCGCTTCCCGCGATGGTCAACAGGCAAACCGGCAGGATCCACACATCGTTCAATCAGACCGTCGCCGCCACGGGGCGTCTTTCCTCCAGCGATCCGAACCTTCAGAACATTCCGATACGGCGTGAGCTCGGCAGGGACATCAGGCG
>JBPPMU010000397.1:0-2225 GCA_051306215.1 Gemmatimonadaceae bacterium | reverse complement strand
GGCATCACTGACTGCGCGAGGTCACCGGTGCGGATTTCCTTTCCGCCGATGACTGCCGGGATGTCCACGCGCTCGTTCCGCATGGACTCGAGGCGAGCCTTGAGCTCGGCCCGTTCCGGTGAGCCGGGGGCGTAGCTCTTTACCGGCTCGTTGACTGGAGGGGGGACTCTTCTATTCCCGTTGAACCCGACTGCAGCCGTTGGCGAGCTCGGGGGTGTGGAGGAAGGGCGAGTGTCAGTCTTATTTGCATCAGCCGCGCGGGGGCGTAGCGTGGAGGTCATCTGTCCTCTGAATTGACGGGTGCAATTCAAAGTTAGCCGCCGGGTACGGCAAAATCACCCAGCCTGAGCTATGTGGTGAATGCCGCTGAGCCCGAGCTCCGGGCCGGAGCGCGGCCGGGAGACCTCGAGCTCGTGCAGAGGAACTGACGGGACGGCGGAACTTCGAACGGGTCGCATCGTACGTACTGTGTCCCGCCATCAGTCTGCCGGAAAACCGCGTTTCCACGGACGCCCATGCTCGACAAGGTAACGGTCGCTTCCATCGTCATCGGGTTCCAGGCGTTGCGCCTCAACCCCATGCGCACGCTGCTCTCGACGCTTGGAATAATCATGGGAGTAGCCGCGCTGGTGTCCGTGCTGTCCCTTGGCGATGGTATGCAGCGCTACGCGCGCGATCAGATCGAGCGCACGACCGACCTGCATTCCATCAGCCTCACGCCGTCGTTGTTTCGAACGGTGGATGGGCAGCGATTCCCCCGCTCCGACGTGGTCACGCTTGACCAGTCGGACGCGGAGAGCCTGGCCGCACTCAGCGCCGGGAAGGCCGTGGTGACGCTGCTGCTCTCCGGACAAGCGCTCGTGACAACTCGTGCTGACACGACTCCCAGAGCTGCCCAGGTTGTTGGAACGCTCGCGAATGTTGAGCATGAGCTGCCGGCACCCGTCGCTGCCGGCCGCTTCTTCACCGATGATGAAGTGCGACGCTCTGCGCCCGTCGTCGTTGTCTCCGCGGCGCTGGCGCGGCGCCTTGTGACGGCAGGTGCGGGCGTGGAGCGCCTGATCGGCGACAGCATCCGGTTTCAGGGGCAGGCGAGAATCGTGATTGGCGTGCTCGCACAGGAGGCGGGAGAAGAGCAGCCGCTGGCGTTCATGCCGTTGGAAGCGGCGCGCTCAGCGCTGCCACCGGCGCTGGTCGGTCGGCCGCTGACGGCGGTCATCAAGGCCAGGCGCGTCGAAGACGTCCCTGAGATCCGGAAGAGTGTGGAAGGGTGGCTCCTTCGCAAGTTCGGCACGTCATGGCAGGACCGCATCAGCGTTGCGACAAATCAGAGCAGAGTGGCGCAAGCGCAACAGGGGATGCGCCTTTTCAAGCTGTTCATGGGCGCGCTTACCGGCATTTCGCTCCTGGTCGGGGGCATCGGCATCATGAACGTCCTGCTAGCGTCTGTCATCGAGCGCACGCGCGAAATCGGTATCCGGAAGGCAACCGGCGCTCGGCAGCACCACATCCTGCTGCAATTCCTTTCTGAGTCAGTGACGATCTCAACTGCCGGTAGCATGCTTGGCGTGCTCCTCGGCGTCAGCGCGTCATACGGAGTTACGGCATTCATGCGCAGCGTGACATCGGCACCCATTCACGCCGGGTTCTCACTCGGAACACTTCTGATTGCCATTGGAGCTTCGGTGATCGTCGGGCTCACGTTCGGCCTCTACCCGGCATTGCGCGCGTCTCGACTCTCACCGGTTGACGCCATTCATCGCGAATAGCATCTCCGTTCGGCGCCACTCCTGTGACAAGTGTGCTCCTGCCTGGCCTCCAGTGGGATTCCTTCTTCCAGATCTTTGATGCCCCGTTGCCGGCGCTGGCGATCGCGGGCTTCGTTGGCGGTGTCCTCTTTCCCTGCGCGCTGAATAAGTTTGCCTGATGCTCCGTCGAACGCTTACTTCGCTCATCCTCCTGATTCTCGCAGCCTGCTCCGGAGCGGGCGTGTCCTGGAGCGAGATAACGTACCAGAACACTCCTCCCGAGCCGCGTGAGCTCCGAACCGAAGCCCGACCGCCGCTGTCGGGCGGATGCGAAGCGAGCCTGAGAGTCGCAGAATCCGATGGTTCGGCGTTCGCGACGTGGTGGCAGGTCAGGGCTGATTCGAGTGCCGCCCTCATGGTCTCACGGTCGATGCACGGCGGACCGTGGGAGCCACCGGTCGTCGCCGACTCGACTGA
>JBPPMU010000396.1:0-10693 GCA_051306215.1 Gemmatimonadaceae bacterium | reverse complement strand
GATTCACTGGCGTGGTTCATCGCCTCGGCGAGAGTTCTGAACTCGCCCGGCATTCCCGGCGTAGCAGTCCTGTTGAGAAGATTGCCGCGGCTGAGCTGGATCGCATGGCGGACAAGTGATCGCAACGGGCGACCGATTTCGCGAGACGTCCTTATGACGATGAGTATCGCAAGCGCGAGCGCGAAGCCAATCACTGTCACGAGAAGCGCCGATCTCCGCAGTGCATACTCGTTCAGCGAGTCGGAGGCACGCAGGAATGCCGTATTGTTCGCCTGGTCGACTCTCTGGAGATCCACGAGCAGCTGCTCCACGAGTTTTCCCGCGACTCTGGCCTGCCCTCTCGACTCTTCGGCGCGCCCGAGGTCCCGGAGGCGATGGGCAACAGCGAACGCGTTTTCGACTTCAGCCAGGCGGTTGTCGACTATCACGGTGTTCGCGACTTCTCCCGCGAGATCGCTCCGCCTCGAGGTAAACGTTCTGTGCAGACCGTGCGCTTCAAGTCCAAGCCGCCGGAACTCGGCCTCGGCAACCGGATCGCCGTCGTTGAGATAACTCGTCGCCGCCTGGACTTCCTGCGTTATGACGTGCGAGAACCTCGCCGACTGCTGCGCGACGGCGTTGGCGTGCGTTAAGGTGCTTTCCACCTGGTCGGAGATCGTCACGATCGACACCCAGCCGACAAATCCTGCGACCACGAGCAGGAATATCAGGACTGAGAATCCGAGTGCGAGGAGTCGGCGGATTGTCTGTGGGGCGGTGTTGCCGATCATCTGTGTTCACCTGCGCCTGCAATGACCGTCGGAAGCGCTGCTGCGGAGCCGCCTCCCGAAACGAGGGTGCCCGACATTGCCTGGGCAACGTGGAACCCCATCCCGATGGGATCTCCCTGCGAATCGAAATAGACCGGACCTGTCACGCCATCGAACGGATCACTGGCGTTCAATGAGGCCAGATAGTCGCGAACGGCCAGGCGGTCTCTGCCCTTCTCGATGAGCGCCTGGGCGATGAGCCGGGTGGCGTCGTAAGCAAGCGCCGCGAATGCGTCAGGCTTCGTACCGTACTTTTCCTCGAAAGCCGCGACGAATCGCTGCACGTTCGGGGTGCGTGACGCAGCATTGAAGGAGGTGCCCACGTAGGCGCCGGTCGAAGCGGCGGTGTCGGTGACGATGCCCTGCCACCCGTCACCTCCGAGAAAGATTGCCTGTATCCCCTGGCGGCGGGCTTCGCGGAGAATGCGAAGTGCGGACTCTTCCCGGCCTGCGACGAAAACGATTCCGGGCTGGCGCATTCTCAGGTACGACACGAAGGGCTCGGCATCGAGCTTCTCGGATATCGGGTCGAAGCTCACGACCTTGCCCTTGAACGACTTGCGGAAGGCGTCGGCGAGCCCCCTTCCATATGAATCGTTCTCGTAAAGCACCGACGCATGCTTGAACTGCGGCGCGTTGCCGCCGATCATCGAAGCGAACCCGGCGAGGATCACTCCGTTCAGCGAGTCACTCGAGATCACCCTGAATGTCCATCTCGAGACGCCAGTCAGATCCGGCGACGACGCGGTGGTGGCAACTGCCGCGAGCTGGCCGTCGTAGATCCGGGCGGCTGCCATCATTGCGCCCGAGTTCACGTGACCAATCACCGCCATCACCCGCTGGTTCGAGACGAATTCGTGCGCGATCGCGGCGGCGCGCGTCCCATCCGCCTCGTCGTCGCGCGCGAGTATTTCGAGCTTCTTTCCGTTGATCCCGCCGTTGCGGTTTATTTCATCGACAGCGAGGTCGATTCCCCGGCGCGTCATTACCCCGTATCCCTCCTTGAAGGGACCGGCTGCGCCGACGAGAAAAGTCTCCGGTCCGCTGCTGCATCCACCCAGCACGGACAGGAAGAAAACGAGTGAGATCGATCTCAAGTTGTTCTCCAGGGGGACAGACTGGCATGCCTGCCCGTCCATTTGACGAGATTGTCGCCCCGGGGTCACTCGGCACGCTCTTTTTCCAGCCGCGGCGGCTGAAGAGCCGCCCGGTTCCGGCGCTCGACGCGCGACCCCGGAGGGCATCCGCCTGGCACCTAAACTGCCTTGACTAGCCGGAACCTGATGGAGGAACCGGGGCGTGCAGATTCTCGTTACTGGGGGGACGGGCGTTGTAGGCGCGGGCACTGTGAGTGAGCTGGTCCGGTGCGGCCACAGCGTGAGACTGCTCAGCAGGCACGCTCTGGCAGACGTCGAGCAATGGGATACCGAAGTCGAGCCGTGGCCGGCGAGCGTCACTGATCGCGCCGGGATCACCGGCAGCGCCGACGGCTGTGACCTCGTCCTTCACGTTGCAGGCATCGTCTCCGAGTCGCCGCCTGATGTGACATTCGACAGCGTGAACGTCGAGGGCACCGAAAACATGATTGCCGAAGCCGAGCGCGCCGGAGTGGGAAGATTCATCTTCCTCTCGTCACTCGGCGCCGGGCAGGGCGAGTCGCCATATCACGCTTCAAAGAGAAGAGGGGAGGACGCGGTCAGGAAGTTCCGAGGCGGATGGATAATCCTGAGGCCGGGGAACGTCTACGGCCCTGGTGATGAAGTCGTGTCGCTTCTGCTCAAGCTGGTGAGGACGCTGCCTGTGATCCCGGTGATCGATGGTGGCGACGACCTTTTCCAGCCACTGTGGGTCGACGACCTGTCGAAAGCGATTGCCAGCGCGGCTGAGCGAACAGACCTGCACGGCCGCACACTCGAGCTCGCGGGGGAAGAAGAAATCTCGACGAACGGACTGCTGGACAGGTTTTCGTCGATAACCGGCCGCAATCCGATACGCATTTCAGTTCCGGGATTCGTCGCCAGCGCGGGCACGGCAATCGGCGGAGTGGTCGGCATGGAGCTTCCAGTGAATGAGAGCCAGTTGACGATGCTCCGGGAAGGCAACATGATCCGGATGCCGGGCGGTAACGCGCTCACTGCTGTGTTCAGGATTCAACCGACAACGCTGGAGGAAGGCTTGAAAAAACTTGCCGACGGGCAGCCCGAGCAGCTTCCTGACGATGCAGGTGTCGGCTCGCTCAAGAGAAAGCGGATATGGGCGGACATCAGCGGCAGCCGCCTGTCACCTGAAGAGTTATTCGAGCGATTCCGCCGGGATTTCAACGAAGCGACGCCCGGAATCGTCGATGCCAGAACCGAACCCGGCACCAGCACGGCTCTCGAGCCCGGCGCGACGATCACCATGTCGCTGCCGCTTCGCGGGAATATTCAGGTGCGGGCGCAGGAGGTGACTCCGATAAAGGCGACGCTTGTCACACTCGAAGGCCATCCGCTCGCCGGCGGAGTGAGATTCCTTTCGGAACAGCGCGGCGACAAGGTCCGATTCGAGGTCCAGGTCTACGACCGGCCCGCCAACATCGCCGACTGGTTCGCCATGAAGGCGATCGGCGACTCGATGCAGACTCGCACATGGGAAAGCGTGATCATGAGAATGATCGATGCGAGCGGCGGCTCGGCCCCGGCCGGGATTCAGGAGAATGAGGAAGCTCTCGACGAAAACCAGACTGATCGTATCGAAGACTGGCTGCGCGACCTGGTGATGGAGAGGAAACGCGTAGACGCTGCAGGCGGGGGCCAGCTCACTCCCTGAAGTCGAGAACCGGCTCGCGCAGCTGGCAGTGCTCACCACAGCCGAGCTTATACCTGTTGCGCGCAAACCAGCGGTAGATCTTTTCGGCGATTGGTCGCACGAATGGAATTGAGAAGACCCAAGAGAGTAGTTTTCCCTTGGGGAGAACGTCGAGAAGGCGCTCGAGTGCAGCAGCTCCCTGCGACGTGCGCCCCGTTCTATTCTCAATCACCTGCACCGACTCCAGGTAGGCGCGTGCGGGAATCCACGGATAACGCGCGTGAAGACCCGGCGTCTGCGAAGGCAGAACTTCAAGCTCATGCCTCCTGTCCCACTTGCTCAGCAAGTGCACGAGTCGCTTGCACACGTTGCAGAAGCCGTCATAAACAACGGTATACGGGCGACCCTCCGCGCCGTGGGTCGGAGCGTCTTCCGGGGCGTCCTGGCCTTTGATCGTGAACCTCACTACGGGGACCGTTGTCACGATCCGACCGCTGCGCTTTCAGGAGCGGCTGAAGCAGCAACCGTCGTGGTTACCGAAGGCGAGTGAGTCAGCGTTCCGTGAATCGCGCAAAGCTCGGCGACTCTCGTAGCGGCGTTCTGCCGCTGTGGCGGGAGTGACGGCCAGTCGATCGTCATGTCAATCGAGCCGACCCTGTGAGGATCCTCAGCGAATTCCCACCGGACATCGATAGTTATGTCGTCAGAGCCGAGCTTCGCATTTGTGGCCCACGATGCGAGCACCGAGTAAGTGCAGAACGCGAGACCACTCGCAAGCATGTGAAACGGCGAATAAAGCTGGTCTCCTGATTCGGCCTCGATCGTCATCGGCCCGGGGATCGGCTCGAGCCTGATTCCATCTTCGGCGATGAGGGTGATCTTCATGCGGCCTCAGGTTAGCGAGAATCGTTCCCCGGAGGTGCCGGCTGCTGCTGAGAGAGGCAATGAAGAGTGCCGAACCCCCACACGAGGTCAACAGCGTGGATTCCCACCACCTGGCGACCCCGGAATTCGCCGGCGATTATCTCGAGTGCGAGGCGGTCCGACGGATCGTTGAATGTCGGGACGATCACCAGGCCGTTCGCGATGTAGAAGTTCGCGTAACTCGCCGGGAGCCGTTGCCCTTCCATCACCAGCGGGCGCGGATAGGGAAGCTTCACCACACGCTGCCCCGCGGTCTCGAGTCTCCGGAGATTGTCGGCAGACCCACGGTGGTTCTCGTCTGCAGGATCCTCCTCGAATGCGAGCAGGACGACTCCGGGCGAGCAGAAGCGGGCAATATCGTCTATGTGCCCGTGAGTGTCGTCGCCGACGCACCCCTCGCCCAGCCATATGGTATTCGTGATTCCGAGATAATCGCTGAACGCCTTCTCATATGCGCTGCGGCCCATCCCCGGATTTCTTACCTGCACATCGCTGAGGAGCCATTCCTCCGTGACGAGCAGTGTTCCCGCTCCATCCGTTTCGATGCCGCCGCCCTCGAGCACGAGCCACGACCCGTCGGATCGCGTCGGCACGACGCGCGGCAATCCCGTGATCCGCGCGACTGCCTCGCCGACCTTCTCGTCGCGCGCATGGTTCTCATACTTGGCCCAGCCGTTGAACCGCCAGTTCATGAGCTCGACCGCGCCATCGCTCCAGACGAATGTCGGTGCCGAATCCCGGAGCCACACGCGGTCGTTCGGCACTATGTGGAGCCGGTACCCGTCAGCTGCAACGCCGGCCGACGCCAGCATGACCTGCGCTGACTCCCGCACGACCTCGTCGTGGCAGAGTATCTCAACACGCTCGCGCGTGTGAAGCGCGCGCACAATCTCCGCGTAAACCCACGGAATCGCGCCGAGCTTCCCGGGCCAGTCAGGCTCATGATGCGGCCAAGCGATCCACGTCGCGTCGTGCCGCTCCCACTCCGCCGGCATCATCCTCTGCGCACCAGTCGTTGTCATTCGCTGCGGATTATGTCTCTTAGGCTCTGCGGGTGTTCCGCTATTGTTGTGAGGTCAGCATGTGAAAACCCATGGGGAGGGCGGATTTGGGCGGATCGGGCGGATCAACTTCTGGGTTTTTTACTTCAAGATCCGTGGTGGCTTGTTCTGCGCCTCTGCGTAGGCCGAAGGCCTCTCTGCGTCTCTTTTTACCCGATATATCTCTTTAGAATAGGTCCGTACGCGTCTATCCGCCTGTCGCGCAGGAATGGCCAGTTCCGCCGAGTGTCTTCGATCAGCCGTCTGTCGCAGTCGACAACGAGCACTTCCGGATCCGTGCCTGCCTCTGCCAGCTTGCGGCCGAACGGGTCGGACACGAACGAGTGCCCGAAAAATTCAATTCCGTCGGTGCCCTCCTCATCCTCGTGCCCAACCCGGTTCGGCGATGCGACGAAAACACCGTTGGCTATCGCGTGAGCCCGTTGGGCGATCTGCCATGCCTCCAGCTGGGACTGCCCGAACTCATTCTTCTCCGAAGGATGCCAGCCGATCGCCGTAGGATAGAAAATTATCTCTGCCCCGAGTAGCGCCGTGATTCGCGCAGCTTCCGGGTACCACTGGTCCCAGCAGATGAGCACTCCGATCTTCGCATACTTCGTCTTCCACACCCTGAACCCGCTCACTCCCTTGTGGTCGTCGTCAAACGAGACGTTGGATTCGCCAGGGGCGAAATAGTACTTCTCATAGAAAAGCGGATCGTCGGGAATGTGCATTTTGCGATAGACGCCGAGCAACGACCCGTCAGCATCGACGACCGCGGCTGAGTTGCGGTAGACGCCGGCCGCCTGCCTCTCGAAGACCGGCACGATGAGGACGACTCCGAGCTCCTGCGAAAGCTTCTGCATTCGTTCCACCGCCGGACCCGGGATCGGCTCGGCAAGGTCGAAGCGCTCGGATTTCTGCGCCTTGCAGAAATAGGGGGCGTTGAAGAGCTCCTGGAGGCAGATTATCTGCGCACCCCGGCCGGCCGCCTCGCGCACCCGCTCGGCCGCGCGCTCGACATTTGCGTTCGCGTCATCAGTTACAGCTTCCTGGATGAGCCCGACCTTCACGGTTGTATTCATGATGTTTCGAAAGCTGATACGTTTATCCTGACACAGGAAGTGGGCTGGGCCCCCGCGCTGACTCCGTTCCCGGAATGGCGATGACTGAAACCGGCGACAAGAAAACACCACCCCCGAACGAAATGGTGATGACCTCCGGGGGAACTCCCCTTCCCACCGGAGTCGACCGGCGCAGCTTGCGGCGCAGCCGCCGCGCACACAGCGTTTTCCGGGCCATCAAGGCACAGCATTCCGGAGAGCAGACGAGGATGCAGGTGGCGGCGAACTGGCTCACCAGCCTGGCAAGCTCCACCTGGTTTTTCCTCTTCCACATCACGTGGTTCGCGGCGTGGCTGCTGTGGAATTCGCCGTTCCTCCCGGTGCCGAAATTCGATCCGTTCCCGTTCGGCCTGCTGACCATGGTCGTCTCGCTCGAGGCGATTTTCCTGTCGATATTCGTTCTCATGACTCAGGGGCGGGAATCGCGAATCGGTGAGCTTCGCGAGGAGCTGACGCTTCAGGTCAACCTCCGAATCGAGGAGGAGGTCACGAAAACCCTCCACCTCGTTGCCGGCCTCTACACGAGAATGGGTCACACCCTCGGCAACGATCCCGACCTGAAGGAGATGCTCAAGCCGCTCGATCCACAGCAGATGGAGAAAGAAGTGAACGAGCAGATCAAGGATGCGATCCCGCGCCTGAAGTTCGGCAAGAAGGGAGCGGCGGGTCAGGGCTGACAGGCGGCCGGACTGCACGGCTTCATGCAGTCTGGCGATCCAGCTGCGCTAGCCTACGAGCTGCCTGAGCACGTACTGAAGTATCCCGCCGTGCCTGTAGTAGCTCATCTCTTCAGGCGTGTCGATGCGCGACACGGCCTGGAATTCCGTCACGGTGCCATCATCGGCAGTCGCGCGGACTGTCAACGCGGAATGCGGCTTCATGTCGTCGGACATTCCGGTTATGTCGAATGTCTCGAAGCCGCTGAGCTTCAGCGTTTCGCGCGTGTCACCGGGCATGAACTCGAGCGGCAGCACTCCCATCCCCACGAGATTCGACCGGTGAATTCTCTCGAACGACTCGGCTATCACCGCGCGGACTCCGAGAAGAAGTGTTCCCTTCGCCGCCCAGTCGCGTGACGACCCGGTCCCGTATTCTTTCCCGGCGATGATCACCAGGGGCACACCCTGGCGCTGGTATTCCATCGATGCGTCGTAGATCGGAACCGGATCCCCGCCGGGCGACACTGCGGTCCAGCCGCCTTCGGTTTCCGGTGCCAGCTCGTTTCGCAGGCGGATGTTCGCGAATGTCCCGCGCATCATCACCTCGTGATTCCCGCGGCGCGCGCCGTACGAGTTGAATGCTGACGTGTTGACGCCGTGCGCTATCAGCCACTTTCCGGCCGGGCTCGCAGCGGGAATCGACCCGGCCGGCGAGATGTGATCGGTGGTTATCGAGTCGCCAAGTTTTGCGAGCACCCGTGCTTCACGTACCGGGCGCACGCCAGGCGGCGTGATCGTCATCCCGTCGAAGAACGGCGGGTTCTTGACGTATGTCGAGTCCGCGACCCAGTCGTACAGGTCCCCTTCGGGCACCGGCAGGCTGCGCCAGTTCTCGTCACCGTCGAAAACGTTCGCGTACTGATTCTTGAACATCTCCGCCTTCACCGACCGGAGAATCTCGTCCTCGACATCCTTCGGCGCGGGCCAGATATCGCGCAGGAACACCGGTCCGTCGGTGCCGATGCCGATGGGCTCCGTGTTGAAGTCGATGTCCATGTTTCCGGCGAGCGCGTATGCGACGACGAGTGGCGGCGATGCGAGATAATTGAACCGCGTGAGTGGATTTATCCGTCCCTCGAAATTCCGATTGCCAGAGAGTACGGCGGCAGCGACTAGCTTGTGCTCCTCTATCGCATCAGCGATCGGCTGCGGGAGCGGACCGGAGTTTCCGATGCATGTCGTGCATCCGAAGCCGACTATGTGGAAACCAAGCGTCTCGAGCGACGGAAGCACACCGGCAGCGGTGAAGTAGTCCTGCACGACTTTCGAGCCAGGAGCCAGGCTCGTCTTGACCCAGGGCTTCGTCGCGAGCCCCTTCGCCACCGCATTCTTTGCAAGCAGGCCCGCGGCGAGCATCACGCTGGGGTTCGAAGTGTTTGTACAGCTGGTTATCGCGGCGATCACGACCGAGCCGTGGCGCAACCCGAACGTCTCACCGCGCATCGTCACCTTGACCGCCGAGTTCTCACCCGCCTGTTCGGCGTGTGATGTCGCGACGGCTGAGGGCGAAAGCTGTGGTGAGGCGGCGACAGACATCGCCTGCTTCGCGGCGGCGATTCCGGCCACCGTCCCTGTCCTCTCGAGGTCGGCCGCGAGTGCTTCCCTGAACATTCTCTTGGCCAGCTTGAGCGGAACGCGGTCCTGCGGGCGCTTCGGCCCGGCAAGGCTTGGCTCGATCGTGCCGAGGTCGAGCTCGATCGTGTCGCTGAAGACAGGGTCGGGCGAGTCGTCGGTCCTGAAGAGTCCCTGCGCCTTCGTGTAGGCCTCGACCAGCTCGACCTGCTGCTCGTCGCGCCCCGTGAAGCGGAGATACTTGAGCGTCTCTGCATCGATCGGGAAGAAACCCATCGTGGCGCCGTACTCGGGTGCCATGTTGCCGATCGTCGCGCGGTCGGCGAGTGACAGTGACGACAATCCGGCCCCGTAGAACTCGACGAATTTCCCGACGACTTTCTTCTGGCGGAGCATCTGGGTGACAGTGAGAACGAGGTCGGTCGCGGTGGCGCCAGGCGGCAGCTTGCCGTGGAGCTTGAATCCGACAACCTCGGGAATCAGCATCGATACAGGCTGTCCGAGCATCGCCGCCTCTGCCTCGATCCCGCCGACGCCCCAGCCGAGCACGCCAAGCCCGTTGATCATCGTCGTGTGTGAGTCGGTGCCGACGAGGGAGTCGGGGTAGGCGGTCGTTTCACCGCCGACGGTGTTCGTGAAGACCGCCTGCGCGAGATACTCGAGATTTATCTGGTGAACGATTCCTGTATCTGGCGGGACGACCCGGAAGTTCTCGAACGAGTTCTGTCCCCACCGCAGGAATGCGTAGCGCTCCTGGTTCCTGTCGAACTCGAGGTTCGCGTTGATCAGGAACGCGGCGTCGGATCCGTATTCGTCGACCTGAACAGAGTGGTCGATAACCAGGTCAACCGGCTGTAGCGGATTGATCTTCGCCGGGTCGCCGCCAAGCCGGGCCAGTGCATCGCGCATCGCGGCGAGATCGACGACTGCGGGAACGCCGGTGAAGTCCTGGAGCAGGACGCGGGCGGTGCGGAAGGCTATCTCCTTTTCACCTTTTCCCTTGACGTCCCAGCTGGCGAGCGCCTCGATGTCCTCGCGCTTGACGAATTTTCCATCCTCGTTACGGAGGAGGTTTTCGAGGAGGATCTTGAGGCTGACGGGAAGTGAGGAAGCTTTGCCGCCCGAGGCTGAATCGAGCGAATCGAGGCGGTAGATGGTGTACTGTCGCCCCCCGGCCTCGAGCGTTGACCGGCTTCCGAAAGAGTTCGGATTTGTCATTTTGTCTTTCTCTGAACTGGCCGTGCGAACGCAGGCCTGTTGTGCTCTGAGCCACTGCCGCATGCGCTTTCAGCGGTCGGCAGGCTGGTCTAAATCTAAGGCATTTCCGGAGCCGTTGACGGTCGATCCCGGTGTATTATGATGGCACTCATGCGCCCGCTTACCCGCGAGTCCGGCTCCAAAGCACAGACGCTGTCAGGAGGTGCTGCCTCTGACAGAATAAAGGCACGGCTGCGACCGACGCGGCTCTCCCGCATCATCGATCCTCTTGTCGAGTGGGGCGAGAAGTGGTACTCGCGAACGCGCACGACTGAGCCTGCCGAGCCGAAATGGCTCTACGAGGCGGCAGGACCTGTCGCGTTTTTTTCGTTCATGTTCGTGCTGTTCATATTGGGCGGCAAGTTCGAGATGGCTCCCCATTTTTTCGGAACGCTCGCCGCCGGGGCGTTCGGCATCCGCGCGTATCACGAGTGGGAGAGTCGCCACCCGCTGCCTCCTGT
>JBPPMU010000395.1:0-25798 GCA_051306215.1 Gemmatimonadaceae bacterium | reverse complement strand
ACCATCTATGCCCCGATGAGCGGCCGGGTGACGCGCCTCAACGTGCGCGAGGGCGAGACTGCGATCATGGGAACGCTCAACAAGGATGCGGCGACGCTCCTCACGATCAGTGACATGAGCGTGCTCGAGACGAAGGTGAAGGTCGACGAGACCGACGTCTCGCGCATCACGATCGGCGACTCCACTGTCGTGCAGATCGACGCTTTCCCCGATACGACGTTCATCGGCCGCGTGTCGGAAATCTCGAACAGCTCGATCAGGGCAGTCGGGGGGGGTGGAGCGAACCCCGCCGACCAGGCGATCGACTATGAGGTGACGATAAGACTCCTCAATGCTCCGCCGACGACTCGTCCCGACTTCTCGGCCACAGCGAAGATCATCACGGACACCCGCCAGGCTGCGCTGTCGATTCCGATCATCGCGCTGACGGTGCGTGAGGATTCGCTGGCCAAGCGCGATAGCGGAGCAGTCACGCTTGCCAAGGCCGCGCCCACGACACAGGTCGGCAAGCGGGACATCGAGGGCGTCTTCGTTGTCGACGCCGACAACAAAGTGACCTTCAAGCCCGTAAAGGTGGGTATAGCCGGCGAGAGGTACTTCGAGGTGATCTCTGGTCTAAACGAGAAAGATCGCATCGTCGGCGGAACCTATCAGGCTATTCGCGAGCTCAAGGATGGAGCGCGCGTGAAGAGCAGCGCGCCTGAGACGAAGAAGTCAAGCGAGGCAAAGAAGACGTAATGCAGACGACCGAAGAAGTTCCCCTCAGCGTTACCGCCGAGCGACAGGCGGTCACGCAGAGCGCCGGGGAGGCACCGGAAAAGGACTGGGTGATCGTCACGCGCGGCATCAAGCGCGAGTACGACATGGGCGGTGAAATCGTGCGCGCACTGCGCGGCGTGGATGTAGCGATCCGCCGCAACGAGTACGTCGCCATAATGGGGCCGTCGGGGTCGGGTAAGTCGACTCTCATGAACCTGATCGGCTGCCTCGACACTCCCGATGCCGGTGAATACTGGCTGAGCGGCAATCTTGTGTCCTCGATGTCCGACGACGAGCTGGCGAGAGTTCGCAACCGCGAGATCGGTTTCGTTTTCCAGACGTTCAATCTGCTTCCCCGCGCGACGGCGCTCCACAACGTCGAGCTTCCACTGGTTTACGCCGGGGTGTCGTCCGACGAGCGGCGGAAGCGTGCGATCGGGGCGCTCGAGCGCGTGCAGCTTGGCGACAGGATCATGCACAGACCAAACGAGCTCTCGGGCGGCCAGCGGCAGCGTGTCGCAATCGCGCGGGCACTCGTCAACAATCCCGCGATTCTTCTCGCCGATGAGCCGACCGGAAATCTCGACTCGAGCACGTCGGAGGAGATCATGCGGGTGTTCGAGGAGCTTGCAGCTGCAGGCCAGACGGTGATCATGGTCACGCACGAGCCCGATATCGCTGCGCATGCGCGTCGGGTGATAGTTCTTCGCGACGGGATGATCGAGAGTGACGACCGGCGCGAGCGCTTCGCCGAGAAGATGCAGGTCACGGTGCCGGGCTCCAGTCCAGCCAGGTAATGCCCTTCTTCGACGCCATACGGCTCGCGCTGGCGCAGATTCGCGTGCAGAAGCTCAAGAGCTTCTTCACGCTCCTCGGTGTGGTAATCGGGGTCATGTTCCTCATCGCCGTCGTCTCGATAGTCGAGGGGATGTCGAGCTACATGGAGCACGACTTCGTTGGCAAGCTCGTCGGCGTCAACACGATAAGCCTGAAAAGGAACGCCGATTTCGGCGACATGAGCGAGGAGGAATGGCGCGCGATGCAGCGGTGGCCACGCATCCGCATCACTGATGTCGAGCCGGTGATGGCGGCGCTGCCTCCGGGTACCCTGTGGTCTGCAGAAGGTTATGACAACGTTCCGATCTCGTCGCAGTGGGCGCGCCCGGCGAATCTCGAGGCCTGGGCAGTCGAGGGCGACTACTTCAAGATCCGCGAGATGAACGTCGACCGGGGCCGGCTCATCACGGCCCAGGAAATGGCGCTGGGCAGTCCGGTAGTCGTGATCGGCAAGGATCTGGCTGACCGGTATTTCCCCAACCTCGATCCGATCGGCCGCCAGCTGAGGGTAGCCGGCCTGCCCTACACAGTGGTGGGCGTGGCTGAATCGCAGGGGAGCATCTTCGGGCTTTCGCTTGACCGCTTCGCGATCGCACCATACCGGTCGCCGCTCAGGCACGTCGTGAATCGTCCGCAGGTGATCGATGCGCTGAAGATCAAGATTCCCGGCGACGGTGACATGGTCGAGGCCCAGGAGACAATCAGGCAGATCATGCGCGGCCGACGCGGGCTGCGCGCGTCACAGCCGGACAACTTCGCGCTCGAGACTTCGGAATCCGCGCTCAGGTTCTGGAACGACATCAAGAGCAAGCTGGTCATCGCGGGCATCATCCTTCCCGCGATCGGGCTCATCGTCGGCGCCATCGTGATCATGAACATCATGCTCGTCGCGGTCGCCGAGCGCACCCGCGAGATCGGAATCCGCAAGGCACTTGGTGCACGAAGGCGCGACATCATGTCGCAATTCCTCGTCGAGGCGGCAACGCTGAGCACTGTCGGCGCCATCATCGGCATCGGGACCGGGATTCTCCTCGCGCAATTCATAGCCGCGGTGTCTCCCCTGCCGGCGACTGTCGCGCCATGGTCGATAATCGCCGGCGTGATCGTCGGCGCCGGCGTTGGAATCATCTCCGGCATATATCCGGCGAGCCGGGCATCGAGGCTCGACCCAATTCTGGCGCTGAGGTCCGAGTAGATGGGTTTCTCAACCTGGATCTTCAACCTCACCGAGGGCGTCGGCATTGCGTTCGACGCGATAAGGGCGAACAAGGTTCGCGCTGCTCTTACCATTCTCGGCGTAGCCGTCGGCGTCTTCGTCGTCGTGACGCTCTCGGCAGCTGTGCACGGGATCAATGCAAGCGTCGCGAAGGATCTCGAGTCCGCCGGCCCGACGAGCTTCTACATGTACCGGCGGCCGGTGAGTCTCGCACAGATCTGTGACGGAACCGACGAAACCTGCCCATGGAGAAGGAACCCGTCGATAACAATGGACGAAGCCCGCCGGATCGCTTCCCTTCCCGAGATCGCGGCAGTTACGGCGCACGTCGGCACCGGGGCCAAGTTCACCTACAAGGACAAGGAAGTGAGGCGCGGTGGCCTCGACGGTTACTCCGCGGGGTGGCTCGCGGCGGACGGAGGTGACATCACTGTCGGCCGGGATTTCACCTACGCCGAGAATACGACTGGCTCGAACATTGTCGTCGTGAACGAGGAGATGGCGAAGCGGCTCTTCGGCGAGTCTGATCCGCTCGACAAGATGATCGATATCGACGGGAAGCCGTTCAAGGTGATAGGCATCCACTACAACAAGGGAAGCTTTCTCGGAAAGCCATCGTCCTCGACTTCCGGCACCGATCCCAAGGCGATAATTCCGATCGAAGCCGGCAGGCGGCATCTTGGCTTCAGGCTCCCCCGGCTCGACCTCACGATCCGCCCTCACACTGCTGTCCCCCGGGATGAGGCGATCGATGCCGTCACGGCAATGATGAGGGGCCATCGCGGCCTTCGGCCGAGCGCACCCGACAACTTTGCGATCGTCACGTCAGACGGGCTGATGGAGATCTACGACGGATTCTTCGGCGTATTCTTCGTCATCATGATTGCGCTGTCGGCTGTCGGGCTGATGGTCGGGGGAGTGGGCGTAATCGCAATAATGATGATCAGCGTCACCGAGAGAACCCGTGAGATTGGCGTTCGGAAGGCGCTCGGCGCGACCCGGAAGACGATTCTCTGGCAGTTCCTCGTGGAGGCGGCTACGTTGACATGCGTCGGAGCGTCGATCGGGCTGGCTGCCGGCTCTGCCGTCGCTTTTCTTGTCAACAAATTCACGCCCGTTCCGGCGTCCACGCCGGTGATGGCAATCATCGCGGCACTTGGAGTCAGCGCTGTCACCGGCATCGTATTTGGAATGCTCCCCGCCGCGCGCGCGTCCCGCCTGGATCCAGTGGAAGCGTTGCGCTACGAGTGACCTGCAGGCATCCGCGAAATGACATTCGCGGACGTCATCATTACTGCTTTCCAGCAGCTTCGCCAGAACAAGCTCAGATCATTCTTCACTCTCCTCGGGATAATCGTGTCCGTGACGTTCCTCGTCGCGGTCGTGGCAATAATCCAGGGAATGAACTCGTACGTATCCGACAACCTCGCGGGAGCGATTGTCGGCCAGAACACGTTTCAGGTTCGCCGCACGCCGATTCAGATAGGGCTGTTCGACGACGAGATGATGCGCCGCGTGCAGCGCCGGCCGCGGATCACTGAAGCCGATGCAAGGGCGGTCATCGAAGCCGTCCCCCAGGCAGCGGCGATAAGCCTTCAGAGCGGTTTCCCCGCCCCCACAGCCGATGTGCGCTGGTCGACGCGCACCATTGGCTCGGTCGCGATTTTTGGTGTCACGCCGCCCTATCAGGTCGTTCAGGACTATAAGTTCGCCTCGGGACGACCCCTGACTGACGTCGATGTGAGACAGCGGCAGGCAGTGGCAGTAATCGGGGCGGATGTAGCCGAGAAGCTCTTCGAGAACGTCGATCCGCTGGGGAAGCTGATACGCGTACTCACGGCAACGTACACGGTAGTCGGTGTCATCGAAAAGAAAGGGCGAATGCTCGGACAGTCGTTCGACGGCTTCGTTCTTCTGCCGATCACGACCTTCGAGTCTCTGTTTGGCCGCCGCCGGACCACGACAATCTCCGTCAAGATGGCAGCGGCGGAGGAAGTCGCCGAGGGGATGGCGCTTGCAGATGGCGCGATGAGGACAGCGCACCGTCTCAAGCCGGGTCAGGAAAGCGACTACTCGATCGAGACAGCAGATGCGCTGATCGACTTCTGGAAGAATCTCACCCGCGTGCTTTTCTCGGTGATTCCGGCAATCGTCGGGATCGGGATCGTTGTCGGCGGAATCGTCATAATGAATATCATGCTGATGTCGGTCGGCGAGAGGACTCGCGAGATCGGTGTGCGAAAGGCGCTCGGGGCAAGATCGCGTGACATTCGACGGCAGTTTCTCGTTGAAGCGATCGTGCTTGCCAGTGTCGGTGGGCTCATGGGAGTGGCAGCGGGCTGGGGCATGGCGCAGCTCGTTGCATTCCTGTCTCCGCTTCCCGCAAAGGTAACGACGTGGTCGGTGATGCTCGCCCTTTCGCTCGGCGCGGGAGTCGGGGTGCTGTTCGGCGTTTACCCGGCATCGCGCGCCGCGCGTCTCGATCCGATCGCCGCGCTGAGGCAGGAATAGTGCTCGCCGATCACGTGCGCAACAATGTCGCAGTCGCGATCGACACTCTGAGAGCGAACAAGCTCAGGTCGGGACTGACGATTCTCGGCGTCGTGATGGGCGTGTCGACGGTCATGGCGATGGCGGCGATCGTCCAGGGAATCAAGCAGCAGATCGTCAGCACGATAGAGATAGCCGGCCCGACGACTTTCTACGTCGTAAAGGCATTCTCGCAGACCCCGATCGATCCGAACAACCCGCCGGCGTGGATCCGCATCAGGCCCGATCTTACGTCGGGCGAGGCCCGGCTGATCAAATCCCTGCCGGAGATCGGATACGCGTCGATATGGGGCCAGGCCCAGGGCAGGCTCGAATACAAGGGCGTCCGCACCCAGAACCTCATAATCTTCGGTGCCGACGACGGGTTTCCGGAGATCTACGGCGGAGATCTTGTCGATGGCCGCTGGTTCACACCCGCGGAGATGTCGAGCGGCGCGTCTGTCGCCGTGCTCGAGGAGGATGCAGCGCGGCGCATCTTAGGCGGCGAGACGATAATCGACAAGCGGGTTCAGGTCGGAGGGCGCCCGGCTCAGGTCATCGGGCTTTACCAGAAAGCATCGAACATCTTCGAGCCCCCCGGCCAGGCGACCGGCGCGGTTGTTCCCTACCTCATGCTCGACCAGCAGTTCACCCTCGACAAGACGAATGCCGTTTACATCGCGGTGAAGCCGAGGGCAGGAGTTACGACTCCGGATGCGCAGGAGGCCGTAACAGTTGCAATGCGCGAACACAGGGGGCTCAGGCCGGCTGACAGGAATTCGTTCGACATGATAACGCAGGACCAGATACTCGACACGTTCAACAAGATCACCGGAGTGTTCTTCCTTGTGATGATCGTGCTGTCGAGCGTCGGTTTGATGGTCGGCGGAATCGGTGTAATGGCGATAATGATGGTGTCGGTCACGAGCAGGACCCGGGAGATAGGCGTGCGAAAGGCAATGGGCGCGACGCGGCGCGAGATACTCCTCCAGTTCCTCGTTGAAGCAGCGACACTGACCGGCATCGGCGGCATCATCGGCATCGCGGTCGGGCTCGCGCTAGGCAGAGTCATAACCGCGTTCATGAACATCGATACCGGCGTTCCGATCATGCTGACATTCGTTGCAGTCAGCGTGTCAGTCGGAATCGGGATCGTGTTCGGGATGATTCCCGCGCAAAGGGCGGCGAGGCTTGACCCGATCGAGGCATTGCGGCACGAGTGACCGCGTAGTCACCCGTTCGGAACACAAGCGGCATCTCCAGTCCATATATTCACCGCAATGCCGACAGTAGACATTCTTGCGATTGCCGCGCACCGGGACGACGTCGAGCTCACCTGTGCAGGCACGCTTATCAGGGCAGCGAGCTTCGGGCGCACTACCGCGGTGATCGACCTTACGGCCGGCGAGCTGGGAACACGAGGGTCAGCGGAGATTCGCGGAGAGGAAGCGTCGCGGGCGGCAGCGGTGATGGGGTTGTCGGCAAGGGAAACCCTTGGACTTCCCGACGGCGGCGTCACAAACACGCCAGAAACGCGTGCCCGCCTCGCGGTGGCGATCCGCCGTTTCAGGCCGTCCGTCGTGATCGCCCCGTCGATGCGAGGGAAGCACCCCGATCATACAGTTAGCTCGCAGCTCATCCGCGATGCGTGTTTCGTCGCGGGACTGAGCAAAGTCGAGCCCGATGTCCCGGTCTTCAGGCCACGGAAGATCATCCACTGCCTCGCGTACCGGGAGGACAACGTCAAGCCGACTTTCGTCGTCGACATAAGTGATGTGTTCGAGAAGAAACTCGAGGCTGTGAAATGTTATTCGTCGCAGTTCGACGAGGCGATCCAGGCAGGGGAGGTTTTCCCCAACGGCGAGCCGCTCTATGACATAATCAGGCATCAGGCGGCGCATTACGGGTCACTGATCCGGACGCGCTACGGCGAGCCCTTCTACACTACTGAAACCATGCGCGCCGACGACGTCGCCGCGCTCGAGGTCGCGACATTTTGAACGACGACGAGCTGACATACCCGAAGTATCTCGCGCTTGACGAGCTCCTGTCACTTCAGCGGCTGAAGTCTGAGCCCGAACACCCCGACGAGCTTCTCTTCATAATCGTGCACCAGGCGAGTGAGCTGTGGTTCAAGCTCATCCTGCACGAGCTCGGGGCGCTCTCCGCCAGGCTCTCGAGCCATGAACCGTTCGGCGCTCTCACCTCGCTCAAGCGGGTTAACGCGCTCGTCCGGATAGTCACCTCGCAGCTTACCGCGCTCGAGACACTCCCGCCGCAGAGGTTCGCGCAGTTCAGGGGATATCTCGGCACATCGAGCGGATCCCAGAGCGTTCAGTTCAGGGCGATCGAGGCGATATCGGGGCTCCGCGACCAGCACTTCCTCAACGTTCTCCAGGAACACGGCCCGATTCCGCCGCTGATTCAGGAGGCTCTCGAGAACCCGCCGCTTCAGCACCAGTTCAACCAGCTGCTCGAGCATCGGGGCGTTACGCTCGAGCAGATCTATTCGGGCGAAGAGCACCCCGAATTGCAGATGCTCGCCGAAGGGCTTCTTGAATACGAGCAGGGATTCTCGATGTGGCGTTTCCTGCACGTCCAGCTCGTCGAGCGGATTATCGGACCCACGACCGGGGGCACAGGCGGCACACTCGGCTCGAAATACCTCCAGCGCACCGTTTCGCAGCGCTTCTTCCCTGACCTCTGGGCGGTCAGGAGCAAGTTCTTCAAGGGATAGGCCCGGCGTGAAAACCCTCTTACTTTCATAGTATGAGGCCTGACCCGGTCTATCTCGACCACGCCGCGACCACGCCCGTTCGCGAGGAAGTTTTCGAAGCGATGAAGCCGTTTTTCGGCCCGCGCTTCGGGAATCCATCAAGCACCCATCGCTGGGGCCGTGAAGCCCGTGCGGCGCTCGATGAGGCCCGCGAGAGGGTCTCCCTGTGCCTCGGGGCGCGCCCTGATGAGATATGCTTCACGTCAGGTGGCACCGAGGGGGACAACCTGGCGATCCTCGGTGTTTGGCGTCACGCGCGAGCCACGGGCAGGAACGCGGTAGTCACAGCACCCATCGAGCACAAGGCAATACTTGGCGCCGTGCACCAGGCAGCGGCCGAGGGAGCAGAGGAACGCTTCCTGGAGGTCGATTCGTGCGGTGTCGTGGTGGATGAGTCCTTCGACGAGCTGGTGACGGGGGATGTCGCCATCTGCTCGGTCATGTGGGTCAACAACGAGATCGGGACGATCCAGAAGCTGCCAGAGCTTGCGACACGGGCGAAGAAGCGCGGTTCCGTGATGCATACCGACGCCGTACAGGCGTTCGGAAAAGTCGAGATCGATGCCGCCACGCAGGAGTTCGATCTCCTCTCGATCTCCGGACACAAGATCGGAGCCCCGAAGGGTATCGGCGCACTGTTCATCCGGCGTGGGACCGGCATACAGCCGCTGATGCACGGCGGATCGCAGGATCGCGGGCGCCGGCCGGGTACAGAAAACGTCGCCTACGCGGTTGCCCTTGCAACAGCCGCCGAGCTTACGATCGCCGAGCACGACACGGAGTGCGAGAGGCTGCGGCAGATGCGCGACAGGCTCGAGGCGGGGATTCTCGAGCGCGTGCCGGATGCAGTTGTCCATGCGCGTGGGGCAGCTCGCGCGCCTCACGTGCTCAACATATCGGTGCCGGGGACCGACTCGGAGTCGATGCTGATGGCGCTCGACCTCAAGGGGATCGCGGCGTCAGGCGGCTCGGCGTGTCAGAGCGGCAGCATCTCGCCCTCGCATGTCCTCGAGGCGATCGGCGTTCGTCCAGACCTTGCGACCGCAGCAATAAGGATGAGCATCGGTGCGCTCACGACGAATGCCTGCATCGATCGCGTGATAGAGATATTTCCTGCCCTTGTTCAGAAGGCCCGGCAGCCAACAGCGGCCGGGTGACGCCGAAATGAAGGAAAGAGTATTGGTGGCGATGTCCGGCGGAGTCGATTCCTCTGTCGCCGCGGCGCTCCTCGTCGAGCGCGGCTATGATGTCGTGGGAGCGACGATGAAGCTCTTCTGTCACGGCGACGATGTGCCTGATCGTCCCTGCTGCTCACTCGATTCCGTCAACGATGCCCGCCGGGTTTGCGAGAAGCTCGGCGTGCCGCACTACGTGATAAACCTCGAGACGCGTTTCGGGCACGATGTGATCGATGACTTCGTGGCTGAGTATTCGCGCGGCCGGACTCCGATCCCGTGCGTCCGCTGCAACACGTTCACAAAATTCAGAGACCTCGTGGCGAAGGCCGATTCGATCGACGCGCAGTGGATCGCGACGGGCCACTACGCCCGGGTCTCGGACGGCGAGCTGCGTCGCGGGCGCGACGACGACAAGGACCAGACGTATTTCCTGTGGGGAATCGACCGCTCAGTGCTCACACGCATCCTCCTTCCGGTGGGGGACTCGACCAAGTCGGAGACGCGAGCACTCGCTACGAGTCTCGGACTCTCAGTCGTTGCAGACAAGCCTGAGAGCCAGGAGATCTGCTTCGTGCCGGACGGCGATTACATGAAGATCCTGCGGTCCCGGCTCGCTCCGGATGCCCCGGCGCTGGTCCCGGGCCCGATACTCACGACGTCGGGCAGCCTCGCGGGTGAACACGCTGGATATGCCGGCTACACGATCGGCCAGCGGCGCGGGCTGCCGGGCGGGTATCCCGAGCCGATGTACGTCGTGGACATCCGTCCCGGGGATCGGGCGGTCATCATCGGAACACGTGACCAGCTGCTGGGAAAGGGGATCGTCGCACGCGAGGTGAACTGGCTTTCCGATCGCCCGCTTGTCGGGGCCGCCGTAAGTGTTCGGATAAGGCACCGCGCACGGCTCGCGCCCGGCGAGCTCATCCGTGTGGACGACGATGAGATCGAGATCGCCCTCAACGAGCCGGTCGCCGCGATCACTCCGGGCCAGTCGGTCGTTCTCTACGACGGAGAGCAGGTGCTCGGCGGAGGGTTTATCGAGGCCTCGGTGAACGATCGCCGAAGGCCGCTTCCGATTCTCGCCGCCTGAGCCAGGGTGACTGACCGGGCGCATGGGTTAACGCCCGTGCGACTGCTGACATCACTATGTCAGGATGATGGATACCCTGAACGAAATCGAATTGGCAATGACCCGTAAGCCTTCGGTCGTGGACCGCGCGGGGTTTCTTCTCGCTACCATCGAGCTCGCCCGGGAAGGCGATCACGATGCGTTCGCCGACCTGGTCGCCACGCTGCATCCCCTGGTGTTCAGATGGGCGCTGAGGTTTGCGCGTGATGCCGACGACGCCGAGGAGATCACGCAGGAAACGTTCGTCCTCGTTCACCGGCGGCTTCACCAGTATCGTGGCAAGGTGGCGCTCGAGGGCTGGGTCTACCTCATAACGCGGAATGTCGCCCTCGCGCGCAAGCGCAAGGCGAACCGCAGGAAGTGGCTTACTGAATCGGAGATTCCCGGACTGGCTTCGGTCTACACCACTGACCCGGGCGCGCGTATCGACCGCCAGCGGGTTGCCGAATACATCCATCACTTTTTCGTCACGCTGCCGCCCCGGCAGCGCGAGGTTTTCGATCTCGTCGACCTTCAGGGTCACGATCCGGTCGAGGTCGCAAAACTCATCGGCGCAAGGCCAGGAGCGGTGCGCGCAAACCTCTTCAAGGCGCGTGCTTCGATCCGCGCTCATATCCTCGAAACGCATCCTGCGTGGAAGGAGGTTGACCGGTGATCACATGCTCAGAGTGCCTGACGGGGCTTTCGACGAGCCGGCTCTCCGACATCCGTCCGGGGTCTCCCGTGGCCATGCACTACGCGGGTTGCGAGCGTTGCCTCGCGATCGTCCACGACATCCAGGCCGCCGAGCGCGGCCTTGGCGCGGCGCTCGATCAGTTCGGGCCCAGCTCCGATCCGGAAACGATCGCCGGACACGCTGCCGATAAGACGTTCCGGCGGCGCCGGCGCATAGCGAGGGTTTTTCGAACAGCGCTGGCGATCGTCGGTCTCATGCTTTTCGCAGCTGCGTTCGAGGCTTTGCGCGAGAACGATGCGCCACCCCCGACAGAAGCCGTCCCAGCGGAGCCGGCTGTTCCGTCCGAACCGGGTACTCCGTCAGCCCCTGCTGCCCCTGCCGCGCCTAGCGGGCAGCTTGATAGAGGAGAAACGGGTTGATAGGCGTGCCCTTCCACCACTCATTCGCGTTGTCGCTGCGCATCACCTGAAAATGGAGATGTGGGGTTGACGGAGTCGCATTGCCCGAACTCCCCACGAATCCGATTGTCTCACCCCGAGTCACAGACGCGCCCTCCGCAAGACCGGGGCGGTATCCCTCGAGGTGGCCGTACATCAGCATGAATCGCGACGACCTGTCCTTCATGTAGATGGAGAGTCCTCCAGCCACGCTCGAGTGGAGCTTGACGATCGTGCCGGCGACCGCTGCGATCGCCGGCGTATTGCGGGGCGCCATGATGTCGATCGCTCTATGCTCCCGGGCAGCCCCGCGCCGGTCGTCGAAGCTGTCGAGAAGGTCTTTCGGCTCAACGCCGGCAACCGGCACGACGGGCGACTGAGCGCGCAGCGCATCGACGTCCAACGCGCTGGCTGGCAACGCCGCGGGAGTGTCGGGTGCCGGTGGCTCGAGTCCCACCGCGCTGTCATAGAAGAAGGAATCAGGTGATGCCGTGGCGCCAGCGCGTGTCGAGTCATGGCCAGCAGGGGCCTCGCTGTGCAGGATTGCCTGATGGTCCGAGTCCGGCTTGGTCGAATAAAGCAGCGCGCTGAAAAAGGCGCCGGCGAACGTCGCTGCGTACGCTCTCATGTCGGGGCTAATATTTCATTCCCCCTGCGGCCGCGAACTCGCGCATTATCCGCTCCTGCTCCTCGGAGAGCTTGTCGGGAGCCTCTATCTTCACTTCGACGATGAGGTCCCCGACCTGAGATCCCTTGTGAATCCCATGCCCCCTGACGCGGAAGCGCTTCCCCGAGGGAGTGCCCGACGGGATCCGTATCACCACTTTTTTTCCGTCGAGCGTATTAACGCTCACCTTGGAGCCTAACGTCGCCTGCGCGATGTTGAGGGGCAGGTTCGCTATCACGTCAAGACCCTGGCGCTGATAGAACTTGTCGGGCTGGACACTGAACGTGATAAGGAGATCCCCCGGAGGCCCGTTTGACGAGCCTTTGCCACCCTGCCCCTTGAGCCTGATCTTCGATCCGGTGTCGACACCGGGCGGGACGGTGATGAGCACCTTCTTGCGCGTGCGCACTTCGCCGGTGCCGCTGCACGTTGCGCAGGGCTGGGAAGGAACCTGCCCCCGGCCGAGACAAACAGGACACGGACGATTCACGGCGAACCCTCCCTGACCGAACGACACCGAGCCACGCCCCGAGCATTCAGGGCATGTCTTCATCGATGCGCCGGGTGCGGCCCCGGATCCGCGGCATGTCGCGCATTCCTCGTTCACCTCGAGCTCTACAGGGACTTTGCCGCCCCGTGCGGCGGTCCTGAACGGGATATCGAGGCTCGTCTCGATATTCTGGCCGCGCTGGGGTCCGGCAGGACGAGACGGGCCGCGGCCTCCGCCGCCAAAGATCGACCCGAAGAGGTCGCCGAGCCCGCCGAGACCGCCGACGTCGAAATCCTGGTAGTTGACGTTCGACGTGGTACCCGCTCCGCGCGAGGCTGGCCCGCTCCGTTGAGCGCCTCCCCCGAAGCCGCCAAATCCGCTGAAAGCGCCAAGCCGACGCATCTCGTCGTACTGCTTTCTTTTCTCGATGTCGCCAAGGACGTTGTTCGCCTCCGAGATCTCCTTGAACCTGTCGGCTGCCTTGGGATCGCTCGCGTTGGCGTCAGGATGATACTTCTTGGCCAGCTTGCGATATGCCTTTTTTACCTCGTCCTGGGTCGCTGTTGACGGAATCCCAAGTACCGCGTAGAAGTCCTTGGTCGGCGGCATTTACCTTCGGCTCAGCGTGAGCCGGAATGCTGGCGGACGACCACCCGCGCCGGCCTCAGCAGCTGGCCCTTGAAGGTGTATCCCACCTGGTAGACCTGGGAGACCGTTCCATCGAGCTCGGCGCTCTCTGCTGGCTCTGTCGCCACGGCCTCGTGCAGCGAGGGATCGAAAGGCGAGTCGACCGGGTTGAGAAGTTCCAGACCCGCCGCGCGAAGCTGTTTGTCGAGTTTCTTTTCCACCATGTCGACACCCTGGACAACTGTCGCACACTCGGTGACCGCCGGGTCGAGGTCGGCGAAGCGCGAAATGTCGTCGAGCGGATCCAGCAGGTGCCTGACGAGATCGGCCTGGCCGCGCACCTCTGCCTCGCTCCGCTCTTTCAGCATGCGCTTCCGGAAGTTGTCGAACTCCGCCGCCAGTCGAAGAAACTTGTCGCGCTCGGTTGTCAGCTCCCGCTGCAGGACCGATATCCGCTCGTCATCGTCGATAATCCCGGCGGTTTCCATCTCTCCGTCAGGAAACTCCGCGGCGGATTCAGGATCGGGCGCCACGTCGACGTCCACGTCGGCGGGATCTGCGATGTTCGCGTCGTTGATGTTCACGTTGCTCTTTTTCATGCTCTCAATTTAACCCGTTTCAAGTGCGCGCCGAACGATGTCGAGCGCTGCCTGTACTGCCCGCTGCCTTACTTCTTCCCGCGTCCCGAAGAGGCGGAGACAGGCGGCCCTTGTCTCAACGCCGTTGATCGCCACCCAGACCATACCGACCGGTTTGGCGGCGGTTCCCCCTCCTGGCCCGGCGACCCCGGTTATTGCAACCCCGATATCCGTGCCGAGCTGCTTCCTCACGGAGAGGGCCATCGTCGCAGCTACCTGCTCGCTGACCGCCCCGTGCTCCTCCAGCTCGGAATCAGGCACTCCGAGCAGTGTCCGCTTGGCTGAGTTCTCATACGCGATGACGCCACCAGCGAACACATCACTGGAGCCGGGCACTGCCGTAAGCCGGGCGCCAAACATCCCACCGGTACAGCTCTCGGCAACAGCTATCCGCATGCCGCGGCGCCTGATCATGTCCAGCACGACCGCGGCGAGGTCATCTTCTCCCTCGCCGAACACATATCGTCCCGCACCCGCTCGAAGTTTCAACATTGCAGACTCGAGACTCGAATCGGCGGCTCCCGGCGAACGGCCGCGCGACGTCACACGGAGGTCGACCCCGTCGACGCCCGGAAGAAACGCGACACCCATTCCGTCTACGCTCTGCGAAAGCTCGCCCAGCTGATCCGCCAGCGCCGACTCCGCGATCCCGGTCGTGCGAAGAGTTCGCGACCTTATCACCTCGCGCGCACCGCCAGCTGATGCAAGTCTGGCGATTTTCTCGAAGAGCTCGTCGGCGAACAGGCCGCGCATCTCCCGCGGAACTCCGGGTAGCATCGCCACCCACCTGCCCCGTTCATCCTCGAGCCAGATTCCGGGAGCGGACCCATGTCGGTTCGGGAGTATCACCGCACCTTCGGGAATCATTGCCTGCGCGATGTTCGACTCGGGGAACGCGCCAGGCCGCTTGAGGCGGGCCCATCGCTCCTTCATCCCGTCGACGATGGCCTCGTCCCGATATAGGGTCCGGTCGAATATCGCTGCGACCGCGGCTTTTGTCTTGTCATCGGCTGTCGGGCCAAGGCCCCCGGTCGTGATAACGGCGCCGGTTCTCCGGAGCGCGGCTGAAACTGCCGCGGCGATGTCGCCGGCGTCATCGCGAACCGTTGTGCGCCAGCTTATTTCCACACCGATTCCGGCGACCTCACGCGCGAGCCATGCTGCGTTCGTGTCGATCGTGAACCCGAGGAGAAGCTCATCCCCTATGGTGACGATCTCGATCTTCATCGATCAGCCGGAGAAGACGCTGCCGTAACGCTTGATGTACAGGTACAGCGAGTAGATGGTCAGCACCACTGCCGCGCCCATGGTGCTCAGACCGACGAACGCATTGAGGTATGCGAAGGCCTGCCACGCCCCGCCATCCCACGAATTCCGTGCCGCGAGTGTAGCGGCGAAGAACCAGAAGTAGGCCGAGCCGACCCACGTCCACTGAAACCCTGTCTTCCACTTCGCCGGACCAATTGCGGCGATGACGACGCCACGCCTTGCTGCGAGCTGTCGGAAGATCGTCATGAACAGCTCCCTCCCCAACACTATCGCGATGATCCACCACGGCAGTCCGACGGGCCCGAATGGCGTGTCGAATGCAAAACTGTGAGCGGCGTCGAACGATCCCCGGCCGGGGGCAAGTCGGTCGGTCGGCGGGGACATCAGCACAAACATGGGTATGAGCGTCGCGAACAGGAGCAGTTTGTCGGCGAGAGGATCCAGGAGCCTGCCGAGGTCGGTTTCCAGGTTGTGGGTGCGCGCGAGCATCCCGTCGACGTAATCCGACACCGCCGCAATGATGAAGGCGACGAACGCAGCTATGCGCGCAAAGGGAGAACCGATGAATGGAAGCGCCGCTATGAGAGGCGCGATCAGAATCCTCCCAATCGTTATCGCGTTGGGCAGGTTGAGAGACAAATCAGGCGAGTGCCTTGAGGACCAGCTTGCTCACTGCCTTCAGGGTGTCGAAGACACCGTCTCCGTCGATCGCAACCGCCTCGAAGTATGAAGCGCGCTCGACCCACTCTCCCGTCGGAAGCTGGTCGACGAGGTTCTCGCCGGCATGGTACGGGTCGGGCGTGATGCGTGCCTTGGCGGGATCGGCATGCTCCCAGCCGGGGTTGAGCGCGGCCTGGAGGTCGCTTACCGGCGCGGCATTTGGCAGGTCGCGCTTGTTGTACTGAATCACGAAAGGGATCTTCGTGAGGTCGTAGCCGTACTCGGCCATGTTGTCATAGAGATTCTGCATCGACTCGAGGTTCGCTTCCATGCGCTCGATCTGCGAGTCCGCCACGAACACGACGCCGTCGACGTTCTTGAGGATCAGCTTCCGGCTTGCGTTGTAGTAGACCTGACCGGGAACCGTGTAGAGGTGGAAGCGGGTGTTGAACCCGCGGATCGTGCCCAGGTCGACAGGAAGAAAGTCGAAGAAGAGAGTGCGCTCGGTTTCGGTCGCGAGCGAGATGAGCTTGCCGCGAGTGTCCGGCTTGACCTTGCCGTAGATGTGCTCGAGGTTCGTCGTCTTGCCGCCCAGTCCGGGGCCGTAGTAGACGATCTTGCAGTTTATCTCGCGCGCCGCATAGTTGATCATCGACATCGCAGTTCTATCTCCTTACCAGTTGAACAGCTCGTCGATCTCGTCGCCGGCGCCGGCGAGGATGTTCGGCTGCGTGGTGCTGCTCTCCCGCGCACGGGAATAGGCGCGATCGAGGTGTGCAGTCAGCTCCTCCACCACCGGCTTCATCTTGAGCCTGACGAGGCCGATCGGCGTGCGGTTGTCAAAAAGCGTGACGAGAATGAGGCGGCGCGCGACGTCGGCGACGTACATCGACTCCTTCTCGCCCTGGTGAAACAGCGTCGTGAAGTCAGTTTCGCCGATCAGCCGGGCGAGCTGGTCGTTGGCACTGAAGTCGGCAGCAGTGAGCGTGGCGAAGACAGTCGGATCAAAATTGAGCGGCTGGCCCATCGTCGCCACGAGCTGACCCGAGCGGTCGGCAATGAGGGCCGAATGAGCCCCGGTCTCCGACAGAAATTTCTCGACGGATTTCGTGAGAGCGGAGAGGTCCTCTTCGTCAAAAGACCACGTTGCGGCGCCGGCGTTCGTCACAGATTCAGGCCAGCGTCGATTCGATACTTCGCATCAGCGCCACGCCGCGCTCGCGGAGGAGCGGCGTGCGCTCCCACGCGATATATTCGCGGAGAAGTCGGAGCGTTCCCATGGAAGGCCGCGTGCGGAGATAGCTGAGCGCGGCGAATCGCCGCAGCGGGTGCCGGCTGAACAGGCCGCGCCGATACTGGCGCTGCAGGTGGCTCCACGCGAGCGCGCCACAGGCGAGGCCGGCAACAAAGCCGAGTCCGGCAAGCTGGCTGCTACGCCCACTCATCACATGGCCCGCCGTGCGGATAAAGCCTGCGCAATGGTCACTCCGTCAGCGTACTCGAGGTCTCCACCCACCGGCAGACCGCGCGCTATGCGGGTCACAGTGAGATGGTACGGCGACAACTTGCGCTGAACGTACAGCGCCGTCGCCTCACCCTCAATGCTCGGATTCGTCGCGATTATCACTTCCCTCACGATTCCGCCCGCCACCCGGCTCTCCAGCTGCGGAATCGTGAGGTCATCGGGGCCAATTCCGTCGAGCGGTGAGAGTCGCCCGCCGAGCACGTGATAGAGTCCACGGAACTCACCCGCACGCTCGATCGCGCCGATGTCGGAAGCTTCCTCGACGGCGCAGATTATCGCCGAATCGCGACGCACGTCGCGGCAGATCGCGCAGACTTCCTCCTCGGTGAGGTTGAAGCAGTGAGCGCACGGCTTCACCTTCTCCGCCAGCGTCACGAGCGCGTCGGCGAGTCGCCGCGACTGGTCCGGCGACTGCCTGAGAAGATGATAGGTCAGCCGAAGCGCGGTCTTCCGCCCGATTCCCGGTAGCCTGGCAAGCTCCGACGCGAGTGCATCGATTGCCGACACGCTAGAACGGGAGCTTGAACGGCAGGCCCATGCCCCCGGTGAGCCGGGACATCTCCTGCTTTGCCAGTTCGGCCGATTTCTGCTGAGCATCTCGCAAGGCAACAAGTAGGAGGTCTTCGAGCATCTCGACATCCGAGGCGTTAACTATTGACGGGTCAACCCTCACCTTGGTAATCTGGCCCTTGCCATCGGCGTCGACAGTCACCATGCCTCCACCCGAGCTTCCGCTGACGCTCATTCCGGCAAGCTCTTCCTGAATTTTTTCCAGGCGGCCCTGCATCTGCTGGGCCTGCTCGAGGATCTTCGAGAAATCTGCCATCGCGTTGCCGGTCCTGTGGTTGGGTTTCAGTCGAGCAGGTCGAGATCGAGCTCGCGAACTGCGGCGTCGAATACCGGGTCCTGCGCACGAAGCATGCGAAGCCGCTCTTCCTTCACTGCCTCTGTCGTGAGGCGCACTGGCCTCGTCGAGCTGTTTGCTGATTCCTCGAGCTTCGCCTTCCAGTCCGCGGCCTGCGGCGCAATGACCCCGGGTTGAGGCGCAGGCGGAGTAATCCTGACCGGCGGAGCCGGCGGGACCCTCACCGCCGACGACGGCAGATCCGCGATCGGGGCGACCGGCGAGGCAGCACGGGTATCTGAACCATTACGCGGCTTCGCCGGGGCAGAGGAGCGCGCCTCCGACTTCTGGACGCGGCCTTCGAGCGTCTGGGCAACCGCAGTTTTCACAGCGGGCGGCCTCGACCCGCTGCCTCCGCCACCGAGTGTCTTCAGGACGTCTTCTATTGATACCGCCTTGTCGAGCAGGGCGAACCGGACGAGAAGCATCTCGACGAGGAGTTGCTGCTGCGTGCTCCTCCTGAACTGCGGCTCGATGGAGCTCAGCATCGAGAGCATTCTCACCAGATCACCCGGCGAGAAGTCGTCGCGGTGGGCTTCGAGTGCGTCGAGGGCGTGCTTTGAGACGCCCTGCATCCGTCCGTTGAGAATGACAGCGAGCTGCGCGCGTATCATGTCTCCCAGTCCCGACAGGAAGACACCGAAGTCGACGCCCCCGTCAGCGAGCCGTCCCACCGCATTGAACACGTCGCCCGCGCGCCGCTCGGCGATTATCGAGATGACGGCGAGATATTCGTCTTCGGGCACCAGGCCGAGTGCCTCGCGAACCCTGTCGGCGGTTATTTCCGCTTCGCCGATCGAGATCACCTGGTCGGTGAGCGAGAGAGCATCGCGCATCGATCCGTCGGCTGCTCGCGCTATCATCGAGAGAGCGTCTGCAGTCGCCGGAATCCCCTCCGAGGCCAGCACCGACTCGAGCCGTGCCGTGATCTCGGGAAGGCCTATTCGCTTGAGGTCGAACCGCTGAAGCCGGCTGAGAACCGGTGCTGCGGCCTGGGCGATTCTCTGCGGGTCAGTCGTGGCGAAGACGAAGACGACGCGCGGCGGTGGCTCCTCGAGGATTTTGAGGAGCGCGTTCCACGCTTCCCGCGTGAGCATGTGCGCTTCGTCGACGATGTAGACCTTATGACGGTCGTCGCCCGATGGCGCGTACATCGCACGCTCCCGCAGCTCGCGCGCATCGTCGACGCCGCGGTTCGACGCCGCATCGATCTCGACAACGTCGAGACTCGAGCTGCCGCTCCAGATGCGCTGGCAGGACACGCAGGTGCCGCACGGCTCGCCGTCGGGAGACCTGTTCTCGCAGTTGAGGGCCATTGCCAGCACCCGGGCAAGAGTTGTCTTGCCCGTTCCGCGCGGACCGCAGAGCAGGTACCCGTGGGCGACTCGGCCGCGGGCGATTGCGCCGCGGAGCGTGTCTGACACGTGAGACTGCACCGCTACGCCGGCGAAGTTTCTTGGGCGGTATTTCCGGGCGAGAGCGAGCGACATTTGGGAGGGAAGATACCCCAGGCCTGACGGAGCAACGCAAGACACCACATGCCGCTGCTACCTTCGGGGTCCTGACGGAGTTAGCGGGCTTGTGCCCTCCGGGACCTGGGGCGACGCTAAATATAACGCCGGGGCGTCATCGGAACAGGATAGGGCCAAAAGCAGGGTTCACCGATGACACTGATACGCACAGATGACACTGAGGGCTGCGGGAAATCCATTCACGCGGAGAACGCGAAGGGCGCCGAGAGTGCACCACGGCATCGCTGCATCGCTGCATCGCTGCATCGCTGCATCGAGGCAAGCTCCGCTTGGGGGGTCTGGTCCTTTCGTGTAGTTGAACAGAACAGCTTCAACTTTCCTGCAAAAGACGCGTGTCGCCCACGCGGGCATGCGTCTCTGCCTCCGCATTCTCCGCGGTAAAAAATCAGTTCCCGCACGCCTCGGTGTCATCAGTGCCACATCAGTGTCATCTGTGAACCCTGCTCTTGCTTCTCTCACCAGGATCGGATGCAAAAGAACCCGTCACCACAAGGGTGACGGGTTCTGCCTGCAAAAAATATCTGAAGCTGTAGCTACTTCTTGATGTCGATGTCGGGAACCTTGACTGAAACCGTGTCGGTGCCGACTTCAACGCTGGGTACGTTCAGCGTATCAGTGACTGTTCCGACCACCGGCTTCTCGACTTCCAGATCACCGCTTTCAGTCTTGCTGCATGCGGTGACCGCGACGGCCAGCATGGCCAGTCCAATGAGCTTACGCACGAGACGCCTCCCAGAAGTTAGTTGAGCCGCACGGTGCGGCACACCCGTCCCCCATTGCAACTTCTTTGCCGCAATTTTCAGTCCTCGAACGCCTCCCGCTGCAGTCGCCTAACTCGCCGTAATTCATAGACTTGCGCCACTTCGCCGCCCAGAATGAAGATGATCGAGGCGTAATATGTCCAGACCACGACGATGATGAGCGCCGCCAGCGTGCCTGAATAAAGAGAACCCGGATTGAACGAAGTGACGTAGGCCCCGAAAGTCTGCTTCGCGATCTCCAGAAGGAGACTCGTAAACAGCGCGCCGACCAGCGCCATCTGCCACCGCACCTTCCTGTTCGGCAGAAACTTGTAGAGCGCCCAGAACATAAGGACGATGAAGAGGAAAGCGACGAGCTGGCCGAAGTTGTACTCGAGCGCGCCCATCATTTCCTTCCTGACGCCAAGCTCGCCGAGGAAGAGGAGCCCGCGCGTTGTGGCCAGCGCGAGGTACGCATTGAGCGCTGTGTACGCGACGAGAAGGAGCGAAGAGACGACTGTTATCTGCACATCGAAGATCTTGCCGGCGACGATACCGCGATCCGAGTCGATGTCGAATATCAGCCCGAGCACGCTCCGGAGTGAACCGAACAAGCGCGTGGAAAACCACACGAATCCGATTACGCTGTAGATCCCGATCGCCTGCCGCGACCTGACTATGTCCACGAGGATCGTTCCCAGCGGCGACTGCTCGCCAGACGGATTCGGCGGAAGGAATCTGTAGACTATCTCGTTGATCTCAGCCGACGAGACATCGGCCGAGTGATTCAGCAGATAGCCGAGCGCGGCGGCGATGAGGAGGACGAACGGAACTGCGGCCAGCAGGAGGTTGAAGGCGATCCCGCCCGCCAGAAAAAAAATGTTGTCTTCGCCGCTGTTGTCCCAGACGCGGGTCGCGTAGTCGCGGAGCGTCCAGCCGATCCTGATATGGAACGGCCGCTTCGCCACTAGGTCTCTTTGTAGGCGGCCTTCGTCTCCGCAATGCGCTGCTCGAGCTCTTCGCGCGCCTGTTGCGCAGCCGCACGGCCAGCATCTACGGCATTCGTGACCTGGCGCCGCTTGATCTCGACGGCCTGCCTGGCGGAATCGATACCGCTTTCGACGTTCTCGCGGGCCTGATTCAGCCGCTGGGTAACGTTCTCAGTAACCTCGGAGACGAAATCCTGCGCCTGGTCGCCAACGCGTCGCGCGCGGCGCTGGAGCTGACGCCTCGTCTCCTCTCCGGTGGTTGGCGCGAACAGGAGTGCCAGCCCGGCACCGACCGCCAGACCGGCGATGAAAGCCCCGACACCGGGCTCGCTTCGCTCGATCACTACAAAAGGCCCTTCGTCTTCCCAGTCGTAATCAGACATCTATCGTTTCCTCAGGTTCATTTCTTCCGGGCCCTGGGCTTCGAAGCCGCAGCCCGCGACGGTCGCGGAATCTTTGGCGCCGGAGCGACCTGCGCTTCGGGCTTCGGAGCACTGCCGTTTCCGCGAAGGATCTGCTCGATCTCCTTTCTTACTTCTTCCGGCGGAATGCCGACGATCTTTCCCGTTCGCACAACGTCTCCGCACGTGGACGCGAAAGTGCGAAGCACGAGCTGCCGTTTTGTATCCGCAAGCGTTGAGCCCGCAGGGACCGACATCGCCGCCGGGTACTCCCCGGTCCTGATGTGGCGCGGCATTATGTTGCCCGACGTTATCACTTCGCCCTTCGCCATTATCACTGCGCGCTCGACCGCATTCTTCAGCTCGCGCACGTTGCCCGGCCAGTTGTGGGAGATTATCCAGTCCCACGCCGGTTCGTCGAAGCCCTTGATCTTCTTGCCGTTCTGCTGCGAGAAGCGGCTGAGGAACTCGTTGGCGAGGAGCTTTATGTCACCCGCGCGATCGCGGAGCGGCGGGAGGAACACCTCCACGACAGCGAGACGATAGTACAGGTCTTCACGCAGCTCGTTCTCCGCAAGCGCTTTCTGCAGATCCCTGTTCGTGGCGGCGACAATTCGAATGTCGACCGCGATCTCCTTCTTTCCACCAAGGCGGCGGATTGTGCGGGTCTCGATCGCCCGGAGAAGCTTGACCTGGATATCGGTCGCCATCTCCGCGACTTCGTCGAGGAAAATCGTGCCCCCATGCGCCATCTCGAACGCGCCGGCCTTCTCGTTAACCGAGCCGGTGAACGCTCCTTTTTCGTGGCCGAACAGCTCGTTTTCGAGAATGTCCTTGGGGAGTGCAGCGCAGTTGAGTGCGAAGAACGGCCCTTTTGCCCGGTCGCTTCTGGTATGCAGCGCTCGCGCGACGAGCTCCTTGCCGGTACCCGATTCGCCGAGGATCATCACGCTCGCTGTGGATGATGCAACTGCGTCGATTATCTGGTAGACCGACCTCATCTCCTCCGACTGCCCGGTAAGCTCGCTGAAGTGCGTGAGCCCCTCGAGCTTTGATGAGAGCTCGCGGTTCCTCTCCTGGACGTTGAACTTCTCGAGCGCCTTCGGTATCAGCGCCTTGAGTCGATTGAGCTTCTCGGCGTTGAGGGGCTTCTCGATGTAGTCGTACGCTCCTTCGCGCATCGCCTGCACCGCCGAATCGACAGTGCCCTGCCCCGTCACGATTATGCATTCGGTGGGGATAGCGAGGCGCTGCAGCTCCTTCAGCAGCGCAAGCCCGTCGAGCTTCGGCATCTTGAGGTCGGCGAGCACAACGCCGAAGTCGTCGGCACTCAGCTGATCGAGCGCCTTCTTTCCATCCGGAGCAACGGCGACGTCATAACCCTCACCGCTCAGAATCGCGCTCAGCGCGTTCGTCATCGAAAGCTCGTCGTCGGCGATCAGGATTTTTGCTTTTGTCATTCGGTCGGGCTAAACGGTTTGCGGAAATGCGCGTTTCAGTGCCGCCTGGACAGGCTGCGTGACGTACGAGCGCGGGAACGAAAAGAGGGCGCGGAAAAGCGCGTGTCTCTATCGGGGCCCCGAGTCGGCACGAACCCTTAATATAACCGATGAATCGGACGCATCGACGCTAAGGTCCGCCCTGTCAGCCAGCGCCTTGAGCGCGCGGCCCGCTCGCTCAGACTCCCCCGGCATGGTGTAGATGCGGATCCCGCCGTCGCCAGTGAGCCTGCATCGCAGCAGGCCGTCAGGACCCACGGCGCCAACGATGAGATTCAATAGCGCTATTGCTGCTTCGGCAAGGCGCACTGACTCCTCCGACTGACTTACCGACTGGTCGAGAAATGGCTGAACCGCCGGCTCACTCGAGCGGCTCCGAACCACCTCGAGATTCACTACCAGCGCGTTGAGGGAATTTCTAAGCTCGTGTCCGGCCGCGCGGGCGACATGGGACAGCACCGAAGTGGTTCCGGCCGTGTCGCCCGGCGCAAGGTCAGTCACTGAGATCGGCGTCGTCAGGCGCCGCGGCGACGGTGGCCATTCCCTCGTGCGGCTGCGGGCGGTGCTGCACGACAGGTTTTACATGGGCCGCAACGTCGCGCGCCGTGCCAGCGATGCCAAGCTGCGTGAACAGGAAACCGAACTTGTCGTCGTAGGCCGACGCGAGCTCAGCCTTCACGTCATCATCGAGGTCCCAGAACCGACGCTTGAACGGCCCGAGAGCTTTCTTGCGCGTCTTGTAGAAGAACTGCTCGTCGGAGTCAGTCTCCTTGCGCTCGTCCTTCGCGTTCCCGCGCAGCCACTCGTACACCTCGTCGCGCAACGCTGCGGGAAGACGATCATAAAGCATCGTCTGGAAGTTCGTCGCGAGGTGTATCTCGGCCGTCTCGGTGCGGGGGAAGTTGTGGAACGCAGTGTCGGGGAGTGTCGACGCTCCATGCTGGACAGCCCCGGAAAGCCCGTACTCTTCGCGGGCAACTGCCGAGAGACGCTCGAGGGTGCCGAAGTCAATCTGCACATCGGCGATAGTGCCGTCGGCGAGGACCACACCGCCGTGCGTCGTCCCCGACTGGACACTTATCTTGGACAGGCCGGCAACACCCGGCGCAATGTCCTGCAGTGTCCGGTTGAATCCCTGGATGTATGCATGCAACTCCTCGACCGTGCTGTTCTCGGTGCCGACCTCCCCGATCTCTCCACCGAGAGAGATGTCGATTCCTTCGGGCTGAAGCTCCCGTACGAACCGGGCAAGTTTTGCCGCCTCCTCGTAGTTGAGGCGCTGCTGCTCGTCGAGATTCGGTTTCGACAGATCCACGAGGGTCGATGTGTCGATGTCTATGTTGTAGAACCCTGCGGCGACAGCTTCACGTATCAGCTGCCTGACCGCTTCGACCTCCGTTTCAGGATCCGCCTCGAACTTCTTCGCGCTGACCTGGAAGTGGTCTCCCTGAATGAACAGCGGACCGCGCCAGCCCTCACGAAGCGCGGCAGCCGTTACGACTGCCACATACTCCGAAGGCCGCTGGTCGGTGTAGGCAATCTCGGACCGTGCTATCTCGCAGATGAACGCGCCTGCCTCCAGCTTTATCGCGGTGCGGAAAAGCGACCGCGCCGTATCGTAGGTCATCCCGCGGACGTTTATCGCGGGCACGGTATAGCCGCCGGTTTCCCCGCGTCCGCGGGCCACGTAAAGCTCGTGAATCGAGGAAGGCACGACGCCTGCCGCCTGGCCTGTTTCCCAGATCAGCCAGCGCGCGTAGTCGCGCGTCTCCTCGTCGCCGAATACCGCGGCGCGCACAAGCTCATCCATTTTGCCGGAAGCGATAACGCTCTCGTCGGTGATTGCCACCCGGCCGTTGTCAACGCTCACGGCGCCCTTCATCAGTTGTTCGAGCATAGTATCCGGAAGGTCGCCGCGCTCGGCGGCATAGGCAAGTCCCGCTCAGACACTCCAGCGCGGGTCCGGCGGCGGCAGCGAATCCCATTCCTTTTTCGCCTCATCCGCGCCGGGCCGTCCCAGCAGCGCATAAGCGAACTGCTTCCCAAGCTCCACGCCGGGCTGGTTGAACGCATCGATGCCGTAAAGCTCACCAGCGTAGGCCGTCGCGAGCTCGAAAAGCATTATCAGTCCCCCGACGTGCCATTCATCGACGCGCTCGAGATGAATCGTGAGATTGGGACGGCCCCGCTTCGCCAGCGCTCCTGCCGTCGCCTGCCGCTCGACGGTGAGAAGCTCACCGAGCGAATGTCCGCCGAGATAACCAAGTTCCTTCACATGGCTGAATCCGTGGGGGACCGTGAGATTCGTACCGGGATCACC
>JBPPMU010000394.1:0-2934 GCA_051306215.1 Gemmatimonadaceae bacterium | reverse complement strand
GGTGAGATGGGACGGGTGAAAATCTCGTAGATGCGCACTATCTGCGACGGAAAGAACGCAAGGCCATACAGCGCCGCAAACAGCAGGACCACCAGCACGACTGACCCCTGCGCCAGACTCCCGATTGTCTGTCCGGCGATCTGGGCATCGCGCGGGAACGCGGGATCGAGAAACGCCACCACTGCCAGCAGAAGCAGCACGAGCATATCGAAAAGCCTGTCTACGGCGAGCGAGGCGATCGAGGTTGAGAGCGGAACCTTTGTCTGGTGGGTCAGCGTGTAGGCGCGAACGATCTCGCCGGCGCGGGCGGGCAGAATGTTGTTCGCCATCATCCCGACTGCTGTCGCCTTCCACAGCGCGCCGAACGGCTGGTTCGGCGCGACCGGTTCGAGAATGGTCTGCCACCGCCGGGCGCGAAGCGGGAAGATTATCGTCGAGAAGAATGTCGCCCAGAGAAAGAGCCAGCCGTTGGAGCGCCGGAGCTCAGTCCACACCACCGCGAGCGAAACGTCGCGCAACGTCCACCAGAGCAGCACCGCGCTCAGCGCGATGCCGATGATTCCCCGCAACCCGAGCTTCAATGGTCAGTCGGTTGAGGCAAGCACTACCAGGTCGAGCAGCTCCTGAACGGCCCGCGCTTCCGGCGGCGCGCCCGCGGCGAGGATTTCCTCGCGAACTGCCAGCGCCCTGTCCAGAGCGGCCCGGCCCCAGTAGAGGAGCGTTTCGATCGCGACCGGAGGAGGGAGTGGAATCGGCGTTTTTCGCCTGATCTCGCCCGACACGGCGCCGAGCTGGGTGATGCTCGTGCTCAGGAGGGCGCGGAGCTCCTGGCCGCGGGCAGGAGTGTAGGCTGCTCGCGCGGACGCAGGAGGGAATCCCGCCCGCACTACGTGCGGGCCGGGATCGTCGAAGAAGAGTTCGGAGATTGGCGGAAGCTCGTCGGTCATCCATCAAATCTCGGAAGGTCCGCGCGCCGCGTCCATTGCGCGGCGCATCTCGCGCACGGCTTCGTCGAGTCCGACGACTATGGAGCGGCTGATTATCGAGTGCCCTATGTTGAGCTCCTCGATTTCGGGAATTCGCGCGACACGGCTCACGTTTGCGACGGTGAGACCGTGGCCCGCGTGTACAGCGATCCCTGCGTCGGCGCCGAAGCGCGCCGCGTCTTCCAGTGCCCTCAGTGTTTCCGGGTCACCGGCGCGGTTCGCGTACTCTCCCGTGTGGAGCTCAATCGCATCGGCGCCGAGCTCGCGCGAAAGCTTCACGGTTTCTATCGCGGGGTCGATGAAAAAACTTACCCTGATCCCGGAGTCGCGGAGCCTGCCGGTTGCGCGTTCGACGCGCGCTCGCTCCCGCGCGATGTCGAGTCCCCCTTCGGTTGTAACCTCTTCGCGTTTCTCGGGTACAAGTGTCACCTGGTATGGGCGGAGCCGCAGGGCGATGGCGATCATTTCGTCCTCGCAGGCGGCTTCGAGGTTGAAAAATGTAGTCACTGAAGTTGCGAGCGCCTCGACGTCCGCGTCCTGTATGTGCCGGCGGTCTTCGCGCAGATGCGCGGTTATGCCGTCGGCGCCTGCCGCCTCGCAGATCGCCGCGGCCTCCAGGGGATCCGGTTCCGCGCCTCGCCTCGCCTGTCTCAACGTCGCGACATGGTCTATGTTCACGTAGAGGCGCTGATGTCTTGCTGCCATTTCCACCGCCCTGTAGGTTCGCACCAACTTTTGTGGAGTACCGCGTGAAGAAACTACTGCTGACCCTGGTTCTTTTCACCGCCTGCACGCGGGCGGCTACGACGACAACGACTACGACAAGCCCGGTCGGGGCCGAGCCGGTCCCCGGGCCGGCAACGGTAAATCCGAACCTGACCGGCGGCTCGACGCCGCAGGCGGCCGTCGAGCACTTTCTCACCGCCGTCCGGGCCGAGGACATCCAGGGGATGTCGATCGTTTTCGGGACGTCTCGCGGTCCGGCGCGCGACAACATGAGCCGCGACGAGCTCGAGAAGCGGCTGGTGATCCTGCAGTGTTATTTCAACCACGACAAATTTCGCATCCTCCGGGAGCTGCCGGGAGAAGCCGGCCACCGTGTTGTGGTCGTCGAGCTGACTCGCGGAAATATCGTCAGGACTCCGTCGTTCTATACGATCCCAGGGCCGGGCGGTCGGCATTACGTCGACAACATGGAGATTGCGGCGGTCAGGGATTTTTGTCGGAGCGGCAGTTAGAGGGTCTGTTACTGATTGCGGACTGCGGACGTACTGCGGACTGATGACTGAGACTACTGCTGACCGGGACACTGAGAGTGCTACGGACCCCTATGACCGGGACTATTGCGGACCGCAGTCCGAAGTAGTCCGCAGCTGGAGTCAGCAGTACGTCCGCAGTCCGCAGTCAGTTGAAGACCGCGCCCCCCGGCGGGAATCAATTCTCCGTCAGCTCTACGAGAATCCCACCAGTCCCCGACGGATGAATGAAGGCGATGGGCTTGCCTTCAGCTCCGATTCGCGGGACTTCGTCGACGAGCCGCAGGCCTGCGGCTCGACAGCGCTCCATTGTTTCCTGAAGATCGTCGACGCCGAAGCAGACGTGATGGATTCCCGGACCCCGGCGCGCGATAAAACGGCCGATCGGCGTCTCGGCTCCCTCGGCCTCTAGCAGCTCGACCAGGGACTCGCCGGCCTCGAGTGCCGTGATGCGCGCACCGTCGGAATCTGTGACATCTACCTCCGCCATTCCGAGTATCTCGCGGAAAAAGGCGAGCTGCGGAGCGATCGACTCGAGCGCGATTCCGATGTGCGCGATTCGTGTTCCTTTCGGGGCTCTTTCTTGCATTAGATTTCGGTCAACAGGGAAGTCAAAACTAATCCAGCGATCATGCCGGGCCATCCCGGCGAAGAGGAAGCTCAATGTCGAATGCGGTCAATGTAACTGACGG
>JBPPMU010000393.1:0-4689 GCA_051306215.1 Gemmatimonadaceae bacterium | reverse complement strand
ATCGGCTCCGAGCGGCACGAATCGCGGCGCATCGACAGGCAGCTCCGCGGACGAGCGGGACGCCAGGGTGATCCCGGCTCCTCGCAGTTCTTCCTTTCGCTCGAAGACGACCTCATGCGTCTCTTCGGCAGCGACAGGATCGCGAAGCTGATGGACAGAATGGGGGCCGAGGAAGGCGAGATGCTGACCCATCCGCTCATCACGCGCTCCATCGAGCAGGCGCAGAAGCGCGTCGAGCTCCAGAACTTTCAGTCGCGCAAGCGTCTTCTCGACTACGACGACGTGATGAACCAGCAGCGCGAGGTCATCTATTCCCTGCGAGCTTTCGCGCTCGACGGCGGGGAGGAGCTGCGGGGCGAAGCGGTCAAAATGCTGGAGAAGGGAGTCGCGCGCCGGGTTGAGAACACGCTCGCCGTTTTCGAGGAAGTCGAGAACTGGGATTTCGGCGTGCTGAGGCAGGACCTGCTCATGCAGTACCTGCTCAGCGTTCCAGAGTTCGAGGAGGAGGCCCTCAAGCCAGTGTCACTCGCCGCCGCGCAGGAAGCGGCGGTCGAGGCGGCGAAGAAAGCATTCGACGAGAAGATCATCGGACTCAACGAGTTCTCCGGCCGGCTGCTGTCGATCGTGATGCTCAACGTGCTCGACGAGAAGTGGAAGGACCACCTCTACGATCTCGACCAGCTTCGCAACGCGATCCATTACAGGTCATGGGGGCAGAAGGATCCGCTCATCGAGTACAAGCACGAGGCATACTCGATGTTCGTCGACCTCATGAACGACATATACCACACGTTCAGCTCGCGCTTCCTGATGGCGCAGGTCACGTTCGAGCCGGCGCCTGTCTTCGGCGATCCGGCGGGCATGCGCCCCGCACCGACGCGGAGGTACAACGCCCTCGGAGTGCTGGAGGATCTCGTGCCCGACGAGTCGGTCAACGGAGACGGCGAGCCGGAGGATGTGGTAGACATCGGGCCGTCAGAGCCCGGCTCGAAGAATCCTGTCGTGCGCGCTGAGCCGATCATCACGGGGGCGGGGAGGGTTCGCTCACTCTCGGCCGCGCAGAATGCCACGCCTTCGGACTGGGAGAACGTGGGCCGGAATGATCCGTGCCCGTGCGGCTCCGGCAAGAAGTTCAAGAAATGCCATGGAGCGACAGTCTGAAGGGTATCGTGTCGAGTAGAAGAGGAAATTCGGGTGGGGACGCGGATCTGGCGGATCTGGCGGATCAATCGTCAGGCCGCGGGATCCGCCCGATTCGCCAGATCAGCTTTCCTCGAAGCGCATCGCTCAGAGAAGGCCAGCTTCGGCGAAGCTGAGGTACCTTCCGCGTCCGATGATGATGTGGTCCTGCACAGGGATGTCCAGGACGCGCCCAGCCTGAACTAGCTGTTCAGTCGTAATGCGATCGTCGGGTGACGGTGTTGGATCACCACTCGGATGATTGTGCACCAGTATTATCGCCGCCGCATTCTCGGCGATCGCCTCCCGGAACACTTCGCGCGGATGCACGAGCGATGAGTTGAGGAGGCCGCGCGTCACCGTGATGTCCCGCTCGAGCCGGTGCTGCGAGTCGAGCACGGCGACGTGGAACTCCTCGACTGGAAGGTCCTGAAGACGCTGAGCGAATATCTCATGGACGTCGCGCGGCCCGCGGACAGGGATTCCGTCCTCACGCTCCTCGGCCGCCATGCGCCGTCCGAGCTCGAGGGCAGCGTGAATTGCGACAGCCTTGGCGGTTCCGACACCGTTGATGGCAGTCAGCGCGGCAACGGGCTGCGCTGAGAGTCGCCGCAGCGAGCCGCGGGAAGAAGCGAGAATCTCGTGACCGAGATGCACGGCCGAGATCTTCTCCGACCCGCTCCCGAGAAGAATGGCGAGAAGCTCTGACGAGCTGAGCGCTTTAGCTCCGTGATACTTGAGTCTTTCGCGGGGGCGCTCAGTGCTTGGCAGCTGCATGATGGCGGACGACATGGGGCTCCGGTCAGGGAACCTGATTTCTACGTCATACCGGCTCGCGGGCAGGCACCAGAGTTATGCAACGGTAATCCCGATTCTGCGGGACAGCGTCGGACTGAGGGATGAGGACTTTGCGGGCTCAGGACCAACTACCATTGCAGAGTCGCGACTAAGTGAGGAGCGAGGACGAGGGAGGACCGTCCTCGACAATCCTCAGTCCTCAATCAGTCGCGACTCTGCAATGGCTTTTGGTCCTGAGCCCGCAAGGGTCCTGAATCCGCAATCGCTGGCGACCACGCAGCACATTATTATAAGTATAGATGACCCAGCCGCTCCCATGACCGCGGTCGAATCCCACGCGGTAATCCCCGGATGGAACGACGATGGCCAGCCGCTTCCCGAGCGGCTCGACCACGAGCTCCTCGTGCGCGCCTATCGTTTCAGCGAAACCGCGCACCTGGGACAGAAGCGGCTCTCGGGCGAAAACTTCGTATCCCACTGCGTTGAAGTCGCCAAGATCCTTGCCGACCTCCAGCTCGATTCCGTCACCGTCGCCAGCGGGCTCATCCACGACATCGTCGAGGACACTAACGTCTCAGTCGCCGAGGTCGAGTCGATCTTCGGGCCCGAGATCGCGCAGATCGTCGACGGCCTCACGAAGATCGGCCATCTCCCGCTCAATTCATCGCAGGAAAGGCAAGTCGAGAACTACCGCAAGCTCCTCCTCTCGATCGCCAAGGATGCGCGCGTCATTCTGATCAAGCTCGCGGACCGGCTCCACAACATGCGGACGCTCGACTATCTGCCAACCGAGAAGCGCCGCCGGATCGCGCAGGAGACGCGGGACCTCTACGCGCCGCTCGCGCACCGCTTCGGAATGGCGCGGGTCAGGTGGGAGCTCGAGGACCTTGCCTTCAAGCATATCGAGCCGGGCCAGTACAAATCGCTGGCGAAGCTCGTAGCGAAGAGGAGAGCCGAGCGCGAGGCGACGATCTCTTCACTGAGCGATCCGCTTCAAGAGCTGCTTGTCGGCGCCGGTATACCGAACGTCGAGGTGACGGGGCGCCCGAAGCATCTGTGGTCCATCTACAAGAAGATGACGAAGTGGGACAAGCCGTACGAGGAGATCTACGATCTCATGGCGATCCGCGTCCTCGTCGACAGCGTCCCCGACTGCTACCACGCACTCGGCGTCATTCACGAGAAGTTCACGCCGCTTCAGGAACGCATCAAGGATTACGTCGGCCAGCCGAAGTCGAACGGGTATCAGTCGCTTCACACGACCATCTTCGGGCCGGGCAAGCAACTGTTCGAGATCCAGATCCGCACGCGGGAGATGCACAGGACCGCCGAGTATGGAATCGCGGCGCACTGGCGGTTCAAGGAGAACGCGAAGAGCGCCGACGAGCTCGACCGCGCGCTTCACTGGTTCAGGCAGGTGCTGGAGCTTCAGCTCGACGCGAAGACTCCCGATGAGTTCCTCGAGTTTCTCAAGCTCGACCTCTATCAGGACGAGATATTCGTCTTCACGCCGACCGGCGACGTAATCCAGCTGCCAAAGGGCGCGACGCCGATCGACTTCGCGTTCGCCGTCCATACCGAAGTCGGAATTCACGCGCGCGGAGCGCGGATCAACGGTCGCCAGGCGACGCTCGCGAGGGAGCTCAAGAATTCAGACACTGTCGAGATAATCACCGACCCGGCGCAGAAGCCGAGCAGGGACTGGCTCCAGCATGTTCGGACCGGGCGGGCAAGGCACAAGATCCGCCAGCGCCTCCGCATCGAGGAGCAGAACACTTCCGGCAAGCTCGGGCGCGAGATTCTGCTGAGGGAGGTTAAGAAGCGCCGTCTCGCGAAGCCTGACGACACTCAGCTCCAGGCTGCAGCAGAAGCGATGAAGCTGAACGACGTGAACCATCTCATCGCGTCGATAGGCCAGGGCGACGTCGGCGTACTTCAGGTGATGCGGCATCTGTATCCGGAGGAGGAGGCGCCGGTTCCACCGGTGAAGCCCGGGCCGCTCGACTGGATCGTCGACAAGATGCGCGGAGCGCCCAAGGGCGTGCGGATCCAGGGTGTCGACGGCCTGATGGTTCGGTACGCGCAGTGTTGCCAGCCGGTGCCGGGCGATCCGGTGGTCGGTTACGTGACCCGTGGCCGCGGCGTGAGTATCCACCGGGCTGATTGTCCGAACCTGCTGATGCTCGACCTCGAGCCGGAGCGCCGCCTCGACATTGACTGGAAGGAGCTCGAGGGTGAGCGGTTCATGGTTCGCCTCGTTCTTGACGCAACGGACCGCCGCGGACTTTACGCGGACCTTGCCGCGGCTGTATCGGGAACCGACACAGATATCCGCTCCTTCGAGCTCGCTTCAGCTGACGGTCACGTCACCGGCGCTCTCGCGGTCGAGGTCGAGAACCTTGCCCATCTCCAGAAGGTCCTGAAGGCAGCACGAAGGGTGAAGGGAGTTACAGAGGTTACGCGGAAGGAGAGGCTGGCGAGCGACAACTAGGGCGTCCTTGAAACCCCGTCCTTCACCGCGGTCGGCCCCGAACAAATCCCGCAAATCGGTTATATTTCATGAATGTCCCCGAAAGCCGACTTCAACCTCCAGGCCCCGTTTCAGCCCGCCGGTGACCAGCCCAAGGCCATCGCCGAGCTGACCCAGGGCCTCGAGCGGGGGGACAGGTTCCAGACGCTTCTCGGAGTCACGGGTTCCGGAAAAACGATGAC
>JBPPMU010000392.1:0-12740 GCA_051306215.1 Gemmatimonadaceae bacterium | reverse complement strand
CGGCACGATCACGGCAGGAAGCCGAGCTGACATGGTTCTGCTCGACGCGAACCCGCTGGAGAACCTTGCAAACCTCACCCGCCGCTCGGGCGTGATGGTGAAGGGCCGGTGGGTTCCGCGTGCCGAGATCGACAGGGGCCTGGAGGCACTGGCGGCGAAATACGCGCAGTAGGGTGCGCCCGTTTCTGCGCCTCTGCGTAGCCAGCCGCCCTCGGCGGCCTGGCTCTCTGCGTCTCTTTTAAATGGCCAGGGGCAGAATCGAACTGCCGACACGCGGATTTTCAGTCCGCTGCTCTACCAACTGAGCTACCTGGCCCTGCTCTGCACCCGCTGGTGGCGCGGTTCGCAATGTAATTCCGCCTTTCTGGCGCGGGTACCCCTCGGCCCGAGTCCTGCTATTAGGGCGTCCGGCTGCGGCGAACGTCGTTGCCACTGGCTATTTCAGACCGGAGAACCAGATGAGCAAGCTGCTGCGCGGCCTCGCCGCGGGATATGGTGCGCGGAAACTGACGGGCGGCTGCGGCTGCATGGGAATCATCGTTTTCATAATTCTCTGGATGATCCTCGGAAATTTCGGAATCTTCCAGTAATATTCCCCGGCTCCCCTGCTGTCGGCTGAAACGCTCTTTCCATCCGAAACGATGGCTATCCCGCTCCTTCTGCGCCTCTGCGTAGCCGGCCGCCCCGGCCCGGCTCTCTGCGCCTCTTTTAACCCGGCTATCTCCGCCTACTTAATATGTCCTGGGTAACAGATCCCAACGCCTGGGTAGCATTCCTCACACTCACGGCGCTCGAGATAGTCCTCGGCGTCGACAATGTCGTTTTCATCTCGATCCTGGCGGGAAAGCTTCCCCCCGAACAGCGCGCAAGGGCACGCCAGGTCGGACTTGGCCTGGCGATGTTCATGAGGATCGCCTTGCTGCTAGCCATTTCGTGGGTGATTGGCCTGACCGCTACTCTGTTTACCGTGTTTTCACAGGAGATATCGGGAAGAGATCTGATCCTTCTCCTTGGCGGACTCTTCCTTCTCGCAAAAAGCACCCACGAGATGCACGGCCAGCTCGAGGGCGAAGAAGGCCACTCTTCCGCGAAGGTAGTCGCCTCATTCGGAGCGGTCATCTTCCAGATACTTCTGCTTGATATCGTATTCTCGCTCGACTCGGTCATCACCGCAGTGGGAATGGCCGACGACCTGGGCGTAATGATTTCCGCTGTCGTGATCGCTGTCGGGTTCATGCTTGTGTTTGCCGGCGCCGTCAGCCGGTTCGTCGACAAGCACCCGACTGTCAAGATGCTCGCTCTGAGCTTCCTGCTTCTGATCGGAATGAGCCTCATCGCCGAAAGCTTCGAGCTTCACATCCCGAAGGGGTACATCTACTTCGCGATGGCATTCTCGCTATTCGTCGAAGTGATCAACATGAAGCTGAGGAAGTCAGGGAAGAATCCGGTCCACCTTCACGCGCCGTATACAGTCGGCACGCCTCCTGATCCGGCGGAGGAGCCTCAGCGCGCTCCGTGAGCGGCAGTTATCACTGACTTGATGCCGCCGCGCAGGTTGAAGTCACCGACAACTTGCATCCATTTCGGCTTCACCGCGCCGGCAAGATCGTCGAGGATGCGGTTAACCGCGCGCTCGTAGAAAATTCCGTCGTTCCTGAAGCTCCAGAGATAGAGCTTCAGGCTCTTGAGCTCGATACAGAGCTCGGCCGGGACGTAGGTGATGCGGATTATCCCGAAATCCGGCGCGCCACCCTTCAGGAGTGCGAGCTCTTCCGCATCGCTCTCGATCCCGCCGAGTGGGCAGAGCGACGTGAACTCGTTGCAGTCCATGTGGATTTCGTAGTCGCGATCAGGATAGGGATTCGCGAAGGTCTCGAGCAGCTCAGGTTTTGGCATTCACCAAGATAGGGAAGTCGGGCGGCTGTGGCTGGCAGAGAGAAGTCGGGTGGCTGTTGGCTTTTAGCAACATTAGCGCTTAGCCGTTAGCTGTTTGGTTACTGCGCCGCCCTTGCTGTTTCTGCGCTTCAGTAGTTGTTCTGCGTGTCGCTTTTATCGTCTTTTCTCAGGCGTCTCGACACTTCATCGAGAACTGAATGCTCCTCGGGTGTCAGGCTCTCGATCCCGTGTTTCGAGATCTTGTCGAGCACCATGTCCAGCCGCTCGGCCGATTCGCGTGTGACGCTTTCGGGCTTTGGAAGCACGGCAGCGCGCTGCGCGGATTTTGCGGCGACGGCGTTGCTCTTGGCCACCACCTCGTCTATCCCGCCGCCGTCAGCCCGGTCGCGGTTCCGTGGCACGCGGCGGGGAACTGCGCGATAGTCCTCCGGTTCGTCGGGAACGGGGGAAACCCATCGCCTGAAGTTGTCGAGTCCGCCGAACGCCGAGACGCGAAGATAGATCCACCCGAAGGCGAGGCCGCCCAGGTGCGCGAACCATCCGATGCCCGAGCCACCCTTCGCCGACGAGATTCCCATCGCGAGGTTGATGAGCGCGAGCCAGACTACCAGCCAGCGTGTCTTGATCGGCAGGACGCCGAAGACATAAACCTCCTCGTCGGGCCATCGCAGGGCGTAGGCGAGAAGCACTCCCATGACCGCGGCGGACGCTCCGACGAGCCCCGCATTCCCGGTTGAAAGCAGGTGCGCGATAGCGCCCCCGATCCCGCACCAGAGATAGAAGTAAGTGAAGCTGCGCGCTCCCCAGAAGTGTTCGATCCGGGGACCGAACATCCACAGCGACAACATGTTGAAGGAGATGTGCCACAGTCCGCCATGGACGAACATGTACGATACGATCGTCCACCACTCTGCGGGAAACCGTGTTGGGTCGAGGCCAAGCACACCGAATACGCTGTTGCCGCCGAACAGCGTGACCTGAAGGAAGAACACGCCGATATTCGCCGCCATCAGCCATTGAACGGCTGGTGTCATTCTCGGGTGCTGCGATGGCTGCGTGTACGACGTCTCTGACATGTTGAGCCTTGCCTGTTTTCTCCCGCTACTTTCCCGTGGCCTGTGCCACTATCTCCTCACACAGGTCCGCAAATGACATTCCGGCTGCTGCTACTCCCTGTGGGATCAGACTGAGCTCGGTCATTCCCGGCAACGTGTTCGCCTCGAGACAATAGAATCCGCTCCCCGCTCCAGGTTCATCATCGGATGAAGACAGCCGAAAATCAATCCGTGCATAGCCGCCAAGCTTGAGGGCCTTGAAGGCAGCCAGTGCCTGCTGCTGCACGAGGGTCGCCTGCTCCGCGGTCAAGTCTGCCGGGAACTCCTCCGTCGCCATCCCTGCCGTGTACTTGCACTCGTAATCGTATATCTCGTGCACCGGTTTTATCTCGCCCACCGGCAGCGCCCGGTCACCGAGTATCCCCACCGTAAGCTCGCGCCCTGCGATGAATTTCTCGATCATCACCTCATCATCATACCGCCAGGCCTCGGTGATCGCCGCCTCGAGTTGGTCCGGCTTCTTTACAACCGTGAGCCCTACTGTCGATCCCTGCTTCGAGGGCTTTACCACGACCGGGAAGCCCAGCTTGTCTTCGACCTCGCTGACTGATGCCGGCGCCATCATCCAGTCCGCAGTTTGTACCCCCGCAACGCGGAAGAGTTTTTTCGAGAGATCCTTGTCCATCGCCAGGGCGCTCGACAGGTGCCCGCTGCCCGTGTACCTCACCTTTGCCATGTCGAGGAGGGCCTGGATCGTTCCGTCCTCACCCATGCCGCCATGCAGAGCGAGGAAGACTACATCGGCCTCCGCGATCTCCGGCCGTATCTCGAGCGATGACAGGAAGGCGCCACCGGTCTGCTGGGCCAGGTCGTCGAGCGATGGCGGTTCGGTGCCGACGGCACTCGACGCGAGCCTGTGCTGCTCCTCTCCGCTGATCGCTCCGCGGGACGGGTCGAAAGCCAGTACCTCATGACCCTTCGATCGCAGCGCGAGAACGATCCTGATGCCGGAAGCGAGTGAGACATTGCGTTCTGAGGAGGACCCTCCCATCAGGACCGTGATCTTCAACTTCGGCGCTCCTTATCTGCTCATCATGTAGTGAAGCATGTCCGAGCGTGTGACGATCCCCTGGATTCTGTCATCCTTGCGCACGAGCACTGCAGGATTCGACTTGGATAGAAGCCTGACGACACTCTCGACCGGCTGGTCGCCCGCGACGAGGGGGAACGGCGAGTCCATCACCTCGCCGACAGTCGCATCGAGCAGCTTTGGATTCTCGAGGCTCTTCTGCGAAAGTGACCAGTCGCTGACCGATCCCACACAGTCCTGCCCGTCAAGAACCGGAAGCTGCGATACGTCGTGAAGTGTCATCAGCCCGAGCGCCTGCCTGACCGGCGCCCCCGGTGCCGTGCTCACGACCGATGGAGTGTCTCCATCCTTCCGGCCGAGCACATCCATGACAGTGACGCGGGTCGTATCGAGCATCTGGTTCTCACGCATCCATTCGTCGCTGTAGAGCTTCGAGAGATACCGCTCGCCGGTGTCGCAGAGGACCGTCACGACAAATGCATTGGGGTCGTCGACCTGCCGGGCGACCCTCAGCGCGACGTGAGCGATGAGTCCCGACGATCCCCCGACGAACAGCCCTTCTTCACGCGTGAGGCGGCGGGCCATGGCGAATGAGACCTTGTCGGATACTGACTCAAACTCGTCGATCACGCTCATGTCGAGCGTTCCGGGAATCTTGTCCTGCCCGATTCCCTCGACCTTGTAGGGAATCCCTTCGGCAACCTCCTTCCCGCCGGTGCGCCAGTAATCAGTGAGGATCGACCCGACGGGATCACCCGCGATGATCCTGATTTTCGGGTTCTTCTCCTTCAGGTAGCGGCCAACACCAGTGATCGTTCCACCGGTTCCCGCGGCGGCAACGAAGTGCGTGATGCGTCCTTCCGTCTGCTCCCACAGCTCGGGGCCGGTGATGTCGTAGTGCGCCTGCGGGTTCGCCTCGTTGTAGAACTGGTCGGCAAGAATCGAGTTCGGGGTCTCCTTCGCGATCCGCTTTGCCATCATCACGTAACTGTCAGGATGATCCGGCGGAACTGCTGTCGGAGTGATGATCACCTCCGCCCCGAACGCCTTGAGAAGCCTGACTTTTTCCTGCGACATTTTGTCAGGCATCGTGAAGATGCACTTGTAGCCGCGCAGCGCAGCGGCGATTGCGAGAGCTATTCCCGTGTTTCCGCTCGTGCCTTCGACAATCGTGCCGCCCGGCTTGAGGCGGCCCTCCTTTTCGGCCTTCTCGATTATCGGGACCGCGATGCGGTCCTTGACCGACCCGCCGGGGTTGAAGAACTCAGCCTTCGCGTAAACGGGGGTGCGGATTCCCCGCGTGACTGAGTTGAGCCTTATCAACGGAGTCCAGGAGATCGTTTCGAGGACATTGTTGTAGGGACGACGATTGCGCTCCGGTGCCGCCATCTACTACTGCCCTGTGCCGGGCGTCTGAGTTTCGGCTTTCCTGCCGATTATGCTGTCCCCGGGAAGGGCCGGTGCCTCGGGGTGACGAAAGTAGACCGGAAAGAGGATCGATACGGACACCGCCTGACCGCGTGTCTTGGCTGGAATGAACCTCAGGTCACTTGACCCTCTGACGGCTGCGGAATCCATAGAAGCGTGACCGGAGGTCTCCGCGACATGCGTAGACTCGCTCACTATCTGCCCCTCCTGGTCGATGAAAACGCGAAGAGTCACGTTTGCCTGAACCTTCCTGGAGTACAGAGAGGGCGGATACCTGAAGGGGAGTTCCTTGTTGAGCATTACCGGAAGCACATCAGGCCGGGGCCCGACTTCGGTGAACTTTCCGGCGGTGTCATCCCCCGAGCAGCCTGCGGCTGCACCAATTGCAATCGCGGGAACCGCAATCATCATCCGGGCTTTCATCAGCATCGCGTTAATTTAGCCCTGCCTGGCTCGCGTCACGAGGCGATTGAGCTCCGTCAGCGCCTCGATCGGCGTCATTGAATCCGGGCTCATCGCCGCGAGCTCGTCGACGAGCGGATGGTGGGCAGCGAAAAGCCCGAGCTGCGCTACAGTTTCGTTCCGGGCCGGGGCTCCCTTCCCGGAATCTCCCGCATCCTGCAAGCCTTTTTGTGTCTCCTCATATCCTCCCAGGATCTCCCTTGCTCTCGCAAGTACTGACGGTGGCAGGCCGGCCAGGCGGCCGACCTCGATTCCATATGACCTGTCCGCTCCGCCGGGCACGACCCGATGCATGAACAGCACCTGGTCACTTGTTTCCCGCACCTCGACACTATAGTTGCGAACTGCTACTAATTCGCCCGCCAGACCGGTGAGCTCATGGTAGTGCGTCGCGAAAACTGTCTTGCACCGCACAACGTCGTGCAGGAACTCGCTTACCGACCATGCGATCGACACGCCGTCGTAGGTCGATGTCCCGCGCCCGATTTCGTCGAGCAGCACCAGACTCCTCGCGGTTGCGACGTGCAGGATTGCGCTGGTCTCAGACATCTCGACCATGAATGTTGACTGGCCGCGCACAAGGTTGTCACTCGCCCCGACCCGCGTGAACAGCCTGTCGACGATTCCGATGCGGGCACTTTCCGCGGGAACAAAGCTCCCGATCTGCGCCATGAGAACAATCAGCCCGATCTGTCTCAGAAATGTCGACTTGCCCGACATGTTCGGTCCTGTGAGAATCACGAGCCGGGCATCGTTCGGGAGCGCTACATCATTGGGGATGAATTTCTCCCGGGCCATCATGCGCTCCACCACCGGATGCCTTCCGGCCGTTATCCGGAGGTCGAAATCATTTGTCATTACCGGCCGCACGTAACCCTCTCTCTCGGCAACTTCGGCAAGAGTTGAAAGCACATCGAGCTCAGCGGTTATCCCGGCAATGCATTGCAGCCTGCGTACCTGCGCGCCGATTCGCTTCCGCAAGGCATCGAACAGATCTCGCTCACGTTCCTCAATTTTTTCCGCGGCGTTGAGGACTTTTTCCTCGTGCTCCTTGAGCGCGGGAGTCACATATCGCTCGGCGCCGGTCAGGGTCTGTCTTCGCTGGTAGTCGGCCGGGACGAGATGTGAGTTCGTGTTCGTCACCTCGATGAAATATCCGAAGACGCGGTTGTAGCCGACCTTGAGCGAGTTGATCCCGGTACGCGTGCGCTCATCCATCTGGATTCTCGCAATCGCATCCTTGCCGCCATCGCGAAGCGCGCGCCACTCGTCGAGTGACGGATCGACGCCGTCACGGATGCAGCTCTCGTCGCCCATCGCGATGGGGGGACGCTCGACAACTGTATCGATGATGTCCGCCGCCAGGTCTGCGCATCCATCCCAGCGCTTCATCAACGCGGCGAGCGGACCCGTCTCGAACCCATTGGATCCGGCAATCGTTTCAAGGGCCTCGTGAACCGCGGCAAGCCGCGAGATTGAATCGCCGAGCGCGCGAAGGTCGCGCGGCGTTCCACGACCGGCGGCGGCCTTGCTCGCCAGTCTCTCGATGTCACGCACTCCGTCGAGCGCGCTGCGCAGGGATTCGCGGCCGATCGGGTCACCGGTGAAGAGCGCGACAGCATCGAGTCTCGCATCGATCTGCTCGACATTGGTGAGGGGTGCGAGAAGCCACTGCCGGAGCAGTCGTGAGCCCATCGGCGTGAGGGTTCTGTCGAGAACAGAAAGCAGTGTGCCGCCTGTGTCGCCCCCGCGCAGCGACTCGATCAGCTCGAGGTTGCGGCGTGTCATCTCGTCAAGCGGCATCGTTCCGCCAGGTCGTTCGACAACGGGACGCGAAAGATGCGGCATTCCTGCAGGCTGCAGCTCGTGCATGTAGCGCATGAGTGCGCCCGCGGCAGCGAGGGCAGGCGCATCCTGCTCCCCGATCCCCAGCCCCTCTACTGATGCAACTCCGAAATGCCGGGCGATGTCAGTCGCTGCCAGGGCCGCGTCGAACTCCCACGCCTCACGCTCGGTCACCAGAGCACCTTCGTCCTGGCTCTCCTTGACGACCTTCATCGGTGCACTCGTGTTGCGCGCAACGAGAATCTCGCGCGGCGCCAGTCGTGACAGGGCAGCGTCGGTGTCTGCTTCCCGTGTTACGAGAAGGCGAAACTCACCAGTTGAAAGATCCGCAGCGGCTATTCCGACATGATCACCTGAAGGGAACACCGCACAGAGAAAATTGTTGCGGGCCCGGTCGAGAAGATCGTCCGCGAAGGCGGCGCCAGGAGTGATCGTCTCGACGACTTCGCGCCTGACGATCCCCTTCGCATGACGTGGATCTTCAGTCTGCTCGCAGATCGAAACCCGGTACCCCTGCTGTACCAGACGTCGCAGGTATTCCGCCGCCGCTTTTACCGGGATTCCGGCAAGCGGAACCTCCGCTGCGCCGCCGTTGTTTCTCGAAGTCAGGGTAAGTCCAAGGGCGCGAGAGGCGGTCTCGGCGTCCTCGTAGAACATCTCGTAGAAGTCGCCCATCCGGAAAAACAGAATCGCATTCTGGTGGCGACTCTTTATTTCCCGGTATTGCTGCATCAACGGAGTTGATGTTGGGCGGCTCACGGGATCTTACCGGGTGTCGGCCTGTACCACGAACCCTTCGATCTTCTTTGCCTTGAGTGAGCGCTGCACCGCGCTCGCCTGACCCTGTGTCGTGTAGCGCCCGATCCTCACCCTGAACGGCGCGGCGCTGCCGTCGACCCTCGCCTCGTATCCATTCGTCTTGAGCCGGGCGACCATGGCATCGGCCTGTGATCTTGCGTTGTAGGCGGCAACCTGCACCGACCACGCCCGGGCTGTACCCGCCGCAGGCGTTGTCACTTGCGTCGGTACATTCTCGGCAGGCCTTGTGGCTGCCGGAGGAGGCGGCGGTAATGTCGGCCGCGATGGCGTAGTAGCAGGAACGCTTGATGGCGGTGCCGGCGGCGGTGTGGCCACTGGAGCGGTCGTCGTCACAACGGGTGCAGGCGTGACAGGGGGGCCCACCGGAGTGGCTTGCGCTGGCGGCTGCGTGTTCTGTACCGGTGTGCCCGCATCCGTGACAGGCGGAGCAGCCGTGGGCGTCGGGGCAGGGCCCGCGAGTACAACGCCAGCACACCGCTGGTTCAGATACATTATCTGATTGCGCAGCTCGGCATCACCTTCGCTCGTGCGCGCAAGTGCTTCAGCCGTTGCTGTGCATCCACCCTGGACGTCGTTCTTGTCGAAGAGCGCCCGCGCCATCCAGTATCCCGCCCTTGCCCGTGACGGGCTCTGCGGATGCTCGATTATGAGCCTGTTCAGGTGCCTCAGTGCCCCGTCGTAGTTGGCGCGCGCGATCTCCAGCTGCGCCAGGCGTACCAGGGCGTCCTCGACCCTTGGCGAAAGAGGAAAGTCGACGACGATCCTGCGGTAGTCCATCTCCGCGTCAGCCGCCGTTGACGCCAGCACGGCGCGCCAGTAAATGCCTTCTGCGTAAGCATTCGAGCCAGGAGGCGCGATTGCGATCATTGAATCGACGAGTGCGCGCCCAGCCACGGCATCGCCATCGTTCACGAGCGTCTGTGCCCTCGTGTACGCCGGATGAACTCCCGCGGGCACCTGTGCCTGGCCAATCACGGGACAAAATACGAGTGCTGCTGCGAATAGAAATCTTCTCACCATCTTCCCGCTCCTGCTTCGTTATGCCGCGAGGCTTTCTTCATTTTCGACACACATCGATAGGATCAGTGTCGATACGATCTGTTCCTCAGAGGAGAATTTCGTCTCCTTGAGGGCGATGTCCGCTTCGAGAAGTGCGTCGAGCGAACGGTCAAGCGATACAGGGCTCCAGCGCCCAAGAGCGCCGGCCCAGGCTGAGACCGCCGTTCCCCACGGTCGCCCCGTGAACGCCGACCCTGACTGCTTCAGGAATTCAAAATACTCTTTCTGCAGCCTGCCCTGCGACAGTCCTTCTTCAATTCTTGCCTTGCCCCACGCAATTGCGATCGTCTGCGTGGCGAGACCCATCACGAGCTGGACGCCCGATGTCTTGGGTTGATTGAGCACGTGCGGCAGCAGCTCCAGTGCACGGGCGGCGTTTCGCGCCGCGACCTGATCGAGCAGGTCAGCCATCGTTTCGCCGCGGCGCACACCCACAACCGCAGCGACGTCAGACTCCTCGATGTCCCGCCCATTTGCATAGCTCGCCAGTTTCTCGAGTTCGGACACCAGATGATGAAGATCGGTTCCTGCGGCATCCTGCAGCAGCTCGGTAGCGTCCGGGGAGATCTTCATTCTCAGCTGGGTCGACGCATAGTGGCCGATCCATTTGGGGATGCGGTCGGCGCTGAGATATCCGAACTCGAGAGGAGTGGCCGTCCTCGCGAGATCCTTGTCCGTCTTTCCGCCCGGCGTCTCGACGAGCAGAACGAGCACGTCGGGCGAAGGGGCCGACAGATATGCATCGAGAACCTTCCGCGAATCCTTCTTGAGAGTTCCTACGTCACGAATCACAACTATTCGGCGGTCCGCTAGCATCGGAAGGGCAGATAGTGCAGCATCGAGCGATTTCGCGTCGAACTCTGCGCCTCGCTTCATTTCCATGTTGAAGTCCCGCATCGCGGGCTCAATGGCCGTGGCAACGAGCCGCTTCATCGCGTCTTCTTTCTGGAAGTCGTCCTCGCCGCATATGTAATACGCCCCGTCGAAAGTCCCTCTCCTGAGGGTGTCGTGGAGCGTCTTGAGTGCGGCATCGGTGGACATGATTTCAAATATACCAGACCGTCGGACGGCGACGGCGACGGCGACGGCGGTCTTCGCTAGCGCTTGAAGCTTGCCAGTTCCAGCGAAGCGAAATGGACCGGCGAGTGCTCAGCCAGAATTGCCGCTGTCCAGATGGGAAGTCCGGCCGGGAGCGCGGCGACCATTTCCGGTGCGGGGGAAGCCATCGTGGCTGGAATGGGCTCTGGAACCGGAGCGAATGCGACGACAGGCGGAAATACGATGTCACGCGGAGTATCGACCTGCTTGAGCGAAAATCCGATATAACCAAGCATTGCTGCGCTCGTGATGGCTACCGTGGCGGCAAGCCGGCGGGATCTTCCGTTCTGCGCCGCTGCCATGTCGGCTGCCTTCGTCTCCCTGATACGGCGCTCGAGCCTCTGGCCGAAGTCGGGCGAAGGATAGATCGATGGAAGGCTACGGAAAAGCATGAGCGACCGGCGGACGTTCGCGTCATGCCTCGCACATCTGTCACATTCCGCCAGGTGTACCTGCATCCCCACCAGCTCGACGCCAGGAAGGGTGTCGTCGACGAATGCGAAATGCTTTTCCCGGAACTGCTTGCAATCCATTCAGATACGATTAGAGGGTTCGGATACCAGTACCCACCATGACCATACTGGTTCCCCGAGCCCCCTAATCTGGCATGCCGCGCGCACCTATTCCATATAGGGCGCCACGATCTCCGCGAACGAGTTCCGTGCTCTGTTCAGCCGGGATTTCACGGTTCCCAGGTTGCAGTCCGTGATCTCGGCGATTTCTTCGTACGACTTGCCCTCGAGTTCCCGCAGAATGAAGACATTTCTGTGATGTTCGGGAAGCTTTGCGACAGATTCCTCGACTATCTCGCGGAGATGACGCTTCCGGTACATGTCGTCAGGGCGCGACGTCGTATCCTCGAACTGAACGGGCCTGTCGTCATCCTGCCAGTTCTTCTGAACGGTCTGGAAAAGCACAAGCGGGTTCCTCGAGCGATTGCGTAACTCGTTCTTCGCCAGGTTTGACGCAATTGTGTACGCCCACGTGGAAAACTTCTTCGAACGGTCGAACCTGTGCAGATGCCTGTACACGCGGATGAAAACCTCCTGCACGAGATCTTCTGCCTTTTCCCGGTCGCCTATGGTGCGATAAACGAAGTTGAGCAGGCGCGTCTGATACCGCTCGACGAGCTCGGAAAACGCTCTCTCTTCTCCGCCCAGGAACGCCGTGACGACAGCAGAATCATCCATCGCCCTGAGCTGTTCCCTGACGTTCGCTCCCACTGGCTGAACTGCCTGCTTACGAGCGATGCTTGCCATTAGCTGCTACCCCCAAGAATGAGAATCCGACGAAGAAAGGACTGAGTGCGCCTCCTTGTTGAGATCCTTGTCACCACACTGGATATAGCAGGGGCCGTGCCCGGGGCTGAAACGCCCTAAACCCTTGCTCTCCAATGATTTGACACAGAAAGGCGGCCGGGGGTTGTCCTTTGGTGACCCACAAAGTGTCACCATATCCGGACACGTCTCTCTTTCCGGAGATAACCCCTCAGGGGCGGACTACCCCTATGCGCGGATTCGGCGGGCTGAGAGAAGGATTCCGAGCATCGACTTCGCATCGACAATTTTGCCCGTTGACACCTTCTTCAAGGCGTCAGACAGGGGGGTTGGGTGGAGATCGAGAATTTCGTCCGACTCGAGGGCCTGGTCTCCCGGAGCCAGCCCCGTTGCCATAAAAAGATGAATCCGCTCATCCGTAAATCCGGGAGTCGTGAAAACTGAAGCCAGATGCTCGATGTTCGCCGCCGAGTAACCGGTTTCCTCCTTCAGCTCCCTGGTTGCACAGTTCTCGGGGCTCTCGCTCTCGTCGAGCCGTCCCGCCGGGATCTCGAACAGGTAGCCTCCTGACGCGTGCCGGTACTGCCGGATGAGAAGGATCCGTGGATCGTCACCAGAGGGGTCGTCGAGGAACGGAACGACCGCACTCGCCCCCGGATGCCTGACCATCTCGAGCTCGCCGACTATCCCGTTTGGAAACGCCACGGTATC
>JBPPMU010000391.1:0-2095 GCA_051306215.1 Gemmatimonadaceae bacterium | reverse complement strand
ATCAACGACGCCTTCGAGCGTGGACCAGATGCGCGTCGTCGGGTATCTCGCATCGTGGGGCGTGCGAAGCAAGGGAACCCGTATCGCCGAGCTCCCGGCGAAGGACCTGACCCACATTTTTTATGCCTTCGGCAGAATTGGCGATGACGGCCGAGTCGGGCTCGGCGATCCGTGTCTGGATATCGGGGTCTGCGAGACTGGGGCTCCCGTCAATCCCGGCGGAAACTTCGCCGAGCTTCGACGGCTCAAGCAGCAGAATCCGCATCTCAAGCTTGTGGTTTCTATCGGGGGCTGGACCGGATCAGGAAAGTTCTCCGACGCGGCATTGACCGACGCGAGCCGGCGGCTGTTTACGGAGTCGGCGATCGACGTCTTCATCCGGCAGACGCAGGGACTCTTCGACGGAATCGACCTCGACTGGGAGTATCCTGTTTCCGGCGGGCTCGAGACCAACGTCAGGCGCCCTGAGGACAAGCAGAACTTCACCCTCCTCCTCGGCGAGCTGCGCCGTCAACTCGATGCGGAAGGAGCAAAGGACGGCCGGCATTTCGAGCTCGCGATCGCGGTATCAGCAAGCCCGAGGGCGATCGCCAATCTCGAGATAGATGGAATCGTGCCCCTACTCGATTTCATAAACGTGATGACATACGACTACTACGCCGGGTCGAGCAGGACAGGATTCAACTCACCGTTGTACGCGGCAGAGGGAGATCCGAGTCCGGGATTCAATGCTGACGTCTCGATTCGCGCGTTCCGTGATGCGGGTGTTCCAGCCGGCAAACTTCTCGTTGGCATTCCGTTCTACGGACGCGCTTACGGTAGTGTGGCGGATACGAATCATGGATTGTTCCAGCCCGGTGGAAGGCCTGAAGGGTGGCGCGGCGGCGACGGGGACTGGAAAACCCTCTCGCAGACGCGTCTCAAGGATCCGCGGTATGTCCGCCACTGGGAGTCTTCGGCCCGAGTGCCATGGCTCTACGATTCAACCAGCAAAACATGGGTGAGCTACGATGATCCCGATTCTGTCGGAGAAAAAGTCAGATATGCCCGCGAGCATGGACTCGGCGGCGTTTTCATCTGGGAGCTGGGCGGCGACGACGGAAGTCTGATGCGAGCAATATCAGAGAACCGGTGAACGCAGTGTGGCTCACTCTGGCACGTGTGTTATTCGCCGTTGCGGTCACGACGGTGACGGCGCAGGCGCAGGCCCTGCGCCCCGTTGTTGCGGTTTTCGCCCACCCCGACGATGAGCGCATCATCGGTCCGCTGTTGTCACGACTTGCCAGGGAAGGACGCGAGACCCATCTCGTGATCGCAACCGATGGGGCGAAAGGAATTCGCGATTTCGCTGGTATCCCAGCCGGAGAAGAGCTGGCCGCAGAACGTGTCAAGGAAGCAGAGTGCGCGGCCGACCGGCTCGGCGTTCGGCGACTTCATCTTCTCGGTCTTCCGGATGCCGGCCTCGCATCGTTCGATGCGCTGGGCAAGCTGCGCTTAGCGCTCGAGGCGATTGTCGATTCACTCGAGCCGGCGGCGATAATCACCTTCGGTCCGGAGGGTGGCACCGGGCATCCCGATCACCGGCTGGTTGGCAATGTCATGACGCAGATCGTACAGGGCGACTCCCGATTCGCGAGCGTTGACCTCCTTTATGCATCACTGCCTTCCGAGCGATTGCGCACCGCGCCTCCGGCGAGGCCAACTGTAAACGGTATGGCGGAATCTCTGCTGACCCTGCGCGTGCCGTTCGAGGATCAGGACCTCGCGGCTGGGCGCGAGGCGTTCGCGTGCCACCGCACCCAGTACACGCTGGCAGAGATGGAGGCAGTGAACGGGTATCTGGCTCACGCATGGAACGGCACCGTGTGGCTTCGTCCGTGGAACGGGACTCTGCGCGATCCCGGGGTCTTCAGGCGCTAGGAAGCATCCGCGGGGAGGCGTTCACCAACTTTGCTTCGCATGAGCGGAATCGACTGTCCGTAGGTAAGCCGCCGCCAGATCCATTCGACTGGCCCGAACCGCGCGCGTGAAAGCCACCACGCGCTGAGCGGGATTTGCACGAGCACTATCGCAATGGCGATTCCCATCGCGGTGG
>JBPPMU010000390.1:0-6877 GCA_051306215.1 Gemmatimonadaceae bacterium | reverse complement strand
ACCCCCGGAGTGGTTTATCCGCCAAATCCGTAACATCCGCCCAATCCGTTCCCCGCTGGGTTTCCCTAGCCTGGCGGCCAGCCAAGATGCCTCCCCGCAAGAACATGCAAATGCAGATGCGGAACCGATTGCCCTCCATCTGACCCTGTGTTTACGACAACACGATATCCGCTCGCTGAGTACCCTTCGTCGCGCGCGATCCGGGCGGCCATGCCAAGCATTTCCCCGAGAAGCGATTCGTCTTCCGCGCTCGCAAGCGAGTCGATGTGCGCGCGCGGTATGACAAGGACATGCAGCGGCGCCTTCGGATCTATGTCGCGAAACGCTACGGCTCGCTCCGACTCCGCAACGAACGCCGTGCTGATATCGCCCCGGCCGATCCGGCAGAATATGCAGTTTTTATTCATCGATTTTCTCCGGTTGCCACGATCCCCAGAAGCGACCGCACGATCGCGAGGCCGGCGACCGCCGCCGTCTCGAACCTCAGGGTTCCGCCGGCAAGCGATACAGGCTTGAATCCGCCGGCGATCATTTCTTCTCTTTCCTTCGCATCGAATCCTCCCTCCGGTCCGATGGCGATTGACACAGGCGCTTCCATCTTCGTGCCGATGAGAGCGGATTCACCCGAGGCGTCGAGGAGCAGGCGCTCGCCCTCCGGGGCGGCCGCTATTGCGCGGGAGACTGGCGCCGACGGATGAATCTCCGGCAGCCATGCGCCACCGGATTGAGTCAGGGCTGAAACCATCCTGGCCTTCAGCCGCGACTGGAACGCAGGGCCGTCGCCGGCGGGGCCGACGCTCCTCGACCGCCGCCAGATCACCGGGCGCCAGCTGGTCGCCGCAAGCTCGGTGCATTTCTCGGCCAGAAGCAGCATTCTGTCGCGGTCAGCAACCGGAACGAGCAGATGCACGGGCGGAAGGTCGGGCACGGTCCAAACCTCCGCGACGTCGATTGTCACCGACCGCTTCGTGATCCTCGAGATCGTGCCGGCGGCGACGGCCCCGCGCCCGTCGCGCAGCCCGGCCGGTTCGCCGGTTCCGAGTCTCAACACCCGCGCATGCTGCGCGGCGTCATCGCCCAGCGTGATCGAAACTCCGGGAGCGAACTCCTCCGGCGCAAAAAAGACTACGGCAGGCGCTTTATCAGCACGCTCCACCAGCTCTCCTCTTCGTCGTCCGATATGACCCTCCAGCGGGTTTTCCCGAGCTCTGCAAGCATCGACGCCTTCTCCTCGGCGAGGATGCCTGAAAGTATGGCATGTCCACCCGGCTCGAGCGAATCGTGAATGACCGGGAGGAGGGAGACGAGAACCGACGAGATGATGTTGGCCAGGACGAGACCGACCGGAGCGACGAGGGGGAGGAAGACCGAAGCATCTCCCTCGAGCACATGAACCCTCCCGGCAACCCCATTCTGCTCGACGTTCGACTCGGCGTTGCCGATCGCGTCGTGATCGAGCTCGATCGCGAAGACGGTCGAAGCCCCGAGCCGCGCCGCGCAGATCGCGAGCACGGCGCTTCCGGCCCCTGCGTCCGCGACAGTCGCAGGCATCTCCGGAAGCTGCTGCATCAAACGCACGACTCCCCGCGTTGTCGCATGCTCGCCTGTGCCGAAGGCCATCGCAGGATCTATCACCACCTGCATCTGATCAGTTTCGTCCGCGAGCCAAGGAGGAGCGAGAGTCAGCCGGCCAAGGTGATGAGAGCGAACCGACGCACGCCACTCGCTCCAGTCGAGAATTGGCGCCTCGCCGATTATGAGCGACGCTGCGGGATCAACTTCCCGTATGCGTGCGGCCACAGCGTCGATGTCCTGATCCGGCGGGAAGTGAGTGACGAGTGCGCCTCCATCCTCGTGAACGCCCTGCGACCCGGCCTCGAAGAGAGCGCTGGATACAGCTTCGCCGCTGGTGAAATCTTCGACACGCAGCGCTATCCACGGCCTGCCTGCCGCCCCGCGCAGCCCTTCGGGGCTCGTCACGCCCCCAGCGATTCCTTCACCTTCGACCAGAAACCTTTCTGTCGCCGCTGCATCGGCGCGGTCTGAAGCTCGCCCAGCCGCTTGATAAGTGTCTCTTCTTCGGGCGTAAGGTCTTCGGGAGTGAACAGCTGGAGGCGCACGTGCAGGTCGCCTACGCCTGATGCGTTAACGCGCGGGAGGCCGCGGCCTTTCAGGTGAAATACCTGGCCGCTCTCGGTTCGCGGCGGGACGTGGAGCGTAACACTCGACGTAACAGTCGGGACCTGCACGTCGGCGCCGAACACAAGTTGCGGATAGGTGATGAGAACTTCGGCGTAGAGGTCTTCGCCGTCGCGCTCGAAGCGCGGATCGTCCTCGACCTCGAACACCACTAGGATGTCGCCTTTCCCGCCCCCGCGCGGGCCGACGTTGCCGACCCCGCGCATCGTCATGTACTGACCGGTTGCGACGCCGGGGGGCACCTTCACCGCGATGTTCTCCTCCTGCCTTACGCGGCCTTCACCTCGGCATTTCCTGCAGGGCGAGGCGATGATCGTGCCCTCGCCGGCGCACGTCGGGCACGGTGTTACGCTTATCACCTGTCCGAAGAACGACTTCTGTGCACGCCTGACTTCACCCGCACCTGCGCAGGTCGTACAGCGATTCGCGCTCGTTCCGGGTTCCGCACCGGTTCCTTCGCACTTGTCGCAGTTGGCAAGCAGCTTCACGGTGACTGACTTCTCCACGCCAGTTTCTACTTCCGCGAGCTTGAGGGGCATGGTGATGCGGATGTCGGACCCGGTGCGCGGCCCGGGCTGTCCCCCGCGGCCGCCTCCGGCGCCGAACAAGTCACCGAACCCGCCCATGCCTCCGAGGTCGCGCATGAAAATGCTGAGCGCCTCGGCAAGGTCGACATGGTGGAACCCGCCTGCGCCGCCGCGAAGACCCGCCTCGCCGTAACGATCGTACATCCCGCGCTTGTCGGGATCGCGAAGAACGTCATACGCTTCGGTTATCTGCTTGAACTTTTCTTCCGCCTCGCTCGACCCGTTGTTGCGGTCCGGGTGGTACGTCATCGCAAGCTTTCTGTAAGCCTTCTTGATGTCGTCGGGCGATGCTGTTCTCGGAACTCCGAGTGTGTCGTAGAAATCGGCCATCTTCGGCTATGTCAGTCCAGTAGGTCGGTGAGAAGTCGCGATGTGTGCGTCACAAGTGAGATGACTTTGTCATAAGGCATGCGCGTCGGGCCTATCACGCCTATCACGCCGGTGACCGCGCCCGAACGGTACTGCGCGGTGACTATCGTGAAGTTCTCGAGGTTCGGATCGCGATGCTCGTTGCCGATGCTTATCGTGATCCCCGGCTTCGTGCTCCGCTTGCGGAGAAGGTCTGACAGGTGCTCGCGGGTTTCGGTGAGCGCAACGAGCTTGCGCATGTTGTTGACGTTCGCGAACTCCGGCTGTTCCGCCAGAAGTGAAGGTTGGCCGAGGAGAACGTCGTCGTCGCGCTCTGTCGCGCTCTCGAAAAGCTGCTCGCCCTCCTCGATGAAGACGTTGAGCAGCTCGGCGGCATCAAGCGTCGGCCCGGTATCCCTGAGCCGCTCGGCGAGCGAGCTCCGGATCTCGCGGAGCGTCAGTCCCGAGATCCGCTCGTTCAGAACGTTTGTAACCTCGGCTACCGCTATGTCGGCGATTTCGGCGCGTGACTCGACGAAGATTGTCCGGACCGCGCCTCCGGAAAGCGTGAGCGCGACAAGCAGCTGTTCAGATGAGAGCTTCACGAGGTCGAGCCGCTCGACGATGCTGTTGTCGAGCTGCGGACCGAGCGCGACTCCAAGCTCCTGCGTGATGACTCCGAGGCTCTGAGCCGCGCGGCGCAGAATTGACTCGACTGCTGAGCCGCCGCTTGTGATGCGCGCGCTTAGCTGGTCGTGCTCCTTGAGGGAGAGCGCAGGCAGCGGCATCAGCGAATCGACGTAAACGCGATACGCGACGTCCGTGGGAACGCGCCCGGCGGAAGTGTGTGGATGGTAGAGCAGGCCCTTGTCCTCGAGGTCGCTCATCGTGTTCCGGATGGTGGCCGGCGAGATGCCGAGCCCGAACCTGCGTGCTATCGCGTTGGAGCCTGCGGGCTGCGCGGTTTCTACATACGATTGGATGACCGCCTCGAGGACCCGGCGCTCGCGCTCAGTCAGCTCGGGAAACGGCATAAGTTCGAACGTAGCAATGATTTCAAAAACCTGTCAACCCGGCGGCGAGGGAATCGAGCCGAAGCCATCCCTCGGGCGTCAGCCTCACGACGCCGTCATCGATGCGGGCCCAGCCGGGTGAAAGCCACTCTTCCGCCGCAACGAGGTCACGCTCGGACGCGCGAAGCCCGGTGATTGTCCTGAGGCCGAGGTAAACGCGCTCCGAGGCACGGTTGCCTTCGCTGAGCTTCTCCTCTCCATCCCGCACAGGTTCTCCCGTGTTCAACCGGCGAACCCAGTCTGCGTAAGCACCGACGTTCCAGCGGCGCGTTTCGCCGTCGAACGAATGGGCGGAAGGACCGACGCCGATATAACTCGCCCCCGTCCAGTACGCCGAGTTATGCCTCGACTCCATCCCCGGAAGCGCGAAATTTGAGACTTCGTAGTGCGAGTAGCCTCGCGCCACTGCCATTTCGTCGGCGAGAAGAAACTCGCCAGCGTACTGCTCATCCTCCGGCGCCGTGAGCAATCCGCGCGTCTGCCACCGCGCGAGAGGCGTACCCTGCTCGATCGTGAGCCCGTAGAGCGAGATGTGCGGCGGCTCGTAGCTTAGCGCGGATTCGAGATCCCTCTTCCAATCACGGCCGACAGCCCGAGGCAGGGCAAAGATCAGGTCGATCGAGAAGTTGGTGATCCCGGCATCGCGGGCGAGCTCAATGGCCCTGCGTGCGTCCGGGGCCGAGTGGACGCGATGCATCCAGGCGAGAACCGTGTCCTCGAAACTTTGAATGCCGATCGAGAGACGGTTTACCCCTGCCGCGCGCCAAGCCGCGAGTGACTCTGCCGAGAAGTCCTCCGGATTTGCCTCGAGTGTAACCTCGGCTTCTGCCCCCACCTCAAAGCGTGAGCGAACCAGATCGAGCAGACGGCCAATGCCATCCGGGCCGAGGCGCGATGGCGTCCCACCGCCAAGGTATACAGTCTCGAGGGCGCCGGAATTCGGGGGCAGCGCAGCAAGCTCGCGCGCCAGAGCCTTGAGATATTCCTCGACCGGAACAGTCTTCCGCACCGCGATCGAAAAGTCGCAGTACGAGCATCTGCGTGTGCAGAAGGGAACGTGGACGTAGAGATGGCGGGCTGACACCGATGCAATCTACCACTCCGCGCCAGCCGGTCCCTTCGCGTTCTTCGCGAGGGCTATCGCCTCCGGACCTCTCCTGAGATGAGGCACTCCGCTAGCCCCTGAAGCTCGAGCGATGTCACCGCAGCCAGGCACTCGCGGACTGTGAGATGACACTTCACGGCGATCGCATCCGGCTGCAGCGGGCCGCCGGCAAGTGCCTTCCACACCCGGCCGTCCTGGTCGGTGAGGTGCAGCGGCTCGACCTCGTCGGGGGACGCGATGCCCACCATCGAGAGCGCGTCTGCCACCGACGCGATGAATGGAGCCCCATCGCGCAGCAGGTGATTCGACCCCGCACTCTGCGGTGAGTCGAACGGTCCGGGCACACATGCGACCTCGCTCCCGATCGCCCTTGCATGCCGGGCCGTGATGAGCGCCCCGCTTTTGTGGCCGGCTTCGACAATTATCGTGAGAGGAGCAAGGGCAGCAATGATCCTGTTCCGCTTCGGGAACGTACCGGGGAACGCGCCGACACCCGGACCATACTCGGAGATCACGCACGCCCGCTCGCCGATCAACCGATGGAGCTCCCTGTGGCCGCGGGGGTAAGGAACATCGATCCCGGTCCCGAGAACGGCGACAGTCCTTCCGCCGGCGTCGAGGGCGGCACGGTGGGCTGCGGCATCGATTCCGCGCGCCATTCCGCTGATCACCGAGACGCCGGCCCGCGCGAATGCGGTCGCCAGCGTCCGGGTCGCCCTGATTCCATAACTCGTCGCATCACGGGTTCCGACGATTGCCACCGTCGGCTCGTCGAGGTGCGACTTGTCTCCGACGACAAAAATCTGCGCTGGCGCGGTGCGGCCAAGTCGGGTGAGGGACGCGGGATAACCCGGTGAATTGAAACCGATTACCTCCACATTCATCCCTGCGGTATCACATGAGGTGCCGGATGCTAAGGCAAGGTGGCTGTTTCACTTGTAGCTTCGGACACGATGCTCTTGCGCAGGCGCTGGAGCTCCTTCCACCAGCCGGCGAGAAGTCCGTCGATTCCGGTGCGCCCCGCCCCGCTTACCGCGTACATCGCGAACGCTTCCTGAGTGTCGATTGGCGGCAGATAGTCTTCGCCGAACAGGTCCATCTTGGTGAAGACAACGCAGTGCGGCCGGAGGGCCAGCTCCTCCGAATACTCCGCGATCTCGTGCCTCAGCTGGTCATACTCGGCCTGCCAGTCCATCGCGTCGATCGGGATCAGGAAGGCGAGGATGCGGGTGCGCTCGATGTGGCGCAGGAACTGGAGGCCAAGCCCCTTCCCCTCGTGCGCGCCCTCTATGATCCCGGGGATATCCGCAACGACGAAAGTCCGGTGGTCGCTGAGCTGAACCACGCCAAGGTTCGGGGCGAGGGTGGTAAACGGGTAATCGGCGATCTTCGGACGGGCGGCTGAAATCACCGAAAGGAGCGTGGATTTTCCGGCGTTCGGCTGACCCACGAGGCCGACGTCGGCGATGAGCTTCAGCTCGAGCTCGAGAATCCGCGACTCGCCCTCCTCCCCGGGTTGCCACTCGCGCGGCGACTGATGGGTGGCTGTGGCGAAGAAGCTGTTG
>JBPPMU010000389.1:0-9690 GCA_051306215.1 Gemmatimonadaceae bacterium | reverse complement strand
CCCGGTGTCCATGCCGGCAGTGAGAGGAGAACGTCTCCCGCTCCCGAAGCTGCGAACCGCATCTCGACCTCTATCTTCCGGGTCTCAGCGGTCATCGTATCGAATCTCACATGGTACGAGATTCCGGTGATCGGGGGAGATGCTGTGGCAGGGACCGGTGCCGGCGCCGACGTCGCGGGGGCAGTCGCACAGCCGGTTGCCGCGAGAGCCGCACAGGCGATAGCTGTAATGAATTGAATGTTTTTCACGGGCATACGTTACTTCAGTGCAAATACCGGTGCTAATTTTCGATTTACGTATTCGGACAGCCCGTCGCCACTCGACTGAAAACTGAGGACTGAGGACCTTGCGGCCTCAGGACTCACTGCTACTGAGGATCTGCGATTAAGTGAGGATCGAGGACAAGAAAGGACGGTCCTCGATAATCCTCAGGCCTCCCTTAGTCGCGACTCTGCAATGGCAGTTAGTCCTGAGACCGCAAAGTCCTCGATCCGCAATCGCCTGAGATCGTCACTGAATTGACCTGCTCCCCGGATCCAGAATGATCGACGAACAAGCCATCGCCTTCCTCAAGAAACTCCTCGATACTCCCGGCCCCTCCGGCTTCGAGTCGGCCCCGGCGAAAGTGTGGCGCGAGGAGGCCGGCAAGTTCGCGAAAGTCAGGGCCGACGTCGCCGGAAACAGCATAGCGGAGGTGAACCCCGAAGGATCTCCGACGATAATGCTCGCCGGCCACATCGACGAGATCGGCGTCATCGTCACCTACATCGACGATGAAGGCTTCGCCTACATCTCGAGCATCGGCGGCTGGGACCCCCAGGTCCTCGTCGCCCAGCGAATAAGGTTCCTCGCGAAGGACGGCGACGTGTTCGGGGTCGTCGGCAAGAAGCCGATTCACCTCATAAAAACAGAGGACCGCGAGAAGGCATCGAAGGTGAAGGATCTGTGGGTCGACATCGGCGCCAGATCGAAGAAGGAAGCAGAGGAGCGTCTCTCTATCGGCGACCCCGGCGTGATAGACTCGCGCACGATGGAATTCCCCAACGGGCTCATCGTATCACGCTCGATAGACGACAGGATCGGGGCTTTCACCGTCCTCGAGGCGCTGAAGCGGTACGCCGCTAAGCCCGGATCAGCCCACGTCGTCGCGGTCGCCACCACCCAGGAAGAGATCGCCTACCGGGGCGGCGGCGCGCTGATCTGCGCAAGCTGTGTCAACCCGCAGATGGCTCTCGTCGTCGACGTCACGTTCGCGACGGACCACCCCGACATGGAGAAGAAGGAACTTGGTGAGGCGAAAATTGGCGGCGGCCCGGTCCTCACTCGCGGCTCCATCATCTCCCCGGTCGTGTTCAATCTCCTCAAAGCCACCGCCGAGAAGAACAAGATTCCTTTCACCATTCAGGCCGCGGGAAGAGACACCAGCACCGACGCCGACGCGATTCACATCGCCCGCGAAGGCATTGCAACCGCACTTGTCTCGGTCCCGAACCGCTACATGCACTCCCCGAACGAGCTCGTCTCCCTCGACGACCTGGACCGAACGGCCGAGCTTCTCGCCGAAACATGCAGGGCGGTGACTGCCGATACCGACTTCACCGACCGGTGACCGAGGGTAAATTCAGAACATGAAACAGATCTTCCTCGTACCCGCCGCCTTTGCCGCGCTCGCCTGCTCGACCGCCGGCCGGGCGCCCCAACCGTCCCTCGGCGTCGCAGCCGCGGATTCGGCCAGGATGCTCGCCGACATCTCGCATCTTGCGAGCGACGCGCTCGAAGGCCGCCTCACCGGCACGCCCGGCAACGATTCCGCGGCTGCATTCATCGCCCGGCGCTACACTGCCCTGCGACTCAAGGCGCCGTACCCTGGATACATGCAGCATTTCGCCGCGAGATCAGCGGCTGCCGCGCACACGGGAGACACCGCTGGCAAGGCGACCCAGAACGTCGTGGCGATGATCGAGGGCACCGACCCGGCGCTGAAGGACGAATACATCGTCATCGGCGCGCACTACGATCACCTCGGCCGGTCTACGGTTTCGGCAATGGACCCCGCTGCCGGCGACGCGATCCGCAACGGGGCTGACGACAACGCGTCGGGTACAGCGGCGATACTCGAGCTCGCCCGCATGCTTTCAATCGAGAAGCCCCGGCGCTCTGTCATCTTCGCCAACTTCAGCGGCGAGGAGCAGGGACTGCTGGGATCGCAGTATTTCGTTGACAATTCCCCGGTGCCGCTCGGGAAGATCGTCGCGATGCTCAACTTCGACATGGTCGGCCGGATGAAGAACGACGGCCTCATGGTCTTCGGTACAGCCACCGCGATTGAGATGGCGGGACTCGTCGATAGCGCGAACACGGGGATACTCAAGGTGACGAGCTCGGGCGACGGCTTCGGCTCGTCAGACCACAGTTCGTTCTTCGCAAAGGAGATCCCGGTTCTTCACTTTTTCACGGATCTCCACGAGGACTACCACAGGGCGACCGACGACACCGAGAAGATCAACCTCGGCGGGCAGGCCCGGGTCGTCGACTTCGCATACCGGATCGCCCGGAGAATCGACGAGAGGCCGGCACGGCTCACCTACGTCCGCTCGACTGCGCCGTCGCGTGCAATCGGATCGGGCCAGGGTTCTCAGACATACCTCGGCTCGGTGCCCGACATGGCGGCGAGCGAGATTCCCGGGCTGAAGCTCACCGGCGTGAGGCCCGGCAGTCCGGCCGACACGGGCGGGCTCAAGCCGGGCGACATAATCGTTGAGCTCGGGGATGCTGTCGTGAAGGATCTCTACACCTACAGCGATGCGCTGTATTCGAAGAAACCGGGTGACAGCGTGCGCATTGTTTACCTCCGCGACGGGAAGAGGAACGAGACAACCGTGGTGCTCGGGAGAAGAGGAGGCTAAGAGCGCCAGGCGATGCCCCTCCCGACTCCTCCGCCGCGGGTCTCCGGGTTTACCACGACGACAACCACCCCGCTCTACTGGGCGGCGTGGGGGCCTGAGTCGGCGCCAAAGCTTCTCGTGCTTCACGGCGGCCCCGGCGCGCATCACGACTACCTGCTGCCGCAGATGCTTCATCTCGCCGAGCGGTACAACGTTGTGTTCTACGACCAGCGCGGCGGGGGGAAGTCGAAGTCAGACTCGACTGATGTCATCACCTGGCAGACCCACGTCGAGGACATGGCCGCCGTCATCAGGGAGCTCGATACTTCCCCGCTTTCGATCATTGGTTATTCGTTCGGCGGCATGCTCGCGTTGCTTTACATCTTGACGGCAGACGACAGCGTGGATCTCGCGATACCAGGGCGTCTCGCCCTCATCGATCCCGCGCCGCTGAAGATCGAATACCGCCGCCAGTTCGAGACCGAGTTCGCCAGGCGGCAGGAAGGAATGGAGATAAAGCGGATGCGGGAGGAGCTTGCCGCATCGGGACTTCGCGAATCGGACCCGGAGGCATACAGGCAGCGAATGTTCGAGCTCGCGGTCGCGGCGTACTTCGCTGACCCCCGCAAGGCGCGCGACCTGACACCATTCAGGGTGAGCGGAAAAGTGCAGCAGCAGGTATGGGACAGCCTCGGCCCCGACTTCGACATTCTCGGCGATCTGAAGCCCATGGGATTTCCCGTGCTTTTCGTCCACGGACGTGACGATCCCATTCCAGCCGAGTCTTCAATTGAAGGCGCCAGGGCGATGGAGGCGGAGCTCGTTCTTCTGGACGATTGCGGGCATGTTCCATACGTTGAACAGCCGGTTGGGCTGTTCGAGGCGCTCGACCGGTTTCTCCTCGCAACTGACCCCAGGTAATTCACGACCAATGTCGGATTTCGGCGTCATTCAACAGCATCTCTCGACCATCGAAATGGACGGCAAGCCCTGTGCGGTTTCCGTCCGGATCGCGTACGATGGAATCGAGTACATCGGGAGACTTTTTTTCGCCGATCCTGAAACCGGGGAAGGTATTCCCGATCATGGCGCGATTCCCGGCCGCACGGTCGAGGAAGCGATCGAGTTTGCCCGCCGTCTCAACCTCGAGGACTTCACCCGCCGCTACCACCGCGCGCGCGCCGACAAGAGGCGCTACACGTCTCTCCGCAAGGCGACTGACGAGATGCTCATGAAGATCAAATACATGAACCGCGTCTCGATCAACATGCGGAACGGTCTCCTCGACAAGGAAGGCGCGAAGCAGGAGATAGAGCTGATCCAGAAGCAGCTTTATGAGATGATCGAGAAGCTCCCGGGACACGCCGGCATGGAGGGGTAGGGTTCCTCCGGGCAAGGCGCAGTGCGTGTTTTACAACGTCATTCGGAATAACCCTGGAGGGCGAGCGTAAAACATGATCCTTGTCCTTCGACACTGGCGACCGACAATTCGCCGCCCATCGCGCGCGCGAGATCGCGGCTGATCGCCAGGCCAAGTCCAACCCCAGACTCGCGCCCGGCGAGTGAATCCTTCAGCTGCACAAAGGGCTCGAACACTTTCTCGATCTTGTCGGCGGGGATCCCGGCACCGGTGTCGCGCACGCCGATGAAAACGAATCCGCCCGAAGCTTCCGTCTCTATCGAGAGGTGGCCACCCTCAGGCGTGAACTTGATCGCATTTGACAGGAGGTTCACCAGGATCTGAATGACTTTCTCCGGGTCTGCCCGCGCCACGATGGTCGGCCCCGCGGGGATCCTGTCGTAACTCAGTCCGTTCCGCGCGATCAGCGGCTCGACGAGTTGAACGGCACGGTCGAGCTGCTCTATCACGGTGAATTCGACAACCCTGAAGGTAACGTGCCCGCCGCCAAGCCGCGCATAGTTGATGATCTCGTTAATCAGCAGGAGCAGGTGCTGCTGATTGGTCTTGATTCTCGCCAGGTCGGTACGCTGGAGCCTGGTTACCGGGCCTCGCAGACCCATTTCGATGAGGTCTACATACCCGCCAATTGCGTTGAGGGGCGTCCGGAGCTCATGACTCATGGCTCCCAGAAACGAGGTCTTCGCACGGTTGGCACTCTCCGCACTCTGCTTGAGCTCGATCGCTGTGTAGTACAGCTGGGCATTCTCGAGTGCGAGCGAGCCGCGATGCGCCAGGTCTTCCGCGAGCCTGATTTCTTCTTCCGAAAAAACGTCCTTTTTTTCCGCGCTGATAAACGTGATTGCCCCGAGCAGCTTCTCCCTCGCAACGAGGGGAACCGACAGGAGGGCCCCCGCTTCGATCTCCTGCAGGAGCCGGAGATTCTCAGCGCCATGCGCTCCCGCGCCGAGCACAGACTCGATGTCCGTCGTGACCGAAATCGTCCGCACATCATTCAACATTGCCGCGACCCCGAATGCGTCGGTCTTCCGCGGAATCCATGTTGCCTCGAGTCGTGCCGCAATGACCTGCTTCAATGAATCGGGATGAAATATTCCCAGTCGCTGAATAGCGCCGTTCTCACCCAGCAGGTCCACTACACACCATGCGCCAAGGGCCGGGAGTGCGAGCTTGCTCAGCGCGACGAGAGTTCCGCCGCGATCAACCGATTCAGCGAGAAGGCGGCTCGCCTCCGCCAGAAATGCGGCGCGCCTGCGCGCTTCCTCAGCGTCATCTGCAAGCCCACGCTCGCGCAATGCGCCAAGCAGAATCTGCTCCGCAACCTGCCGCTGCATGTCGAGCGCATTTTCCGCCTGATTCGCCTCCCGGAACTCCACCCCGAGGCCTTCAGTCGCGTGGTCCTCCGCGATCACGGGCCAGACCGAGCAGAAATAAGTCCCTCGTCCACTCGCTGACAGGTCGACGCGCACGTCGAGCAGCTCAGTCGAGTCCGCATACGCTCGATCGAGCAAATCCGCGAATTCGGCTCCGCCGGAAGGAAACGCCCCAACGATCGAAGCGCCGATGCCACATTCCCTGTCCAGACCGGGCAGCTTCCAGAACGCACCGTTCGCATATGCGAGCACGTGCTGGGGCCCGCGTGTTATGACAAACGGGAGAGGAGCGTGAGCGAGGTACCGGTGGAGCGCGACCTCGACGGCCTCGCTGGCAGCGCGATCGCCCACGCGCGGCTGACTGTCCTCGGGAGGCATTCGTCTACTTCCTTGCTTTTGCGGCAACGTGCGCGGCTGGCGGCACTTGCGATCTCAGCCTCGGAACCCCGGTGATGATCCCGTCATACGGGGCGAGGTCTCCTCCCACCGAGACCCCATCGCTCGTGAGCTCATAAAGACGGAGCATATGACTGTGCTCGCTTCCGCGCATCTTGATCACCGCCATCACCCGCTTAAGCTCACCCTCGATCTCCACGTACCGCTGGATGATTATCTCGTCGGTGATGAACGAAACCTTCTCCGCGGTGAACTTGACATCGGTGAACCCTTCCACTACCTCCGCGGTCATGAATACCGTCACGCCCGTTGCGGTCAACGCGCCGACGAGGCGGTACAGCGACTCGCGAAAGTCCTCGCGAAAAGTCGGGGCAAGTGCAACCTCGAAACCCGACAAAGAATCGATTACGACACGCTTTGCATCGAGCCGCTCGACCGCTGAGAGTATCTCATAGAGAGCTTCATCGACCGAAAGGTCGAGAGGGCGAAGGTAAATCAATTCCAGTTTACCGGCTTTGATCATCCTGCCGATCTCCGAGTCACGCGCATGGGCGCGCGCGCGGTATTCCTCCGGGTACTCCTCAAAAACTGCAATGACTCCTGTCTCGCCATTCCTGAGGCCGGCGACCATGAATTGCGTCGCAATCGTAGACTTCCCGCTCCCTGCGGGACCAGTCAGCATGATTGCATCGCCTGCGATCACGCCGCCCCCCGTCATCTCGTCGAGACCGGAAATTCCGGTCGATAGCCGGTCCCGCCTCTGCTGCTTTCGTGCCCGGTTCTGTTCCGGGATGCGCGGGAATATCTGCAATCCGTCGTCAGTGATCCTGAAGGTGTGCAGCCCGGGCATCGGCGCGATGCCACGCGCTTTCACAACCTGAATTTTTCGAACTACGGAATTTCTGTCTGTCGCCTGCGAGAGCCAGAACACTCCATCCGCAACGGTAAAGACCGGATTGCGCTGCTCCTCCTCCCCGTATTCACCGAGCAGGAACGAAGTGACTTCCCAGCTGGTGAGATTGAGCGACAGTCGCTGCACGAACTGATCTGTGCTCAGATCCCCCTGCGGTTCGACGCTCCCCAGGCGTCCGCCGATCGTACGGAACGAATCGACGACAACAATTCCCGGACGCACCTTCTCGACTTCACTTACAATCCTCTCCAGAACACCGTTGAGATTTCCGTCCAGCATCTCTTCGCTGACGTTCACGAACTGAACGGCCGATCCTGCGAGAGCCGCGTCGAAGAAACTGAACTGACGCTGATACCGCAGCATCTTGATCGTTGGCTCGCCGAGTACCGTGAAATACAGAGCGGGCCGCTCAGGTGTGGCGTTGGCGAAGACGACCTGATGAGCAAGTGTCGTCTTTCCGGATCCCGGTCCCCCCGCAACCAGATTGAAGGAGTACTCCGGCAGTCCACCTCCAAGAATCCTGTCCAGCCCTGGCACGCCCGTCGAAATCAACCGAATTACTTCAGGCTCATCCTTTTTCACGCTTCCGCACTCCGTTGTTGGTGCGCCGCGTCGTCCTGCGCGGAATCAGGCAAGCTTTGCTCGATGAGGTTCTTCGCCATGTCGGGGCCCACGAGTCGGCCGAGTAGCTCGCTGACGCCAACCAGCATCGACTCGATCCCATCGGCTGTTTCGGTATCCCCGTATTGCTCGACGGATACGCCGACTCCTTCTATGTACTGGGCTGCGCGCACACGCAGTGACAGCGCCCGAAGCGCAGCATGTGACGACTCAGCCTCTGCTTTCGCGCGGCTGAAAACAGCATTACATCCGTCGATCCCGATCCATCGCGAAAGCGAGGCCGCCATATCGCCCGCCGCAAGCGCGGCCGCGAAAGAGGCGGTTGAATCCGAGCCGGCCGCAGCTCGCCTGCGATCGATCGATCGCCGTATTGTCTGCCTCACAGCACAATTATATACGGCACCGTACCAAACGGGGACTATGGCAAAGCCAAAATCCCGGAGCAACCGACAATCCGGCCCGGCCCCTTCCTCAGCCACCAGGTGCCCGATTGATTGACCGCATGAGCACTAGGCACCCGAATCCGGCGGCTAAACGCCCCTCGCAGCGAAAGAAGAAGCGCGGCGCCGAGCTCAAGGCCCATGCTCTCGAGATTCTCACCAGGCTCAAGGCCGAGTACCCTGACGCGCATTGCGAGCTCGACTACGAGACTCCGCTGCAGCTCCTCATCGCGACAATCCTGAGCGCGCAATGCACGGATAAGCGCGTCAACATGGTGACCCCGGACCTATTCCGGACCTTCCCTGACGCCCAGTCACTCGCCGATGCTGACCCCGAAAAGCTCGAGCACCTGATCCGGAGCACTGGGTTCTTTCGCAACAAGACGAAAAGCCTGCTCGGAATGTCGGCCGCAGTTGCCGGGCGTCCCGATGGCGCCGTGCCCACAACCATGGACGAGCTTGTAAAACTTCCGGGAGTCGGCCGCAAGACTGCGAACGTTGTCCTCGGAAACGCATTCGGGATCAACGACGGAGTCGTCGTCGACACACACGTCGGCCGGCTAAGCGTACGGCTCGGCCTGACGGCGGAGACCGACCCCGTGAAGGTGGAGAAAGCGCTAATGCCGCTGTTCCCGCGCGATGACTGGGCGCTCCTCTCACACCTGCTGATCTTTCACGGGAGGCGGATCTGCCTCGCCCGGTCTCCCAAGTGCGCGTCTTGCGTCCTGAATGACGTCTGCCCGTCAGCACGCGTCTGACGTTATTTTTCCCGTCCTACCCGGAACCCCCCATGACGAAATACGCAACAATCGAGACCAACCGCGGCACCCTGACCGCTGAGCTTTATGAGAAGGAAGCCCCAAAGACCGTCGCAAACTTCGAGAAACTCGCGAATGACGGTTACTACGATGGAATCAGGTTTCATCGCGTGATCCCGGATTTCGTCGTTCAGGGCGGCGACCCGCTGTCCCGGGACCTGCCCGTGGGGAACCCCCGCGTGGGCACAGGCGGCCCGGGCTACCACATCGACTGCGAAACCGAAGGAAACCCGCACAAGCACCAGCTCGGGTCGCTCTCGATGGCTCACGCCGGCAAGAACACGGGTGGCAGCCAGTTCTTCATCGTCCTCAACGAAGGCAACACGAAGCACCTGAATGGTGTCCATACGGTGTTCGGCAAGGTCACCGACGGAACCGGCATCATCGAGACGATAGAGCAGAACGACACGATGACGAAGGTGAGAGTGTCGGACACCCCTCCAACCAAGTAAGGAGTAGCGCCTCCATGGCTGTCGCAAAACAGAAAAGCACGGACTTCGGAGCCGCCATGGCCGGCCTGGTGCTCGGTGGATCAGTTCTGTTCCTCCTGATCCTGGCGATCGTCTGGCTGACCAATGCGAAGTTCGCGGGACACGAGGCGCCGGTTGCCCACAGTGCCCCAGCGGCAGCTCCGGCGACCGTTCCCGCCGCTCCTGCGCCGGCCCCGGCAGGCCCAGCCGGCAACTAGCCGGACCCCTCCAACAAAATTTCAGGCCAGTGCGTACTCCAGATGAGGAACGCGCGCTGGCCAAAGCGGCCCGCGCAGGCGATCAGGATGCCTTCGCGGGTCTGGTGCGTTTGCACCAGCAGCGCGCCTACTTCGT
>JBPPMU010000388.1:0-14914 GCA_051306215.1 Gemmatimonadaceae bacterium | reverse complement strand
TCGGGCATTCAAGCACCTCAATCCTAAGGTCTATGTCCCCATGCAGGGGCCGAGCGAGCTTGGCGCGAGCGGTAAGCTGGTGAACTGGGACCGCACGGCCGACCTGGGGAGGATCGCAGTTGCGACCCTGGTTGTCGGCGCCCGATACGACACGATGGACCCGGCGCACATGGAGGCGATGGCGGGCCGAGTACAGAAGGGACGATATCTCTTCTGTCCGAACGGCAGCCACCTGGCGATTTATGATGATCAGAAGGTCTACATGGATGGGGTTATCCAGTTTCTTCGCGACGTGGACGCGGGTCGCTTTGAGTCAGCCGTCTAACCACGGCATGCAACGGACGGCGTTGCGCGCCGCCGCTGATGCCAAACGTTAGATGGACTGAGCATCAGCGACCATGGTCTTCCAAAACGTTTACGACGACGAAGAACGCGCTCGGGCATATGCGGACCTGGAGTTCCCCGGTACGTACTACCTGGCATTTCGGGACATCCCGCAGCTCCTGACAAAGCATGTCTCCGGCAAGTGCGCCCTGGATTTCGGGTGCGGTGCCGGACGCTCTACGCGTTTCCTGCGGGACCATGGCTTTGACGTAATCGGCGTCGATATCTCAGAGGCCATGCTCAATGAAGCCTTAAGGCGCGATCCGCAGGGGTGTTATCATCTTTTGCTCCAGGATGGCCTAAGTGTGTTGGGAGATCGGAGTTTTGATCTCGTCTTGTCTGCATTTACGTTCGACAACATCCCATTGCGTGAACGGCGAGTCAATTTGTTCCGCGAACTCTCGCAACACCTCACTCCGGACGGACGAATCGTGAATCTCGTCTCATCCGAGCAGATCTACCTCAATGAATGGCTTTCTTTTTCGACTCGTGATTTTCCGGAGAACAGAAGCGCCAGGCCGGGTGACAGGGTAAGGATCACGATGCTCGATGTCCCGGACCGTCGGCCGGTCGAGGATATCGTATGGACCGAACGCGACTACGCCGAAACATTTGCGGCGGCTGGGTTGGATGTGCTTGAAGTGCATCGCCCTTTGGGAAATGACCAAGACCCATTTCGATGGGTCTCTGAAACCACGATCGCGCCATGGACAATCCACGTCCTCGGCCGCGCAGCTTACACCTGAGACGTTGGACGCGTATGATCTACCTTCTTGCTTAGACGATCTTTTCCCAACAGGAGACACCATGGCCATGCCGACGGCAGCGGCGATTCACCACACCAGCTTCCTCGTCCGTGATCTGGAGACAACAGCTCAGCGCCTCTCTGACTCGCTGGGTATTGGTCCATGGAACGTCTGGACCATCGCTCCGGCAGTTTGCATGGTCCGCGGAGAACCGAGCCCCTTCACGTTCCGGGCGGCGCTCGCTACCGTCGGCGGCGGCACCTTCGAGTTGATCACACCGCACACCGGTCGCAGCGTTTACGACGATTACCTCGAAGAGCATGGTGAGGGGTTTCACCACACGTGTCTCGCGTATCCGACTCTCGATGCCGTACGCGAGGCAAAGGCTGAGTTGAGACGACAAGGCAGGGAGATAATTCAGGAAGGCAGCGCAGGAGACGTCTTCGATTTCGGTTACGTCGCTTTCCCGGAAATCGGGTCGCTGGTGGAGCTTTTGTACCTGGATATTTCAAAGTTGCCGCCGCCCGACGCGGTCATTGGACCAACACTGAATCCGAGTGAGTCCTAACATTGCGCTGAAGCTGACGTAGGGGAGGCCGAAATTGACTCCTTCAAAAGTTCGCCCGACTCCCCTGTGGCTGTTCGTCGTCGCCGTGTTCTGCATCGGTGGGCCGGTCTTCATCGGGCTCGGCTTCGCGCATCAAAACCGGACAGGGCATGGCGCCGGTCCCCTGATGGGATGGCTTTACCTGGTCATCGCACTGCTCGTGACTGCGCTCGGGTGGCTCGCGTTGCGGGGGCTGTGGCGCCGCGTCGCCCGCGACACCGATGCACCATAGCCAGACTCAGGATGAACGTGTCTCTGCGCGATGTGAAGGAGAGCGATCTCGCTACCTTCTATGAGCAGCAGCTCGATCCGGAAGCAACCCGGATGTCAGCATTCCCCTCTCGCGACTGGGACGCTTTTACTGCGCACTGGGCGAAGATCATGACGAGCACGAGCGGAACCACCCAGACAGTAATCTTCGACGGAAGCGTCGCCGGACATATTGCTTGCTGGCAGGATTCCGGTGAGAACCTGGTTGGCTACTGGATCGGCCGTGAATACTGGGGGAGAGGCATTGCGACCGCCGCATTGTCAGAGTTCCTGCAGAGCGTGCCCAATCGACCGCTGGTTGCACGAGTTGCGAAACACAACATCGCTTCGATTCGCGTGCTCGAGAAATGCGGGTTTACCAGCGTCGGCGAGGAGGAGCTCACTGCGGCCGATGGGAGCCACGGCATGGAATACATTCTGATGTTGTGAAGGCGAGGGCATTCATCGGGAGAAGGCGTGTGAACACGACGTTCCAGTACGAAACAACCTGCGCAGATCAGCTTGCCAAACTCGAGCGCTACGCGGCCGCGTCGAGCATCGGCCGCAGATTTGCGCAGTTCGCCTATTTTGCCATCGTCGGGTTGGCATGGCTGAGCGCTGCCCTGTTCTACGTGAGGCAAGGCGATCGAAACAACGCCTACCTGCTGTCCGGCGGATTCGCCGCGGTGCTCACCGCGACGCTCCCGTGGCTGTATCGGCGGTATCAGGCCGAGTTCTGGAAGTCCGTGCTTACTGTTGAGTCGCTACGCGGAGTAATCGGGCCGACCACGCTGACCGTCAGCGATGAGGGCATTGAGGAGCGGGGGCCGGTGACGACCGTGCGAGCGGCATGGCGCGACGTCTTACGGCTGGACCGTAGCGCGGCGCGCAGTTTTGTTGTGATCGCCCCGCTGATTTCGATCGCCATTCCGGCGACAGCATTCCCGAGCGAAAGCGCACGCGCGGAGTTTGAGCGGATGGTCAACTCGCGATGCGATGCAGGCACCATCGGCGATACTCTTGCGTAATACGTTCTCCGATAGTCCGGCAGATTGGTCCCTGGTGCAGTTGACCGCCTATATAGTTGCCTGGCATATCCCCAGGCCGCACGATTGAATGGACAGAATGGAAGAACGCGCCGGATGAGAAACGATAGCGGCGCAACAACTCGGCGAATCTCAATGTCAGTCGCTCATGGTTGATGAGAGGTCAGGATCATGAAGGTCGTCGTTCGCACCGAGTATGGCCCGCCGGAGGTTGTACGGGTCGAGGACATCGCAAAGCCCACGCCCGCGAGCAACGAAGTCCTGATCAGAGTTGTCGCTGCGTCGGTCAATGGATCTGACCGGGAGGGAGTGATTGGCCGGCCGGCGTATTCTCGAATCGGTGGATTTCGAAGGCCTCGCTACCCGATCCTCGGATCGGACATTGCCGGACGAGTGGAGGAGGTTGGCAAGGACGTCCGGGATCTGCGGCCGGGCGATGAAGTCGTCGGCGAGATGCCTGGATATCACAGCGGCTTTGCCGAGTACGTGTGCGCTCCGGAGACCCACCTGGTGCTGAAGCCTGCGGCGTTGACATTTGCGGAGGCTGCGGCAATTCCACAGGCTGGAGCGATTGCGGTTCAAGGTGTCCGCATCAAGGGTAAGGTGCAGCCCGGGCAGAAGGTATTGATCAACGGTGCCGGGGGCGCCGCAGGCAGCTTTGCGGTCCAACTCGCTAAAGTGCAAGGAGCCGAGGTAACAGCGGTCGATCGGGCGGAGAAGCATGACTTTCTCCGCATGTTGGGAGCCGACCACGTGATCGACTACATGAGGGAGGATTTCGCCGAGAAGCGAAACCAGTACGATCTCATACTCGACGTGGTTGCCCACCGTTCTGTCTTCGCGTGCGCTCGAGCGCTCCGGCCGAACGGAACGTACTTCGTCGCGGGTGGCGCTATTCGCGTGTTGCTCGGTGCGCTGCTCTTTGGGCGGCTTATCAAGAGAGTCCGGCGCAAGGCTGTTCGGATCCTGATCGTTCCCCAGGATCAGCAGGTGCTCCACGCCGCAGTGCAGCTTTGCGCGGAACGAACGATTGTGGCGCCGATTGATCGGCGCTATTCGCTGGAGGACGCGCCTGAGGCGCTCCGGTATGTGAGCGAAGGACAGCAGCAAGGCAAAGTTGTAATCATGTTCGGGCCTGAGACAGTCGGATGATCACAGCCCCCATTGACTTGGCCAGCCGATCGCGTAGAACCGTACGCACCGCGCACCACGTACATCGACCAATCGATCTCAAAGGAGATGTCGACATGAAACTCTCAGCGCCCAAAGTCATCACCTGGTGGATAGCCGTTGGCCTTGGTTCCCTCGGGCTCCTTGGTCATTTCGCTATCGTGGCCGCTCTTGGCCCCTACGCACTATGGCTCGTCACAGCGGGGCTTGTGATGTTGGTGTTAGCCACGCTCCTCAAGGATCTCTAGCCCGTCCTGATCGCGAGTAGTCGTGGACACCTCACTGACCACTCCGTCAGGCGGCGAAATCATGAAGAGAAATCCATGAACCGCAAACTCAGGTACGGGCTGCCCTGTATGGTCGCGGCTTGCTCGTTCCTCAGTGATGCCGCGGTTGACCTGGCGACATGCATACGCAAGGGCGCTGACGATATGTCCTCCCGTAGTGTCACAACGTCGCAGGTGATCTGTTCGGTCCGCTCCAAGCGGACAGTCACGGTCATTCTTACGCCATCAACGCGCGAATTGAGTGAGAGCGACGTTTCAGTGCTCCGGCAGATGGGCGTGCCTGAAGAAGCCATCTACTACAACGGTCCAGATTCTCCTTCAACAGGCCAGCGAGTGGGACTCGGCCCGGTTAACGTCTATGATCCGCACTTCGCCGACAATCGAAAGTACAGCAGCAGCTCCGCGATCGGGTCGCAGACGAAGATCGCCACGCTCATGTCAAAGACCGGAGATCATTTTCGAGTGAGTCTACATCGCCGCTCTGACGGCACCGTCGAAGTGGTTGGTTTGCGATGAGCCGGGAAGAGCGATCTATGGATTGCGCTCGCTTGGCTCCCGGCCTTATAGATTCGCTTGCAGCTTGGCCTGTGACGTTAGACGGCAGCAGCTAACCAGTCGATGCGAACTCCACACACGGAGCGAATGCATGCGATTCCTTGAACGTAACGCCAGCGTTGTCATTCTCGTTGCCACCAGTTTCTGGTGGGCGGTATTCCTCGCGTTGCACATTCTGCAGCCGGGCCTTGATCCGCTTCGCGCTCCCGGCAGCGCCTACGTTCTTGGTGCTTACGGTATCTGGGCGAGGGCAAGCTACTTCGCGCTCGCAGCAGCGCTGTTGGCCGCCGGTTTCAGTCTCTCGTCGCGTTTGCGGCCGGCTCGCGCAGTGCGCCTGGGTCGGCTCGCGTTCAGCATCGGTGCCGCGAGCGTGGTGCTCGCCGCAATATTCCCTATAGACTATCCGGGACCGCCCCAGACCTTTTCAGGGATTCTCCACGCCATAGGAGGCGGAGTCGGGTTTCTGTCCTGGGTGAGCGGGACGCTGCTGTTCACCGCAGGCATTCGGCGAGACGCTGGATGGAGCAGCGTGCGAGGCGTGGCCACAGGATTGGCTGCTGCGAGTTTAGCCGTAGTAGGAGTGGCGATTGGCTCGATGATAATCCTCGGCTACGCGGGATTTGCTCAACGCGTCATGCTCGGCATCCTCTTCACGTGGCTTGTCGTCGTGGCAGTGCACATGAGGCGTTCGGCACGTCCCATCCCGGTTGCGGACGCCAAGCCGGTGCGCTGAACCGGGGTACGGGCTGCCCTGCGTGGTCGCGGCTTGCTCGTTCCTCGTCTCCTTCAGCAGGCGAGCGCGTGACACTCAGCTCGGTCAACGTCTATGATGCGCATTTCAGTGACAATCGAAAGTACAGCAGCAGCTCCACGGTCGGGTCGAAGTGGTTGGCCTGCGATGAGCGGGGAGTGAACGCCTACGCACCCGGTTTACTCAAAGACCGGATGCGTGATGTTGTTTATGGTCCCGGAGGAGGTTGAGGTGCTGTAGCTCAGAACCCCGTGAATCCCGGCGAGATGAACCGCGCAGGGAAATAAGTCACGAAGAAGGGCCCATACGCGATCACGATCAAAAGAATCGCGACTCCGACCCACAGCCAGATCCTGTCGAGGTTGACGTCCCATCCATCGAGAGAAGGCGCCGTCAGCGTCTCCGACGTCGGCACGTCCACAACCTCGGCTCGCTTGCGTCCGGCGAGCACGGTCACCGCAATCACGAGGAAGAACATGATGATGCCAAGGAACATCATCGTCCCGCCGACTCCCGTCAGGATTCCGCCGAGGTCCCACGCAGGGTTGTCATACGCTGCCTTCGCGCGGTAGATACGCCGCGGCATCCCCTCGATTCCGGCGGAGATCATTCCGCGCGCGAAGATGAGCACACCGATCGTGTACATCCACGACGACGCCAAGGCGAGCTTCGGTGCCCACAGCGTCCTGTCCGTCAGGTAGGGAATGAGCCAGTACGCGACTCCCATCAAGGTCAATGCGACCGCGGAACCGACGGTCATGTGGAAGTGCCCGGGAATCCATGTGGTGTTGTGCACCACCTGGTTCATCGTGAAGCTCGCGTTCACCAGGCCGGTCGCGCCGCCGAAGACGAAGGTCAGCATTGCGAGGAGCTGCGCGGAGACCGACGGGTCGGACCAGGGAAGCTTAGGTATCCAGCCGAGGAGCCCGCGGCCTCCGTTGGCCCGGCCGCCCATTTCCAGAGAAGCCATGATGGAGAACGCCGTCGCCAGGCTCGGCACCATGATTCCGAAAGTCAGTACACCCTGCGCCGCTTTCATTCCTTCGTGCACGCCCGGATCCGTGTACTGGTGATGCAGCCCGGTGGGGATGGAAAGCAGCAGGAACAGCAGGAATGTCACCCTGCCGTACGAGTCGCTGATCAGTTTTCCGCCAACCTGTCGGGGAATGAGGGCGTACCATGATACGTACGCCGGAAGCAGCCAGGCGTAGACGATTGCGTGGCCGGTGAACCAGAAGAGAGTGCGCGTGAGCAGCGGATCGATCTTCGGCAGGAGACCGATCGACCACGGAGTCAGGAATCCCAGGAAGGACACCGCGATTGGAACGGACGCCATGACCCACATCGCGTAAGAGAAAACCGAGATGTACGCCAGCAGCGGAATGCGCTCGCCTCTGTGCTCACGGCGCCAGCGCGCCAGCGTGATGAACATGTTCGCCGAGGCGATCCAGGTGCTCACGACGACAAATGCCATTCCGATGTAGAACGTCCAGTGTGCCTTGAGCGGCGCGTACGCAGTGTAGAGCACGCTCGCCTGGTTGCTCACCACCGCGTATATGACGAGCAGGTTGCCAAGCACCAGAACAGCGAAGGAAAGCCACACGAGGGACCGCACGAGCTGCCGTCCCGTCGCGCGCGCGACCATTAGCGGAAGGAATCCGTTGGAGAATGAGAAGGTGAAGATGATCGCGTTTGCGACGCCGTGCGCGGTCAGTCCCTGGTAGTATCCGCGTAGCCCCGGGAAGTATTCGAGAATGTCGATCTTGGCATAGGACAGTGCCTGCGCGAGCCCGTGGAAGACTCCCGCGAGCAGAGCGATATATCCGACGTAGATGGTCCACCGGATCGCTCTCTTTGCGGACGACTCAAGCTCGAACCCGGACGGGTCATAGACCATTGGCGTACTCATTCGACGATCACCTTGCCGTACATCATGTGGTGAGCCGTCCCGCAGTACTCATGGCAGATCAGCAGATGTTCTCCGGGTTCGCGGAAGGTGTGCGTGATGCGGCCGATCTGTCCGGGTATCAGCATCATGTTCACGCGTGTGCGCTCTACCGCGAGTCCGTGAATCACGTCAACTGACGTCGCGATGAACGTGACCTCGGCATTTCGCGGCACGCGTATCTCCGCCGGCATGAATGCCCATGCCATGGCCACCATCACCACTTCGTAGCGGCCTTCGGCGATCTTCCTCACTCCCGGCGCATTGAAGGGAGCAGTCTGGTAGACTTTCGCCGGATCGATCTCGCCGACACGCCCCGGCAGATGCATTCCCATGCCGAGTGTCGTGTACGCGAGTGCCGAGGCGCAGAGTGCGAGAACGACTCCGCCGGTGATGAGGAAGGCCTTTTCGTAGGTGTGGGCTTTCATCGCTCGAGGAGCAAGCGGTACATGATGACCCACACGGCTCCGATTACCACCAGGAGCAGGAAGGTCAGGAAGAGCGTCCCGGTGGTTTCGGGTTCCTCACCAGGGACGAGATCAGTCGCGAGCGGATCGGTCGTGCCAGTCGCTGGAGCGTCGTGAGTGGGTTCGGTCATCGATGCTTTCCCTTTTCAGTTACGCCGAGCTTCGCGTCGAGGCGAATGAGAGCGCGTGCCGCGAGCCAGAGGACGATCGCGAGGAGAATCATCGCCGGAAGACCGATCAAGGCATCGCGCTGGTTGAGATGTCCGGAGATGAGGTCGCTCAGCAAATCCCAGGTGAGCCCCGCAAGGGGGATCGCGATGATCGCGAATCCCAGGAGCGTTGCCACGAGTGGAACGACGTTGGTCGAAGAACTGCCGGAATCCGGTTCGCCAGGCATCGGGTGTCGTTATGGGGTTTCGAGCAACCTGACTCCGCCAATGTTCACGCCAGGCGGAAAAAGGCAACTCGAAAATGCTTGACAACGACCCGATCTGTCTAGTATCAGCGCAAGAGCGAGACAGACCTGAATCATTGTCGGGAGCGTCATGATGAATGTCGGAATACTCGGGTCGGGGATCACCGCGCGCGGAGCCGAGATGCTCCCTCCGCTCTGGATCCGTCTCTGGGGCGCGCTCGGCACGCCGAATTTCAACTTCAAGATTGCGAGATAGGAGCGAAGTCTTGTTGCCGGGCTCGGCAGGTCAGGCCACTGCCAGCCCAATTGCGAGCAGTACGGAATAACTGAGGCACAGCATCGCCGCGCGAGGGGTCATCGGCACCAGCTCGCTGAAATTGCTGCGCGTCCGGATCGCGCGTACCATCATCCAGGCGAGGGGCAGCGTGAGCAGCGGCAGCAACGTCCACGCGCCCAGACCGATCCGCAGCCAGAGCCAGAACGGGGCTGCATACGACAGAGTCAGGAGAGCGGTGAATTCGGCGCGGCTCCACCTGGGCCCGAAACGGACGGCGATCGTCTTCTTTCCCTTGACGACATCGAAGTCGCGATCGCGGATGTCGTCAATGACGAGGATGCTCGTGGTCAGCGCTCCGACGGGCAGGCTTACGGCGAAGGCACTCGCCGGGAATCCGGCGGTCCAGTAACCCGTGCCGAGAACTGCTGCCGTCTGGACGTAGTACGTCCCCACGACCGAGACGACACCGAAGAAAACAAAGAACAGCGGATCCGCGAGGCCGATCCGCCCCACCGGCCACGCGCCTGCGGAGTACGCCCAGCTGGCGATGATGCTCAGGACACCGATCGCTATCACCGGAGCGCCGCCGATGAAGGCGAGATAGAGGCCGGCAAGTGCCGCCAGCGCGTAGCAGACAATTATGGTCGCCCTCAGGCCGGGCAGCGTGATGAGTCCCGTCGCCACCGCATCCACCAGCTCGGGATGCTCCCTGTCGTCGGGCTGCCGCAGGAGGTTCTCGTAGTTGTCCGTCACCACGCCGGCGAATTGTATGAGCCAGCCCGCGAGAAATGCCAGGAGGGCCGGAAGGGGCGCGAAGACGTGGTTGTGGATTGCGAGACCGATTGCGACTACCGCGGGCGCCGCCGCGGTCGGAAGCGTGTGGCCGGGATAGATCAGCTTGCGGGTCCATGTCTCCCGCCTCGTAGCTATTCGCTGTTCGCTGTTCGCTCTTCGCGTTTGAAAAGAAACAGACACTGGGGGGAAGTTGGTCCACCCGCTGCGCGGATGATTACATACTATATAGTACTGTCGATCAACCGCCCGAAGCGAATTGCTGCAGAGCATCGGGGATCATGCGCCCGTGCTCATCGAACATGTTGACACCCGCGCCCTGCACGAGAATCTTGAAGTGCTCGTACGACATGCCGGCCTGACTGAGGAAAGGCTGAAGCGCATCGATCTGGGTCTGAAGATCACCCCTCCTTTGGGTGCCGAGTACTCCGCCCATACGAGTGGCGCCCCTCGCGAACGCCGTCCGCGCACTCTCATTAGACAACATGGCAGCGGCGGCATTACGAGCCTTTGTCACTGGTGAGATCGCCACCGCCTGAGCCTTTTTCAACGAGTCTTCTCTCGCAGCAGCCTTCCTGGCTGCCTCCGCCCGAGCAACTCGCCTGATCGAATCGCGGATTGCCTGCGAATCAACCATCGGTACCAGAGCTACCGCACTACTCTCGAGCACTGCCCCCGCCGGAGTCTGGAGCGTGGCGCTATCCGCAATCATGGCAACGGGTGCACCAGGAACTTCACCAGCAACAACTGAGGCTCCATCGCCTCCACGTTGAGACCACAATAATCCACCAGCTGTTACCAACGCGAGCACCGTAATGACTCCTGCGAACAATCCGGCGCGGCTCTTCTTCGGAGCCTGATAGCCGACATAATCACTTGCACCGAACAATGGATCGGCGAGGAGAGCCTCGTCTTCGTCGGCCTTGACTTCACGAGGCGGTGTTAGCTTCGGGGCTGCGCCTGTGTGATCCCGAATCACAACTGGAGTGACTGCGGATGTGGGTGTCGGTGTGTGCACGATGTGCGCAACCCTGGACTCCACCGTCCTGATTTCGCCCGAATCGTTCGAGAACACGTTGAGTGAATTCAGCAATTCTTTCGCGGTTGCAGGTCGCTGGTCCGGCTCCTTCGAGAGACAGCGCATGACTACATCCGACAACACCTGCGGCACCTCCGGCTTCACCTCGATCAGCGGCGCGGGCTCCTGAGTGAGAACCGCTGCAAGAATTCGCTGCGGAGTGGCCCCCGCATACGGCGATTTTCCGTACAGTAATTCATACGCGAGAAGTCCCACTGCGTAGATGTCGACGCGATGATCAGCCGCTGGATCGCCGGCCAGCTGCTCGGGAGCCATGTATGCCGGCGTGCCGATCGCCATCCCGGTTGAAGTCATTGTCTGCGCCGACATTGCAGCATTGAGTGCCTTGGCCACGCCGAAATCTGTGATCAGGGCATACGAACCGGATCTCAGGATGTTGGCAGGCTTGATGTCGCGATGGACAATTCCCGCTTCATGCGCGTAGTCGAGCGCTTCGCCGACATGATACAGGACGCGCAACACCTCCGCGACAGACATACCGCCGTCCTTTTCGATCGCCGTCTTGAGGGATTCTCCCTTGATGAATGGCATCGTAAAGTACAGGAGATCATCCTGCTCGCCCGCCGAGAGCAGCGGCACGATGTGCGGGTGTTGAAGCTGCGCGGCGACCTGCATCTCGCGGCGGAACCTGCCGCGGTTCACCTCGGCGGTGAGCTCCGGCGAGAGAACCTTGATGACGATCTTTCGTCCAAGTATCCGGTCAGTCGCAACGAACACACGACTCATCCCGCCACCACCGAGCTCGCGATCGATTTCGTAGGCGGTGGAGAGCGTATCCTTGAGTCGCTTCTCGAAGTCCGGGTTGTCGGAGGTAGTCACGGTGGGGTATGCTAATGCGCGTCAGGGGGGAGCGCAATTTCCGACGCGCAGTGTTTTGGCCGCGACCGCTGCACCCGGCCTCTACATGCCTGCCACGATGCTCTGGAAGCGCGGCATCCCGCGCAAGGAATCGAGATCTGAATCCTGCATCAGCCAGTCCTTCTGGCCCCAACCCATGTCGACGGCCCGCTCGAGAGTGTCCAGGGCCTCATCGGCATTTCCGATCGTCGCGTACATGCAGGCGATGTTGTAGAGGAGGAGGGGATCCTCGGGATTGATTGCCACGGCGCGCGCAGCATAGTCCCGGGCCTGATCGACCTCGCCAACTCTCGACGCGTTAATCGCACCCAGCTGGCAGGCCCTGGCATCGTCAGGATTCAGCTCCAACCGCTCCTCGATCAGCCGGAGCGCCTTTCGGAGCATCGCATTGCTCTCCGCCGTCATTCCCATGCCAAGGTAGCAGCGAGCGAGGAAAGTGGGGGCCTGAAAATCCTCCGGCCGAAGAACGCAGGCCCGCTCGAAGAGCTTCGCACCTTCGGTGAACTGCCCCTGTGCGATTCTCGCTCTCCCGTAGTGATATGCGGCCTCGAACAGTTTCGGATCGAGTCTTAGCGCATGCTCGAACTCGCGTTCTGCTTCCTCGAAGCGATGGCTGAGCGAGCTCGCAAGCCCGCGTGCGACATGCGCCTCGGCGATGTCGGGGCCGAGTTCGAGTGCCTTCTGGCTGGCGGCATTGCCCTGGGTGAGATTCGACTCGCGCGCATCGCTCGTCATATAGAGCAGCGAACAGCTGTCGGCGAGGCCCGCGTAGGCGAGGGCGTAGTCCGGATCTATCTCGATCGCCCGCCTGAACATCTGCCGCGCGTACTCCAGGCTCTTCCGGCTCAATAGATGAATGAACTGCCTGCCACGCAGGTAGTATTCGTACGCCTGGACGTTCACCGAGCGGTCCCGCTCGATGGCCTTCTTCTCGCCTTTGCTCAGGATCACACGCAGCGCGTCGAAGATCGCCTGGGAGATTTCATCCTGAATCGTGAACACATCTTCCATCTCGCGGTCGAACTTGCCAGACCAGAGCTGGTAGCCATCCGCGACGTTGATCAGCTGCGCTCCGATGCGAAGCCGGTTGCCGACCTTGCGAACGCTTCCCTCGAGGACGGTCGAGACCTTCAGCTTGCGTCCGATCTCGCCGATGTCTTCGTGTCTGCCCTTGAATGCAAACGCGGAAGTGCGCGATGCCACCCGGAGCGACTGGATCCTGGAGAGGGCATTGATGAGCTCTTCCGCCATGCCGTCAGTGAAGTACTCGCTCTCCGGATCAGTGCTCATGTTTGCAAACGGCAGAACCGCGACGGACTTTGCGGCAGAGACGATCGGCTGGGGCAGGGTCGAGGTATCGGTCGGCGTGGCGAGAGTCTCGGTGCCGAGTGCCTGCGCAAAGACCGCCGTCGTCGTGTAGCGATCGGAGGGTGACAGCGCCAGGGCCCTTGTGATCGCCCGCTCGACGTGCTCCGGAACGCTGCCGCGAACTTCGCGAAGCGGCTTCGGCATCTCCGAAAATCGTTTGCTCATCACGACCTGCGGATTGGGTCCGGAGAAGGGCCGCTCGCCAGCCAGCATTTCATAGAGGACGCACGCCAGGCTGTACTGATCGCTCTGCCCGTCGAGATTGATCTCCCCCGACGCCTGTTCCGGGCTCACGTACGCGGGCGTGCCGATCATCATTCCGGCCTGGGTGATCGTCTCATTCGACGCGGAGGTAACGGCCTTGGCGATTCCGAAATCCATCACCATTGCCTCGCCCTCGTACAGCATCACGTTCTCCGGCTTGATGTCGCGATGCACGATGTTCTGGCGGTGGGCGTAGTCGAGGGCGGACGCGATTGCCTTCGCGTGGCGGACCGCCTCATCCACGGAGAGCTGCTTCTCGCGCTCGAGCCGCTCGCGCAGCGACTCACCTTCGACGTACGGCATCACGTAGTACAGGAACGTGTCGGCTTCGCCGCTGTCGAACAGCGCAAGGATATGCGGGTGGTTGAGACGCGCGGCGAGCTTTATCTCGCGGAGGAAACGCTCCGGCCCGAGAGACGCGGCGAGGTCGGGATGCAGAACTTTCAGCGCAACGACCCGATCGTGCTTCGAATCCTGGGCAAGGTAGACAGTGGCCATTCCCCCGCGGCCGAGCTCGCGGTCAATGGTGTAGGATCCGGCGAGGGCCGCGCGCAATCGCTCGAGGGGAAGGGCCACGCTTGCTATTGGATTGGAGGAAGGAAGGCTTGCGCGGGAGAAGCTACGGGTACCCCCTTGGCAGTCAAGGTGAGCGAGCACATACTGGTGGTTGGTCCCGAGCTTATATCCCCATGTCTTTAAAATATTCGGCTGGATCCCGCGATCTGCAGAACCGGTTCGATACTCGACGGCTCGCTGATCGCCTCGCTGAGGAGAAGGTCCACGATCGTTCGTCAGACTAGCATCAACCGGCGCGATTTCATCACAACGTTCGGTTCAGCCATCGGGATCACGCAGCTAGCATGTGCCGGCCGCGCGGCGACGCTCGGCACGGGGACACGACGGCTGCGCCGCGTCGGTCTCCAGCTCTACAGCCTTCGCGACGACGCTCGGCGCGACCTCGAGCGCACCATCGCGGACATAGCATCCGCGGGCTATCACGACGTCGAGCTGCTTGGATCCATGAACAACTTCGGTGTATCACCTGCAGGGTTGCGAGCGATGCTCGACCGCAACAATCTGCGCGCGCCGTCCACTCACGTCGCCGGCAGCGCGCTCGACGATCTGGGGCGTCAGCTCGATGATGCTGCGATGCTCGGCCACGAGTATCTGACCGTCGCCAGCCTGCCGATTGCGAGACCCGCCAGGCTCGACGACTATCTTCTCTGGGCAGACAAGCTGAACGAAGCCGGGCGAATCGCGCGCGAGCGGGGCGTGTGGATCGGCTTCCACAATCATGCGGACGACTTCGTCGTGATCGACGGCCAGGTCGCCTACGACGTGCTCGCCACGCGCACCGATCCAGCCGCTGTCAGGCTGCAGCTGGACACCGGCAACATGGCAATGGCAGGGCGCGATACGATGGAATACATGCGGCGATTCGGGGAGCGTTACTGGCTCTTTCACATGAAGGACGTGCCACACATCGGCGCGGACTCGGACACGGAGCTCGGGAAGGGGATCATCGATTTCCGGCAGCTGCTTGCAAGTATCGAAAACATCGACGGAAAGCACATATTCGTCGAGCAGGAGACGTATCCCGGCACGCCGCTCGAGAGCATTCGCCGCGACTTCGC
>JBPPMU010000387.1:0-23465 GCA_051306215.1 Gemmatimonadaceae bacterium | reverse complement strand
TCGGCAACCTCAAGTGGGTCGAGGGGCTCGTCGACTACCGCAGGTACGACCCGATCATCTTCAACACGATCACGATCGCGACGCGCCTGCTGTCCAGCGTGTCGGTGGGACGCGATGAGGACACCTTCCTCAAGTACATCGGGCGCCCCGAGTACGTGCGCGGCTATGATAACGCGAATTTCAGCGGCTACGAGTGCACGTCATACATCGGGGGCGGAGCGTCATGCGAAACCGAGCAGCTCGTCGGCAGCAGGGTGGCCGTCTTCAATGCCGAAGTGCGCTTCCCGCTCGTCCGGAGATTCGACATCGGCACCCTTCCAATAGGTCTCCCGCCGATAGAAGGACTCATCTTCTACGATGCTGGGCTTGCCTGGAGCAAGGGCCAAACGGTTTCGCTTACAAGGCCCGGGGATTATGATTTCATGCTCCAGCGCTATCCGCTACGGAGTTTCGGAGTGGGGCTGCGCGTGAACCTTTTCAACATCGCGATCCTCAAGTGGGACTACGCGAAACCGCTCGATACACCTGGACGCAAGCCGATCTGGACATTCTCGCTGGGCCCGAGTTTCTAGCGGTCTCCGGCTCCTGACGCTGGCGCTGGCCCTCGCCGCCTGTAAAGGCGACAGGCCGGCGCCCGCGGACGCTCGCTCTGCAGCGTCTGCGCGCGGACCCGATCAACTCGTCCTCAGGGTTCCCGTGGCGGGCGGAACCGCGCGGGTGTATGCCTTCCCCGCGCTCGACTCCGTACTCTGGTCGGTATCGCGCGCGCCAGGCGTCGAGCGCGTGCTCGGCTTCGATCCCGATGACGGCTCGGTCGCGCTGATCGACAAAGCCGGCCTTCCCCGCCGGATCGATCTCCGAGCGACGGAGGTCCGCATCGCATCGCGCTCGAAGCTCGCGTCACTGACATCAGCCAACGGCTCGGACATATTCGGCGTCACCCAGACCGGCGACATATCGCGCCTCAACCCCACCGGAGACTGGGCCTTCGTGCCGCCCTCTCCCGCCCGGTGGGTTTTCCCCCAGCCTAACGGCGCGGTGGTAATTGCTGGAAACCAGGGATCTGAAACGCACCTCTGGCTGATCCGTCCGACCGATGACGACATTATCGCCAGCACCATCCTCCCGCTGGTCACGCGCGGAATACGTACGCGAATCGGTGACCGCATCTACTTCACTGTCGATTCCGGTCTGATCGGCGTGCTGACGAGGGATCTCTCGCCGGTGAGGAGCGTCCGCCTGGCGTCCGCGCCAATCGCGGCGGTGCCGACACCGAGCGGCGACCGTCTTTACGTTGCGCGCACCGGCAGTACCGAGCTCACTATCGTCGATCGTTATTCGGGAGCGGTTTCCCGGACGATCCGGCTGCCGGGCGAAGCAACTGATCTCCGGATGGACCCTCTTGGCCAGCACGTGCTCGCACGGAGCGATGGAGATTCGGCATGGGTGATCGCGATAGGCTCGAACGAGGTCAAAGGCAGCATTCGCACCGCCTGGCGGAACGACCTTCCTGCGTTCGCTCCCGACGGAGCGATAGCGACAGTTCGTGGGGATGACGTCGTGCTCGTTTCCCCGGCCGGCTTGCGCGAGAGTCACACGGTCGCGGGAGGGGCGGGCGATTTCTGGTTTTTCTTCGCCTGGAACGGGTTCCGGCCCCGCCCGGCGGACCTCGACCTGCCGGTGACATTTGACTCGCCCGCCACGGGGCTTCCGGATACGCTGAGGCTCGGCGGCGACAGCCTTCCCCAGCCGACCGTCCGGGACGCCTCCCCCTCGATGACAGAGCCACCACCATCGATCGCCCCCGCGGCACCCGGATTCATGGTATCCTTCGCTGCGGTTCTCTCTGAGCAGCGTGCGAGAGAGGTCGCGTCAGGATTCTCGGTGAACGGCGTGCGCCCGCGCGTCGCCGCAAGCCGATCGGGATCCACCACCATTTACCGCGTTGTGCTCGGGCCATATCAGACACGCGATGAGGCGGAGCGAGTGGGCAGAGAGTCACGACGACAATACTGGGTTTACGAGGAGTCAAGGTGACAGCGTCGCGGGCTCCGGGTGGAGCATACGAGGGCGCCGGCCGCCAAGTCGCGGTCGCGCTCCGCGGGTACTCGTCAGTGCTCGTCACTTCCGACGACGTGATCGCAGCCGCCCACACTGCGATCGGAATCGCCCTTGGGGAAAGCGCCCATCGGCTCGTGATGCTCGGTGACCTCGCCGGCGAGGTGGCTCCCCTGCAGGTCCTCGTCAAGGGCGACGACGCGCACGGCATATACGACAGCTTCGAGTTCGGCACCTCGTTCATGCGCGTAGCTCGCGAGGTCGAAGGCGCGAAGAACATGTTCGTAATGCCGAGCGGAACCGAGTCAGCGGCTACCGAGCAGATTCTCTCGAGCCGCCGGTGGAGAAGCTTCGCATCTGAATTCGCGAATGCCGACGAGCTCCTGCTGCTCGTTGCACATTCCGATTCGCCGGGGCTGGCGCAACTCGTAGCGCAGCTCGACGGAGTAGTGCTGGTCGGCATTCAGCGTCTGCCGGCAGCACCGGCGGCGAACATCCTGGCCCGCATTCCGCATCCGGTCGTTGCTCCCCCGCCAAAAATCGACCTGGCTCCGACACCCGCTCCTGCGGACCTGTCTCCGCTCAAGATCGGGATTGCCGCGGCGGCTCTTCTCACCATCGGAGTGCTGGGGGGGGCGACGTTCAAGATGCTGAGCGGGACCGGTGATTCAGGTGCCGTCCCCGCCGCGGCCGATTCGGTTGCTGCCGAGCCGGCGGCGCCGGTTCGGCCGGTCGTGCTGCCGGCGAACCCGCAGGACTCGCTCGAGGCAATGCCGTATTCCGTCGAAATTCTCGCCGCAAATACTTCAGAGGGTGCTAACTTTGAGATGAATCGCCACGGGGCACAGATGCCCGCGGCGACGATCTCGCTCGTTCCCATCGGCGACACCGAAGCGACCTGGTACAAGGTGCACGCTGGCGCATACACCGACAGCGCCGAGGCGGAAACCCTGCTGGCCACGCTCAGGCGGCGGCGCATCGTTCCGGAATCGGCGGGCTCGATAATTCGCGCGCCGTTTGCGCTTTTGGTCGACAGCGTCCCTGCTCAGGCGGGGATGACCGCGAGAGTTCGTGAAAGGATCCGGGATCTCTCCGAGCGCGGAGTGTTTGCGTACGCGCTCATGCAGAGTGATGGAAGTGCCCGTATTTACGCGGGCGCCTTCGGCAATCCGGAGCAGGCATCGCTCGCGGCGACGGCGCTGCGGGTTGCCGGCCTCTCGCCGGTGCTGGAATACAGAACAGGGAGACTTCCTTAGTGCGGCTGACGAAGCTGGAGCTTCACGGATTCAAATCGTTCGCTGACGAAACCGAGCTCGTTTTCGAGCCCGGCGTGACGGCGATCGTCGGGCCGAACGGCTGCGGAAAGTCGAATGTCTCTGATGCGGTGAGGTGGGTCCTTGGAGAGCAGCGCGCGAGGCTGCTTCGCGGCGCCAAGATGGAGGAAGTGATATTCCAGGGTTCGTCGGCGCGGCGTCCGGTCAACATCGCCGAGGTTTCGCTTCACTTCGATAATGAGGACGGGGCGCTCAACGTCCCCTTCCGCGAGGTCGTAATAACGCGGCGGCTCAGTCGCTCGGGCGACAGCGACTACCTCCTCAACAACGCACCGTGCCGCCTGCGGGACATTCACGACATGGTCCGGGGCACGGGCCTGGGCGCCGACTCGGGCGTGGTGATCGAGAGCAAGATGATCGACGCTCTCCTCTCCGACCGCCCCGATGAGCGCCGCGAGCTTTTCGAGGAAGCCGCGGGCGTCGGGCTCTACCGGGATCGCAAGCGAAGCACCGAGCGGCGACTCGAGGAAACCGCTGTTGACCTTGGCAGGCTCGATGACCTGATATCCGAGGTTCAGACGCAGGTCCGATCGCTCGCGCGCCAGCGCCGGCGTGCGGAAAAACATGTCGAGCTCAACAACCGGCGTTTCACCGTCGAGGTCGCGCTCGCCTCGCGCGAGATCGACGCCTGGCGCGGCGAGCTCGAGCGCCTCGAGAAGCGGGTCGCCGACCTGCGACGGGAAGCCCCGGCCGCCGAGGAGAGCGTTGCAGCCGCGGAGGCAGCGCGCGACGCCGCGCACGGCTCGCGGGCAGCCGCCGAAGCCCGTCGCGGCGAGCTTGCGCGCCTCGTCAACGAGCAGAGGGAAAGCACTCAGGAGCTGCGCGCGGAGATCGCCGTCGCGGAAGAGCGCCAGCGCAACGCGATCGCGCGCCGTGAGCGGGCGGAGCAGGAGAAACAGGAAGGTGGTTCGACAGTCGATCGCGTAAGTGAGGATCTCGAGCGCGCGGTCGCCCACCGCGAGCAGCTCGAGGCAGAGTTCGCCTCGGCAAAGAGCGCTCTCGAGGCGCGCACCGTCGAGGAGGAAGAGGTGAGGCAGGCCCTCGCGCTCGCGCGCTCAGAGGTGGAAACCGCAGAGCGATCAGCGCGGGAAATGCGCGAGGTCGCGCACCGGCATGCGCTCGACAGGCAAACGACTGAGCGCGAGCTGAGCGAGCTCGCGGCTCGCCGCGAGAGTCTTGCAGATGAGCGTTCACAGCTCACTGACACAGCTGCGTCCCTCGAGCGGGAGCTTGCCGAGCTCGAGCTTGCCCTGTCGGGAGCACGAGATCGCAATTCCCTGCTCAACGCGGAGCTTGCGTCGGCGCTGGCCGCCGTTCGCGCCGCCCGCGATTCCGACTCGGCCGCGCGATCGGAGCTGCTTCGCGCCGAGGAATCGCAGACGGCGCACGAAAGCAAGCTGAGCGCGCTAGAAGGTCTCGAGCGTGAGCGTGTCGGCCTCGCCCCGGCTGCGGCGAAGCTGCTTCGCGAACGTGACCGCTTCGGCGAAGGGAGCGTAATCGGGCCTCTGAGCGACTTCATCAGCACGAATGCGGATGCGGCATCCCTGGTCGAGCGGTTCCTCGGCGCGACCGTACATGCAGTGCTCGTTCGCGATCGGGCCGCGGCCGAGTCGATTCGCCTCTGGCATGCGGCGACGAATCCCGGGCCCCTTCTGCTTTTGCCCGCAGACTCAGTCGCGGAGGGCAATGGTGACGCTGGTGGAGCAGGCAGTGACGATCTTTCCGAGCTTGTCAGCTCGCAGTCTCCGGCCGCCCACTGGGTGAAGACACTGCTCGGCAAAGTCAGACAGATCGAGGAAGGAAGCGGCTTCGTTGATTCGCGCGGCGCGATCTGGCTGCCGGCGAACACAGCTGGACCCGGCCCGCTCCGCAGGCGCGCGGAGATAGGCGAGCTTCGGCGCTCGCTCGTCGCGGCCGAGACAGCGTGTCACATGGCAGCAAGCGCGGCTGAGTCGATCCGCGCCGGGCTCGGTGCGGCAGAACGTGCCGCCCAGCAGGCCGAGGAGGCTGCAGTCCGGGCGTCCCGGGAGGCGGCAGAGAGAGAGGATGCGTTGACCGCCGCAGCGCGCAGGCATCACCGCGCGTTGAAGGAAGTGAGCGATGCATCAGCGCTGCTCGAGCGACTTGCCGCGCGAGAGCTTGCGCTCAACGACAACGTCGCGCGCATCGCGCAGTCGATCTCGGAAAAGGAAGATGGCGCGGCGCGGCTCGAATCCGCGCTCGCTGAGGCGCGGCGGGCGCTTGCCGGGACAGAGACGAGGCAGGACGAGGCGCGCGAGCGGAAGACGATGAGTCAGGTCGCCGCGGCAGAGGCCCACGCGCGACTCCAGGTTGCCGGAGATCGCGAAAGGCATCTTCGCGAGGAATTCGAGACGGCGAACGCGCGGCTCGAGTCGCTCCAGGTGGAGCTCAGCACGCTCTCGGAAGCCGACGGCGAGCTCGCCAGCCAGCTTGCTGGGTGGCAGCTCGATCTCGAGGCGCGGCAGGCTACTCTCGAAGATGCGGAAACCCGTTACACGAATTCCGAGCTGGCCGTGAAGACTGCCGACGAAACGCTCGAGGGCGCCGAGCATTCGCTGACTTCCCTTCGCCACCAGGCGACAGCATTGAGCGAGGAGCTGCATGGGGCGGAGCTTCGCTTCACCGAGCTCTCCGGGCGTCGCACCGCGATACGGGAGCGCCTCGAGACAGACTGGAGAAAGCCGCTCGATGAGCTGATGGCCGGCGTCGGCCATGTAGAGGCGGACGACGAATCGCTTCGGGTGGAGGCATTACAGCTTCGCGAGCAGCTCGAAGCGCTCGGCACTGTCAACCCGCTGGCGATCGAGGAGCACGAGGAAGAGCAGAAGCGCCTCGAGACACTGACCAGCCAGCGCGCCGACCTTGCGGCGGCAAAACTCTCGCTTCAGCAGGCGATACGCGAGATCGACACGACGGCGCGCGAGCTCTTTCTCACGACGTTCGTCCAGGTCCGCGAGAATTTCAGGAAAATATTCATAACGCTCTTCGGCGGCGGGGAGTGCGACCTGCGGCTGGAGAACCCTGACTCGCCTCTCGATGGTGACATCGAGATACACGCTGCACCGAAGGGCAAGAAGACCCAGCGCATTCATCTCCTGTCGAGCGGCGAGCGGGCGCTTGTCGCGCTTTCCCTTCTCTTCGGCATTTTCCTCACGAAGCCAAGCCCGTTCTGCCTTCTCGATGAAGTTGACGCGCCGCTCGATGACGCAAACATCGGCCGGTTCGTGAAGATGCTCAACGAGTTCAAGGCGAACACGCAGTTCATCGTCATCACGCACAATCCGCGCACCACGACCGAAGCAGCAGACGCGGTATATGGCGTCACCATGCAGGAGCCGGGCGTTTCGTCGCTCGTGAGTGTCCACATGCGCGGCGCAGCTGTTGACGAGGCTATTGCAGGAACCCTCCCGGCAGACGAGCCCGCCGGGGCCCTGACCGCCTGACATGCTCGTCGTGATGCAGCACGGCGCGGCCGCCGCCGAGGTTGACCGCGTCGTCGAAGTCATCACCGAGATGGGATACGAGGCGCGCCCGATGCCTGGCGCGCAACGCACCGCGATCGGCGTCGTCGGCAACGACGGCCGTGTCGACAGGTCGCGACTCGCCGCCCTGCCGGGTGTCGCCGAGATAATCCACGTCACCCAGCCGTACAAGCAGGTGTCCCGCGAATGGCGGCCGGAGAGCACGATCGTCACGATAGCTCCAGGCGTTTCGTTCGGCGGAAACGAGGTTCCGGTCGTCGCGGGTCCGTGCTCGGTTGAATCGGAGGAACAGATCGTCGAGTCGGCCCGCGCGGCTCTCGCCGCCGGCGCGTCAGCGCTGCGTGGTGGCGCCTACAAGCCGCGCAGCTCCCCGTATTCCTTCCAGGGGCTTGGCAAGCAGGGCCTTGCACATCTCGCGCTCGCGCGGCGCGAGACCGGTCTCCCGATAGTCACCGAGGCGATGGATGACGAAGGCGCGCACCTTGTCGCGGAAGTTGCCGACTGCATCCAGATCGGCGCGAGGAACATGCAGAACTATTCGCTGCTGAAGACTGTCGGGCGCATCGGCAAGCCGGTGCTGCTCAAGCGTGGGATGGCCGCAACGATAAGCGACCTTCTACTCAGCGCCGAGTACATCCTATCGGAGGGGAATGACAGGGTGATCCTCTGCGAGCGGGGGGTCAGGACGTTCGACACTTCCGCCCGAAACATGTTCGATCTAACCGCGATCCCGACCGTGCAGAAGCTCTCTCACCTGCCGATTGTCGCCGATCCAAGCCACGGCACAGGTGTGCGCGAGCGAGTGGCGCCGATGGCACGGGCTGCAGTAGCCGCTGGCGCCGACGGGATTCTGGTGGAGATGCATCCTCATCCCGATAACGCTCTCTCGGACGGAGCGCAGTCGCTTTATCCGGATCAGCTTGCGGCCCTGATCAATGAACTCCGCGCAGTTGCTGAAGCAATCGGGCGGAGTATTCCGCAGCCTGGAGGCTCCGCGCACCGCTGATTGCCCGCCGGTGGCGCCCCGGCGCGGACCGTGCATCAGGAACGCCAGACACTACAGCGGGTAATCAATCAGATGAAGAAACTTCTTACTGCAATTCTCGTCCTCGCCGCTCCGGTGGGCGCCCAGGCGCAATCACCAGCTGCGGTAATGGATCGCGCCGTCAAGGGTTATAGCGACATGCGCAGCATGCGCGCGGATTTCCGCCAGACGATAACGAATCCGCTGACTGGCACGACTGCAACGTCGCGTGGCGTCCTGTTGCGGAAGAATCCGAATCTTCTCTCTATCAGCTTCAGCGATCCCAAGGGCGACCGCGTCGTCTCGGATGGAACCTCGCTGTGGGTTTACCTCCCAAGCAGTGCTCCCGGCCAGGTGATGAAGATGCCTGCCGACGCCGGCAGCTCGATGGGTATGGTTGATCCCGGCGGACTGTTTCTCGCGTCTCCGTCGACGCGATACAACATCACGGGAAGCGGCAACGCGACGATCGGCGGGCGAAACACCGTTGTCGTGAACCTCGTCCCGAAGCGCCCGAACAATGCGTTCAGCCAGGCAAAGGTATGGGTCGATGCAGCCAACCATACGATCCGGCAGTTCGAAATCGTTGACGTGAACGGCCTCACCCGGAGAGTCACGATCTCGAACGTTCAGGCAAATGCGACGATACCGGCGTCATCGTTCAGTTTCATCGCGCCTCGCGGGGTCCGTGTCATCGACGGAATGAACTGAACCTCCGGAAGTCACTGCGCCGGCGCATCGCCGGCGCACCTTATCGGAGGAGCAGCACCCGTTTGAGCTCCTCGAGCTGAGCTGGGTCGACCCCACGCCTGGCGGCAAGGTCGAGCGCCGCCAGCGAGAGGCGCTTGTACACCGCCCTCGCCTCGGGCTCGCTTCGCAGGGACGCAAGATGACGCATGACGGTCGCAGCATCGCCCCGCGCGACCGGTCCCGTGAGGGCCGCCTCGGCCGGAGTGTCCGCGAGATTTGCGACTGCCCCCTCCATCAGGCTGTGCACTGCCTGTTCCGCGCTGCGCTGAGGCACACCGATTCCGGCCAGAAGGTCCGCCGCAAGGGCGGCGAGAATGACAGGAAAGTTCGAGCTCATCACCGCGGCTGCGTGATATGCGCCTTTTCCGCCGGGCGGGATGTCGAGGGTCCGCGCGCCGATGTGACCAGCCAGCCGGCGCGACGTGCCTTTGGCCTGATCGTCACCGTCGATTCCGATCCATGCCCGGCGCAGCAGCTCGGGTGCACGCTCGGGATTTGCGAATGGCACGAGGGGATGGAACGTACCTCCGCGAAGGTCGAACTCGCCCAGCCGCGGAACCAGTTCAGGCTCAGCGCTCCCTGATGTGTGAAGTATCACCGTTCCCGGCGCGAGCCGCCCGCGACTCCCGGTTCCCCGCTCATTGATCAGTTCGGCGATTGCATCATCGATCTGGTCATCGCCGACCGCCACGACGACTGTGTTTGCCTGGGACAGCGACGCCGGCAGCGCACCGCTCGATGTCGTCCACCCTGACGGCCTGCGACCGTGAAGGCCAAGCACTTCGATCCCGGATGCACGAAAGGCGCGGAACAGTCCGCGCCCCACCTGTCCAGCGCCGACGATGAGTACCCGTTCAGTCACTCGCCGCCCAGCGCCCGCGCCGGCTGGAGCTGCTGCTGCTGGCGGGCAAGCGCCTTCTGGAGAAGCTCCCGCTGAGTCGTCGCGCCAGTCGCGATCTCCAGCGCTGTCTTGATTGGCCGATCGCTCGCGACGCGCCGCTTGAACTCCGCTTCGGGGCCGAAGACGTAACGGGCAATATCGTACGCGAGAAGCTGGCTCACGACTCCCGAGTATTGATCGTAGATCGATCGGTCCATCACCACTCCGCGGGCAACCATCCTCGTCCAGACTTCATCGAGCATCTCCGGATTCACCATAAACTGCTGCGACTCGATGCCGCCGTCGCCCTTGAGGCTCCGCGCGTAGTCTGTAAGGGCATCACGGAACTGCGCAACCCTCCGCGCGAGAACGGTCTGGAAGTCCCCGACGTCCTGGGCAAAGGCGCTGTCGCTCTCGATGACGTCGGGGGTGATTCCGCCGCCGTCGTAGACGATCCGCCCGGATATTGTGCGGTAGCGGGTACGCTGCGGGACCGGCGCGTCTTCGCTCCGCCCCACGTGTCTGCTGATCGACCGCCCCGATGGCGTGAACCATCTGGCAGTAGTGATCTTGAGGCCGCCGACTTCGCCAAGCGGAATAACGCTCTGCGCGCTCCCCTTGCCGTAGGTCGGCTCCCCGATGATCACGGCACGGTCATTGTCCTGGAGCGCGCCCGCGACGATCTCCGCGGCACTGGCGCTCTTGTCGTCGACAAGCACCGTCAGCGGAAGCTTCGGCCATTTCTGAGCGGTGCTGTCGGTGAAGTCCTTGTTGGCTCCAGGGATCCTTCCCCTGAGGCTCACGATCTTCTGGCCGGGATCGAGGAACAGGTCGGCGATCGCCGTTCCCTGCTCGAGGAGCCCGCCGGGGTTCGAGCGGATGTCAAGGATCAGCGACTTCGCCCCGCGTGAGATCAGCGCCGCCACGCTTCGCGCCAGCTCCCTGTCGGACGAGTCGCTGAATGCCTTGAGGTCGATGTAACCCACGCCGTTTGGCAGCATCGCGACGCGACGAACAGCGCTCCTGTGCAGGGGACGTCTCGTAAGCGTGAGGGGCACCGGTGCCGCCATCCCAGGCCGTTCGAGTCGAAGAGCGAGTGTCGTTCCGGGGTCGCCCTTGAACGATCGTGAGGCTTCTTCGAGCGTCCAGCCCTGAGTCGAGCGGCCGTTTATCTCGACGATTCTGTCGCCCGGCTGGATTCCGGCGCGCTCCGCCGGGCTGCCGGGCGTGGGCGCGATGACGACGATCCATCCGTCCCGTACGTCGACCTGGATCCCGACGCCGGCATAATTCCCGGAAGTCGTCTCGTTGAGCCGCCCAAGTTTTTCAGGCGCAAGCAGACTGGTGTACGGATCCTCGAGGTGGTAGAGCATCCCGTCGACAGCCATGCGATACATCGCCGGCTCGTCGAGTGAATCGACGTAATTGCTTGCGACGTGGTTGAACACGTTGTCGAACAGGCGAGCCGCTTCCGCCTCGGTCGGCGCTGTCAGCGAGCGTGTTCCGCGCTCGAGCAGCCAGCCTCCGGTAATGAGAGCTATAACGAGCACGAGCGCCGTCGAAATCGTGCGGGACCGTGCTCCCGGATTGATTTTCATCATCACCCTGCGCCTGTCGTCATTAGCATGCCGAACCGATCAGGCAAGTTTCGAGCGAGTGCATGGCTTATCGCGGCATGCACAGTTTCCGGCGACCCGCGGCCGTCGACCAGCACGACAGGACCGCATTCAGCATGTTCCAGTTGCCAGTCGCCATGCCCAAAGCGCTCGAACGCGCTTTCGACTCTCGAGTGGAACTCCTCGCCTGAGCCTTCGATGCGATCATGTCCGCTCCTCTTCGATGCGCGCGCCAGCCCTTCAACCGCAGGTATCTCGAGCACGAGGGTAAGGTCCGGAACGAGTCCCCCGGTCGCGAGCTGGTTCGCCGACCTCACGAGGCGCTCGTCGAGCCCGCGGCCGTCGATCTGATAGGCATACGTGGAAAGAAAAAAGCGATCCATCAATACAACTACACCGCGGGCGAGCGCAGGGTCAATCTCGGTTTCGACGAGCTGGGCGCGGGAGGCCAGGAAAAGCAGCGCCTCGGCCCGGGGGGTTATGTCCTCCGCCGGGTCTAGAAGAAGGCCGCGGATCGAGTCGCCGAGGGGGGTTCCGCCGGGCTCCCGAAGAGTTAGGACATCGCTCCCGGCTGCGCGAAGCCGGGCGGCGAGCAGGGCGAGCTGCGTCGTCTTGCCGGCACCTTCGGCACCCTCGAGCACGATCAGCACGCCGGGCCGCATCGCTGCTCAGGAAAGCGTGATGATCGAGCTTGTCGCGCCCTTCTTCATGCCGTCCATTATCCAGTTGTTGACCTGGTACATCACCTTGTCGAAGTTCTCCTGCGCGGAAATCGCGCGCTGGTATACGGCATTCGACTGAACGGTCGTCAGGAGCTGGTCGAGCTGCTGCTCCATCTCGGCAGTCGGCTGCTCGCCGCGCTGGACCATCTGCTGCGCGTCAATACGTATCTTCTCCATCTGCTGGAGAATCGTGACTGCCTCGCGGTCGGAGTTGAGCGCATCGCTCGATTTTTTCACCGCCTGATACTCGGGGCTCTGGCCTATCACGCGGCCGAGCTCGCGCGCCTTTTCTTCCAGCATATACTCTCCGTATTTCCCTTAGTTGCTATAGACGTGACGCGAGCACGAACCTCTCGCGCCCGGTGAGGTCGAGCCTCACACCGATATCAGTGTAACCGCCGTGCCGCATCATCAGCTCGGCCGCAAGTGATGCTCTGCGCTCGTCAACTTCGAGTGCGACCAGCCCGCCACTCGCAAGAATCGACGCTGAACCCCGGATTATTGCAGCCGTGGCAGCCATGCCGTCATGACCGCTGAAGAGCGCCACTGGCGGCTCCCAGTCGCGGACCGAGGCAGGCAGCGCCTCGATCTCGCTGAAGGCGATGTACGGCGGGTTCGAGACAACGAGGGTTACTCGCTCCCGGCCGACGGGCGCGAGATACGATCCATGCCTGAATTCGACTTCAGCCTCGAGCACCGACCTGCAGCGCTCGCGATTCAGCCGCGCAACAGCGAGCGCATCGACCGATGTGTCAGTGCCTATTACGCGCTCAAATCTTCCTTCTGCGGCCAGCGAAAGCGCGATCGCGCCCGACCCGGTGCCGACGTCCACGGCGGTGCCCCAGGGCTCTGCGCCAAAGCGGGTTTCCATGCAGTCCATGACCTCGCCGACAAGCGCCTCGGTCTCGGGCCGGGGAATGAGCACCCTTTCGTCGACCGTGAGGGTGAGATGCCGGAACGGGGCAGTTCCCACGGCGTAGGCGAAAGGTGCTCCGGTGCAGAGGCGGTCGCCTGCTTCGTAAGCCGCGCGCACTATCGATGTATCGAGGCTCGCATCGCGATTCGCAACGGGCCACGACCTGGGCATTTCGAGAAGAGACGAAATCACGTCCATCGCGACACGGTTCGGGTCGGAAATCCCGCCACTGCTGAGCGTTGCCGCGAGATGCTCGACCACTATGCTCACAGTTCGCCCCGCCAGGTGAAGCTCCGGGAGAAGATCGACGACACTATTCGCCAAGACGATCCTCCACATCCGCACCGCGAAGCGCTTCGATAACGGGCTCGATCTCGCCGTCGAGAACTTTTGCGAGCTCGTGCATCGTGAAGCCAATACGATGATCAGTGACCCGGTTCTGCGGAAAGTTGTAAGTCCGGATCTTGGCGGAACGGTCGCCGGTTCCGACCTGGGTCTTCCTCATTCGCGCCCGTTCGCCTTCCTGTTCCGCGATCTTTGCGTCGAGAAGCCTGGCGCGCAGCACCTCCATCCCTTTCAGCTTGTTCTGGAGCTGAGATTTCTGGTCCTGCTGGCTCACCACGATTCCTGACGGGAGGTGGGTTATGCGCACAGCCGAGTCAGTCGTGTTGACGCTCTGGCCGCCGGGGCCGGATGACCTGAAGACGTCGATCCTGAGGTCCTTATCCTCGATCTTCATGTCGATTTCTTCCGCCTCGGGGAGCACTGCAACGGTTGCCGCCGAGGTATGGATCCGGCCCTGATTTTCAGTGACAGGAACGCGCTGCACGCGGTGAACTCCGGATTCCCAGCGCATCGTGCCGAATACTCCGTCGCCTTTGATCTTGAAGATCGCCTCCTTCACGCCGCCCAGCGTTCCCTCGGAGTATGAAATCATCTCGATGCGCCATCCGTGCTTCTCGGCGAACCGGGTGTACATGCGGTAGAGGTCGGCGGCAAAGATAGCAGCCTCGTCCCCGCCGGTTCCTGCCCTTATCTCCACGATTGCCGGCCTGTCGTCGAGCGGATCGCGGGGAATGAGGGCGGGCTTGATGCGTGCGAGGATTTCCTCGATTGAATCCTCTAGCCGCTCTGCCTCGGCGCCTGCTTCGGCGGACATCTCCGGGTCATCAACAGAAACGAGCTCGTGCGCTTCTGCGAGCTCGGTTTCGTATCTCTGGAGGAGCCCGGCCATTTCGACCACCGGGGCGAGGTGGCGGTGCTCCCTTCCCAGCGCGGTCAAACGCTGGGCGTCCTTTACGGTCTTCGGATCGGAAAGCTGCCGCTCTACCTCGCCGGCGCGGTTGAGCGCGTCGGCGAGGCGGTCACGGAGACTCAGGTCTCAGGCGTCGCCGGCGCGGCGTCGCGGGTCTTGGTGGCGTACTTCTGGCGGAATCTTTCGACGCGTCCGGCTGTGTCGACAAGCTTCTGCTTGCCGGTGAAGAACGGATGGCACTGCGCGCAGATGTCCGTGTGTATCTCCGCCTGTGTCGAGCGGGTCTGATAGGAGTTGCCACAGGCGCACTTGACTGTCGCCGTGGCGTACACCGGGTGGATTTCGGGCTTCATTTGAACCTCTTGTAGTGACTAAGGGGTAGCCTTGAAATATACCCAGAGCAAGGACCCTTTTTCAATCCTGAGGGTGCTCGGACCAAGGACTTAGGGCTTTGCGGCCTCAGAACCAGGGGCAATTGCAGAGTCGCGACCAAGTGAGGATTGAGGAGAGAAGCGGAGTCTCCAGTCCTCGGTGCCGCCCCGGTCCTTCGTCCTCACTTAGTCGCGACTCTGCAATGGCTCTGAGTCCTGAGGCCGCAAAGTCTTCGGTCCTTAACCCTGCACCCGTGGGTAGGAATCTGCCTATTCGCGTCCTGTCGGGATGACATTCGGGTTGCCGCAATGGCAATCAGATTCGCCGCGAAACGGCTAGTCCGGCAGAAAGGGACTGGAACGCAGGTTGCCGTTTTTGTCCCTGCCGGAACATCAAATCAAACAACTACGACCACAAACCGAGGAGGGAAAAATGATCTACCGTAACAGCGTTTCCACCCCCGTGTTCGGTCTTCGCCGGGAGATCGACAGGCTTTTCGAGGACACATTCGGCCGCGGGGACGGCATGAATTCGTGGACGCCGGCCGTGGATGTCCGCGAGAGCGACAACGAGCTGACCCTGGAGGTCGAGCTCCCGGGAATCCAGCCCGAGGACGTCGAGATCACAGCGGAAAACGGCGTGCTCACCGTCCGCGGCGAGAAGCGCAGCGAGCGCAAGGAAGGCGACGAAAGCAGCCGGTATCACATGGTCGAGCGCTCGTACGGCAGCTTTGTCCGTTCGTTCCAGCTGCCCCCGGGACTCGATGAATCCAAGATCGAAGCCAGCTACAACGATGGAATCCTCTCGGTTCAGATCCCCAAGACCGCGCTTCCGCAGCCCAGGAAGATCCAGATTGGCCGCCGGAGCCAGAACCAGATGAGCGGCTCGACCGGCTCAGGGCAGAAGCAGATGAGCCCGGGCGCGTCTACGGAGAAGAACGCCGACTCCGGAAACGGCTCGAAGGGCACGAAGAACACGAGCCGGCAGACGGCAGGCTCGAACGCCTGACCTGACGCGGCAAAAAAAGACCCACCATAACGGTGGGTCTTTTTTTGTCCTCCCGCGAAACTTCTACTTCGCGAACACCTCTTCAACCGGAGTGATCTTCACACGGTCGGCCGTGATTCCGAGCTTCCGCGCGCCGATGACCTTGTCCTCGTCGAGCAGCGACTGCGGCTTCTCGCCGTCGTACGTAATCGGTGAGAAAGCGTCGGCGACGAGCTGCTTCTTGAGCGCCTCAGCATCCTTCGTGATGATGACGACCGAGAGGTCCTTCGCCGAAAGGTGCTTCTTCAGCGCGCGATTGACGTCGTCCCGCGTCAACTTCTCGAGCTGGCCGCGCATGTGGGCGGTGTACTCAGGCATGCCGTACCACTTCGAGTCGAGAGCGTAACCCGCCTGCTGGTCCTGAGTCGCCGTCATGACGTAGACGTTCTTCATCAGGTACTGTCTCGCAGCCTGAAAGTCCTCCTCCGACAGTCCTTTCTCGATCAGATTGTCGAGTTCGGTTACCGCGATGCGAAGCGACATGTGCGCGTTCTCGGGAACGACAGGCCTGATCCAGATCTCGAAGATCTGGCCGCGCCGCGCGATGTTGGGGTCCGGGAAGAACTGGAACATGCCGCGCGGGAACGCCTCGATGTACGCATAGTCCCCGTAGTTCATCCCGCGAATCCCACGGATCCTGTCATATAGCCGTCCCGTGGAAAGCCGGTGCTCCCCGAGCCAGGCACGCGCGACGTTCAGTGCGGCAAAGTCGGGATGCGTGCGCGTCACCTCGATCGGCAGCCCGAACGAGATTGCGGTCGCCCGCGTGTCCTTGGCGATGATCTCGACGTCCATGCCCTTCACGCGCTTTCCGGCGATCGGAGCCCTCGATGCCGGAGCGGGCGTGCCTGCAGGCAGCGTCGCCAGCGCGGCGCGGAGCTGCGCGACCTGCGCATCTGATATGTCCCCGTTCACTGCCAGCATCAGGTTGCCCCGAGTGTACTGGCTTCGAACGAAATTGCGAACGTCGTCAATTGTGATCGCCTGGATTCCGGCAGCGGTTCCCTGCACCGGGTGCGCATACGGCGTCCCCGCGAAGATGTTGGTCTGAAGCCGCTCCTTGCCGAGCTCCTCCTCATTGTTCGCGATGAGGTCCTGCTTCAGTGAGTTGAGCAGCCCATCCTTGTTCCGCTTGAAGTCTTCCTCGCGGAACCCCGGATCGAGAAGCATCGGAAGAGCGACCCTGACGAACCGATCCCAGTTGTCCTGGTGAATCGACGCGTTGAAGGTCGTCATCTCCTTGTCGACCTGGCCTCCGAAGCTTCCCGCGACCGGATAGAGCGCCTTGTTTATCTCGTCGAGAGTCATGGCCTGTGACCCTGCGCCGGCAATCATCCGGGCAGACAGTGCCGCGAGGCCCTCTTTCCCGGCAGGATCGGCAGCCGAGCCGGCCGTGAACAGCATCTTCACGCGAAGCTGCGGGAGCGGTGTCTTCTGGACTATCACCTTGTCCATTGCGATCATGTTTGCCGGCGCGCCATTTCCGCTGACGCCCCCCGCAACCATCCACGGAGCCGTATCCCTCGGCTTCGCCGGGGGAGCGATCGTGCCGGTTGAAGCTGCCGGACTGGTCGCCGCTGTCACCGCGGGGGTAGCCGCGGCAGCAAACGACGAAAGCGACGGCAGCGTGCTGATCGTCGCCGGAAGCTCGACGTTCGAGACGGTTGCGACGACCATCGTGTTGTCTATGAAATACTTCTGTGCGGCGCGGCGCAGGTCTTCGGGGGTCAGCCCGTCGTAAAGCTCGTAGGCACGGTTGATCGTGCCGTACGACCTGTCATAACGAACGAACCGGGCGAGCGTCGAAGCTATGCGGTCGGTGTTGTCGAGACTGCGTGCGAAGGAATACCGGGCATTCGACTTCGCTTCGGTCAACTGTTCGGCCGATACGAGCGTCGCCTTCGCCTGGGCTATTGTCTTGAGGATCTCGTCACGAACGTAGGTGACGTCTTCAGGCTTCTTCACCCGGGCAAAGACGGTGAAGAGCTCAGGGTCTGCATTGCTCGAGTTGTTGGCGCTGAATCCATCTACCTTCTGCTCACGCTGGACGAGCTTCTTGTAGATATCGGATGTCGGGCCGAACCAGAGTGTCGACACGAAATCGAGAGCTGCGTTGTCGTTCTCAGTCTCGGAGAATGCGGGATTACGGAACGACACGGCGAGATATGGGAGGGTCGGACTCGTCCACGCCACGTGCCTGTACTTGGCCCCCGTGCCTGCCGGCTCCTGCGGAATTACGGCCTTGTAGCTGCCGCGCTCCCAGTTGCCCCAATGCTTCTCGACGAGCGAGGTGGCTTCGTCGGGGTTCACGTCGCCGGCGATGATGATCGTCGTGTACTCCGGACGGTACCAGCGCTTGAAGAACTCCTTCGAGTACTCATACTGATTCGGCATGTCCTCGATGTCCTTTATGAAGCCCATCGTGGTATGCGAGTACGTGTGGGTGGAGAAAGACGCTTCGCGAATCGCCTCGAAGAGCTTCGAGACAGGGTTCGCAGAGTTTTTGTTGTATTCGCCCAGTACGGCGCGCGATTCTGTTTTGAAGTCTGGTTCGCTGTACTGGAGGTTCTGGAACCTGTCCGCCTGGAGGGCGAGCATCGTCTCCAGGTCCTCCTTGGCGAACGTTATGTAGTAGTTCGTGAAATCGTCCGTCGTGTAGGCGTTCTCGCGGGCCCCCGCCTTCGTAAGCGTCCGGCTCATGTCCTCCTGCGTCTGGTTCTTCGTGCCCCTGAACATGACGTGCTCGAAGAAGTGCGCGAAGCCGGTCTTGCCCGGCTCGATCTCGTTCCGCGACCCGGTCTGCACCGGGATCTGGAGTGAGACGATGTTGGGGAAGCCGGTGGGAACGACTATGACCTTGAGGCCGTTGGAGAGCGTGCGCTCGGTCGCCTTGAAGGGCAGAATGTCGCGCGATGCAGTCGCGGCTGGCTGAGCCGCCACAGGCGCCGGAGCGACAGCGACGAGGGCGGCGAGTACCGCAGCCGGCACCGCCAGCTGGAGGAAACGATGATTCATCTCTGGAATGTCCGTTTTGTGGTTGGTCCGACTTGTCTTGTACACCGGGCGCGGCCCAAGGGTGCCCTTGAGGTTACTAAAACGGGGCCTCGAAAACCACCCTGCCCCCTGTAATCGTAATTCTCACCTTCGCATCGCGAATTGCGGCGGGCGGGACCTGCGTAATGTCCGAATCGAGGATCACGAGATCGGCGAGTTTCCCGCGCTCGATCGAGCCCTTGATTCCGTCTTCGAATGAAGCATGTGCCGCATCTATCGTGTAGGCGCGAAGGGCCTGTTCGACAGTTGTCTTCTCGCCGGGCACCCAGCCGTCCGGATTGCGATCGTCGAGCGTCCTTCGCGTGACCGCCGCGTAGATCCCCTCCAGAGGCGTCGGCGGAGCGACAAACCAGTCGCTCCCGAACGCAACGCGGGCGCCGCTGTCGATGAGCGACCTGAACGCGTATGTCGTCCTGATTCGCTCCGGGCCGATCACTCCTTCAGCCCAGCGGCCATCGTCGATTGCGTGATACGGCTGCATGCTGGGAATCACACCGAGTGCGCCGAAGCGCGGCAGGTCGATCGGGTGAATGTGCTGCGCATGTTCGATCCTGAAGCGCCGGTCCTTCGGCCCGTTCTCCTTCGCGACCCTCTCGAATATGTCGAGCTGCGTGCGTATCGCGCGGTCACCTATTGCGTGGATGAGAAGCTGCAGCCCGGCCTTGTCAGCGCCTGAAGTCCAGGCGTAGAGATTCTCCTCGCTGACTACGAGGAATCCCGAGTCAGCGGGAGTATCTGTAAACGCCTCGAGCATCGCGGCGGTATGAGAGCCGAGTGAGCCGTCGACGAACCCCTTTAGTCCGCCCGTGCGAATCCATTCATCACCCTTTCCGCTTTCCGCTACGACATCCCGCAACGTTTCCCATTGCGAGACCGGAGTAACGGCATAGATCCGCGTGATGAGCTCCTTCCGGTCGTGCGCCCTCCGGAAGATCTCGAGGTCGCCGAAGCTGCCCATGTTGTGCACCGACGTCACGCCCTGCTGGGAGACGTATTTCATCGCGGCCTGGAGGGCGCGGTCGCTCATCTCCGGCGACGGTTGAGGAACGGCCCGATCGACGTAGGATCGCGCGTTGTCCTTGAAAACTCCGGCGGGCTCTCCTGTCGCGTCACGTACGATCGTGCCGCCGGAGACTTCCGGCGTTTCTCGCGTAACTTTTGCCGCGGTCATGGCAAGACCGTTGGCAAGTCCCATGTGGCCGTCCAGCCGCGAGACCCAGACAGGGTTCAGCGGGGTCACAGAATCGATCCAGTCGCGCCGCGGAAGCTCTCCTCCCCAAAGTGTGTGATCCCAGTCGCCTCCGGTAATCCATGTTCCAGGCTCGATCGTCGCCGCGAAGGCCTTGATGCGGGCGATGAACTCTTCAGTCGTTTTCGCATCACGGAGCTGAACCGACGCGAGCCTGAATCCGCCGGGGATGAAATGAACGTGCGAGTCGATGAAGCCAGGGGTGACCAGGGCTCCCCCGGCGTCGATGACCCGGGCCGACGGCGTGCCACGCACGAGCTTCGAGATCTCGGCGCTCGAGCCAGTCGCGAGGATCCTGTCACCGCCCACCGCGACCGCGGATGTCCACGGCTGCTTCGGGTTGGCGGTCCAGACCCGCCCGTTCACGATTGCCAGCGTCAGCTCGTTGTTCTGTTTCATGTGGGTTGCGCAGGCGGGAAGCACGAGAAGGAGAGCCATCAGGAAGATCTTCAAAACGACTCCCTCGGTGGGCGGCCAATGAGATAGAGGAGCGCCGCCGCGCCGATGTGCAGCGGCATTGCCAGGGCGATTACGCTCGAATTTACCTGGTCGAGCCCGGGCATGATCTGGAGCAGAAATCCCGCAACAGAGATTAGTGCCACGCCGAGTGTCACGCGACGCGCGTCACGAAGTGCTGCAGCGGATGTTGCTGCTTCACCGCGCCTCTTCCAGACGAGGCGCACGATGAAAGCCGCGGCGATCAGTGAGACGGGATTGAGCTGGAAGAGGTTCTCGTTGCGGTAGCTGTAAATGTGGTCGGTGAAGCTCCAGAGAAATGCGAGCAGCGTTCCGGCAACTCCGGCAATGACACTCCACAACGTTACCACCACGAGAGCCCCGGTCTTTCCCGCGCCACCCAGCGGCAGGAACCAGAGAAGCATCACGGCGGCCACAAACCCGGCAGCGATGGCGAGATAACCGCCGATCCCGCGGTTTACGGTGACTTCCTCGAGTGGCCGGCTGGCCTGAAAAAGAATCGTTTCGCCCCGCACAAGCGGCTCGGAGCCGTTCGGCGTTGCGACTCTTATCTCCTTCAGGCGCTCCTTCATCCGGACAGGCAGGAACATCTCCTCCCACGCGCTGATTTCACGGTCGACAGGCTGTCCCAGCCCGATCATCGTGCCAGTGAAGATCGGAAGGTCGTCCTGAGTGAGGCGGGATGTGTGAAACCGGTATGTCGTTCCCGTCCCCAGCCGCGTCGACGCAGATTCTATGATTCCGCCGAGTGCGCCGTCGATCGCATCACGTACACGGGTCGAGCAGTTGTCACGGTAGTAGTCGTAATCGTAATGGCGATTCTGCGGGAGATTGTTCCACGCGACAAAATCCGCCAGTCGCAGCCTTTGCGCGGGCGTGAGATTCAGCTCCTGCGCCCAGACAGTGCGGTTTGTCTGCCGATACTGGTCAATGGTCTGCTCCATATCGAAGGCACCCATCGAGTACCGCATTCTCCCCTGAATGAAGCGGGGAACGAAATCCGCATCGGCGAAGTCAAACAGGCCCCAGTGGTAAACGATGTCGGTTCCGGCGTCGGCATCGCGAATCCAGATCGCGTTGTGTCCGAACTTCTCCCACACCTGGTCGCCGGGCCCCATCGTGAGCAGATATACGGTGAGATTCGACCCTGGCTCGCGGGCAACCGCTGTCGCCGTGGAAAGAGGCATCGACCCGCCTTCGGCCGGCGACGGCTGCGCGGTGACGACCTGGGCGGCAGCAAACAAGAGCGCCGCGATCACAGTCGGATCTCTCGACCCTCTTCGGCGGACTGGTAGATCGCCTGGATCACGCGCATGACCTTGATCTGGTCGGTCGGAGGATCGTAGGCAGCCTCGTCAGTGACGACGGCGATGAAGTGGGCTATCTCCGCGCGGTATGACTGGAGAAACACACTTTCTCTAGCGGCGGCGCCGGTCGGCGACACATTCGTCGGCCTTCCGTTGAGCTCCTTCACGACTCTCAGTGGCGACAGGCGGGCGCTCCCGCGGGTCGAGATCACCTCGAACCACCACCGCTCTTCCTGTCCCACGTATGCCCACGATACGTCGATGCTGAACGAGATGCCGCCGGCGCATTCGAACTGCACGAGCATCATGTCTTCGACCGACCCTTCCCCGGACCTGTCCATGTGCGCCGAAACGCGGACAGGGTCCGGAAAATCTGCAAGCCAGAGCGAGAGATCGAGCAGCGGATAACCGTACTCGAGAAAGGCGCCGCCGCCCGCCTCCGCCTTTCGATGCCTCCATCCCTGCAGGCCCGCCCGGAACTGGTACTGTCCCGCCCGCATCCCGATAACGCGACCCAGCTCTCCACCCTGGATAAAGCGGCTGAGCTGCTGGACGTCGCTCCTGAAACGGTGATTGTTCCCGACAACCACCTTTCGATCCGCAGCCTCGGCAGCCTTCAGGATGCGGCTGATTCCGTCGATCGTGAGCGAAAGCGGCCGCTCGCAAAGCACGTGCACTTTCTGCTTGAGCGCGCGAAGCACGTGCGGCTCGTGAAGGTGATTCGGGGTAGCGATCACTACCGCATCGACTTCTTCCGAATCGAGAAGCTCGTCGAAGTCAGTGAAGATGTCAGGAACGCCGAGCCTCTGGGCCAGCGCTCCGGCCTTGGGGCCGTCGTTGTCGCAGATAGCGACGAGTTTCGCTCCCTTTATCCGGGAGAGCACCGGGAGGTGTGCGAGCTGCGCGATCGCGCCCGCCCCTACCATCCCGAGCCGGATCTCCGTGCTCACACCGTCATCCGCCGATTGGTCCCACTGTCGTGCCCTGATAATAGCTCGTGAGTATCGTCCGATAATCCTGTCCGGCACGTGCGCGGCCGATGGCGCCGAACTGGCACATGCCGATCCCGTGTCCGTAACCGCCCCCCCTGAGCACGAGCTGGTCTATCGCGCCCGCGGAATTCGTGCGGGTTTCCGCGGTAAAATATGTGCTGTTGAGCAGGCTCCCGCTCGGCGTCCGCAGGATGAATCTCACGTCGTTTCCGCGGACAACGTAATTGCCGCGTGCTGTCTGGATCGAGACCGATGCAACGCGGTCGGAAGGAGTCCGGCCGGTGACCTGAAAGCCGGAGATTCGACCGAGAGAGAGCCGGGGTGTGCTCGCACTTGTCGCCACCGGGGGCTCCGATGCGGGGTTCACCGTAGCGAGATACTTCTCGAGGGTTTCTCTGAGCTGGTCGCCCGTATATGTGGTCGTCCAGCGGAAGCGACCCGAGATGTCGCAGTAGTACTTGTCAGTTCCAGGGACCTGGTCGCTCACGGGTCTCAAGTACGGTTCGTCGTTCCTGCGCCACCAGACTTCGGAAACCGCGGCGGTCCGCCCGCCGCACGTCGACGAATACGGAGTGTTGATGATTCTTCCGCCATACCGGAGCACCATGTTCCGCGTGCGTTCTATCGCGACGTCCGACATCGCCTGCTCGGCGTCGACTCCGCCGTACGCCTGGTCCTGGATGGAGCCGTACATGTCGAACGCGCGATTCGTTGAGGTGGCCATGTGGATGTAGCTGTAGCTGCGCGCAGCGACTGCCTGCGCCTCGACCGCCGCCTCGTCGCCCGGCTTCGCCACCCCGCCGATCTCGAGCGGCACTACGCCCCGGAGATATGACTCCACTCCAAGCCGGTTCACGACCAGCACTCCACCGTTGTTCGGAGTGATGACGATGTCTCCGCGGTAGCGCT
>JBPPMU010000386.1:0-7656 GCA_051306215.1 Gemmatimonadaceae bacterium | reverse complement strand
CGCCACGAATACGTTGGCACCGAGCACATACTTCTCGGGCTGATCCGCGAAGGGGAAGGAGTCGCGGCGGCCGTGCTGCAGAACCTCAGCGTTGACCTCGACGACATCCAGCAGAAGATCGAGGACACGGTAAAGAAGGGTAAGGCGGCAGCAGCCACCGGGCCCGACCTTCCCTATACGTCGCGTGCGAAGAAGGTTCTCGAGCTTGCAATGGCCGAGGCTCGCGACCTCACACACAACTACGTCGGCACCGAGCACCTGCTGCTGGGTCTTCTCCGCGAAGAGAAGGGAATCGCCGCGCAGGTTCTCACTGACGCCGGGATCAATCTCGACGCCGCCCGCGCCGAGACGCTGCGCCTGCTGGGAACTGACATGCCGCAGAGCGCCGGCGGCGCTGCCGCCGCGGGCGGCGCCGTGCCGGGGGCTGCTCCGGGATCGAAGGGCGAGAAGAAGAGCAAGACACCTGCGCTCGACCATTTCTGCCGCGACTTGACTCAGCTCGCGGCTGAAGCGCAGCTCGATCCGACGATCGGTCGCGCCAAGGAGATAGAGCGCGTGATGGAGATCCTCACGCGCCGCAAGAAGAACAACCCGGTGCTGATCGGCGAGCCCGGAGTTGGCAAGACGGCGATTGTCGAGGGGCTCGCACAGCTGATCGCGAACGGGGAGTGCCCGGACAGCCTGCGGGAGCATCGCGTCCTGTCGCTCGACATGGCGGCAGTGATCGCCGGCACGAAATATCGCGGCCAGTTCGAGGAGCGGCTCAAGGCAGTGATGAACGAGATTGCCCAGAACAAGAACATAATCCTGTTCATCGACGAGCTTCACACGCTTGTTGGCGCGGGCGCGGCCGAAGGCGCGATCGACGCGAGCAACATGCTGAAGCCGGCGCTCGCGCGCGGCGAGCTGCAGTGCGTCGGTGCGTCAACGCTCAACGAGTATCGCAAGTACATCGAGAAGGATGGCGCTCTCGAGCGACGGTTCCAGACTGTCATCGTCGAGCCGCCTTCAGTCGACGAAACCGTCGAGATCCTGAAGGGACTGCGGATCAAGTACGAGGATCACCACAAGGTCACGATCCCCGACACGACGCTGGTTGCGGCGGCGAAGATGTCTGAGCGTTACATCACCGACAGGTTCCTTCCGGACAAGGCGATCGACGTCATCGACGAGGCCGGCGCGCGGGCGCGGCTCGCGACCCAGGCGCCCCCTCCGGAGGTCACCGCCCTCAAGACCCAGCTCGAAGGGGTGAACACGGAGAAGGAAGCGGCGGTCCGGGACCAGAACTTCGAGCGCGCGGCCTCGCTGAGGGACAGTGAGCGCGAGCTTCAGGGCGACATCCGCCGGAAGCAGGAAGAGTGGGAGAAACATCGCCAGTCGCACCGGCCGGTTCTGGGCGAGGAAGAGGTTGCGTTCATCGTCAGCAGGTGGACCGGCATTCCGGTGATGCGTCTCCAGGAGGCGGAGACCGCAAGGCTTCTCCGCATGGAGGAGGAGCTTCACGCTTCGGTTGTCGCGCAGGAAGAGGCGATCAAGGCGCTCTCCCGCTCCATCAGGCGCAGCCGCGCAGGGCTCAAGGATCCGAACCGCCCGATCGGCTCGTTCATATTCTCAGGCCCGACGGGTGTGGGGAAGACCGAGCTTGCGCGGGCGCTCGCCAAGTTCCTGTTTGCCGATCCGAGCGCGCTGATCCGCGTCGACATGAGCGAGTACATGGAGAAATTCTCGGTGTCGCGGCTCATCGGCGCTCCTCCGGGTTATGTCGGCTACGAGGATTCGGGAACGCTCACGAAGGCGGTGAGGCGCAAGCCGTACAGCGTCGTGCTGCTCGATGAGATCGAGAAAGCTCACCCCGATGTCTTCAACATCCTGCTTCAGGTTCTGGACGAGGGACACCTCACCGACAACTACGGCCGTGTCATCGACTTCAAGAACACTGTCGTGATCATGACATCGAACGTCGGGGCGCGCGACATCACCAAGGGCAGGTCGATGGGTTTTGCGACAGCCGACAGCCGCAACAGCTTCGAGAGGATCGCCGAGAAGGTGAAGGAAGAGATGACCCATGTCTTCAACCCGGAGTTCCTCAACCGGCTCGACGACGTGATCGTCTTTCATCCGCTCTCCGAGGAGCACATCGGGGAGATCGTGACGATTCTCCTGAAGGAGGTTCAGAAGCGTCTGGGCGACGAGGAGTTGACCCTCAAGCTCACCGATGCCGGGGCGAAGTTCCTCGTCAAGCACGGCTACGACGAGAAGTTCGGAGCCAGGCCGCTCAAGCGTGCGATCCAGCGCTTCATCGAGGACCCTCTTTCCGAGAAGATCCTCCTCGGCGAATTCGCCAAGGGCGACGAGATCGAGGTAGACATCGCGCCCGACGGCGAGAAGCTCGACTTCAAAGTTGAGGTCCGCGTTAAATAGAGGCGCAGAGCGCCCGCCAAACGGCGGGCGACGCCGAGGGCGCAGAACAGGCAACAACGCGAACAACGGAACAACAGGGGCCGCGGGAGGGTTGCAAAAGCAACCACTTTCGCGGCCCGTTTGTCTAACCGCAGAAGGCACGGAGGCTCTTCTGCGCCTCTGCGTCGCGGGCCTACGGCCCGCGCTCTGAGTCTCTTTCTAATTATATTTCAACGATGCAAAAGTATGTAGTTTCCCTGCTGGCCTTGATGGTGGCAGGGACTCCTGTATTAGCCCAGGAAGACACCCCGGGAGTCTGCACGACACCTGACACCGTTGCGGTGTCCGGAAACGTGCGGGTAACCGATGAAACTATCCGAACCGCCGCCGGCCTCCTCCCTCGCACGACGCTCAACTTCAGGGACGTGCAGCGGGCCATCAAGGCTCTCTTCGCGACCGCCCAGTTCGAGGATGTCCGCGTCATGTGCTCGATCCCGCCGGCGACGCCCCGCGTCACGCTGACGATCGTAGTCGACGAACGGCCCCTCCTTGCCGCGTACACCGTGACGGGACCTGAGCGCGTCTCCGCAAGGGATGTCCGCGAGCGCCTCACACTCGTTCCCGGCCGGCCCCTCGATCCGTCGGCACTCGCCCTTGCGATCGAGCGCGCTGATTCGCTTTACGAGTCGAAGGGGTATTACCTGGCCCGCATCAACGTCGACACGATCCAGGAGGCCGGCAACACGGTCCGTCTCGCGATCGAGGTCGAGGAAGGACGCCGGCTCGCAATCTCCGGACTTCGTGTCTCCGGCAACACGCGGGTTCCGTCGGACGACATCGCCTCCGCAATGCAGTCGAAGCCGGAGGGTTTTTTCTGGTTCAGAAAAGGCGAATTCGACGACACGAAATACGCAACAGATCTCGCCGAGCGTATCCCGCAGCTCTATGCGAGCCGCGGCTTCATCGACTTCAGGATACTCAGCGACTCCCTGATCATAGACAGGGAAGCGGGGAAAGCCGTCATCGACCTGACCGTGAGCGAAGGTCCGCGGTACCGCATCGGCACCTTCGAGGTCCTCGGCAACAGGCGCTTCTCGACCCCCGAGATCACGGAGTTCTATCCGTTCGGCAATGAAACGCGGACGCTCACTCAGCGCGCGGCGGGACTCATCCGCGGCAGCTACAACAATCCTGAGGGGACGTTCGACGCGGGCAGGTGGGAGGAAGGCGAGCAGAAGCTGAGAGATGCCTACAACGACCAGGGGTATATCTACGCCCGCATCCGCCCTGTCGTCGAAAGGCAGCCCGGCGATGATTCGGTGCGGGTAGTGAACCTCCGCTGGGAGATCGACGAAGCGACTCCGGCCATCGTCAACCGCATCGATATCGAGGGCAACGACTTCACTTTCGAGTCGTGCATTCGCGAGCAGGTCGTGCTGGCGCCGGGCCAGGTATTCAACCGGAATTATTTGCTGCGTAGCTACCAGAACATCTCGAACCTCAACTTCTTCGAGTCGCCGATGCCTGCGCCCGAGACAAGGCCGGTCGGCGACCAGGGAGATGTCGACATCATCTTCCGGGTGAAGGAGAAGCGCACAGGCAACGTGAACTTCGGCGCCTCCACGGGGCAGGGAACGGGTGTCGGCGGCTTCATCGGCCTCGACCAGCCAAACCTCCTCGGCCGCTGCAAGCGCGCTCAGCTCCAGTACCAGTTCGGCCGCTATATCAACGACTTCAACGCGACGTACACGGATCCGAACATCAAGCAGACAAGGATCTCGGGAAGCCTGACGGCGTACCGGACTGCGTCGCGCTACACGATCGCCGACCTCGGGCGCACCACGCGCACAGGCGCGCAGGTTCAGGTTGGTTTCCCAGTTCCGAACTCGCTCTACAGCCGCATCCTCGTCTCGTACGGCGGTGAGGGAGTTTCATACGGCGGAGAAGGCCTGCTCTCGACGGTCGAGGACCGGTGCGACAACTGCTTCCGCTCGACGGTGGGTCTTACGGCGTCGCACGATACACGCCTCGGACTTCCGTTCGCGGCCGAAGGTGGCTCGCAGACGTTCAACGCTCAGTTCAATGGCGGTCCGCTTGGCGGAACCGCGTCGTTCCAGAGATACACCACCGAGTTGAAGGCATACGCTCCCGTTGGCGGGATCGGCGTCGCGTCACTCGGATCTGCGCCGATGACCTTCGTGCTCGGCCTCACGGCCCGCGCCGGCGCGGTTTTCGGGAATCCCGGTCCGTTCTTCTACAGTCAGTCCTTCGCGCTCGGCGGCACCCAGTATGGTGAGCAGCTGCGCGGGTATGAGGAGTTCTCGATCACGCCTGGAGGCTTCAATCAGTTTGCCGAGGGCGGCAGCGGAGTCCAGCGACAGTCGTTCGGCAACGCATTTTTCGCCGGCACGGCGGAGTTCGGGCTGAGGGTCAGCCAGTCACTCTACTTGAGCTCATTCGTCGAAGGCGGCAATGTTTGGGACCGCCCGTCGCAGTTCGACCCGACGCGCCTCTTCCGGTCGTTCGGATTCGGGGCGGCGATCGTCAGCCCGCTCGGACCGATCGGGGTGGATCTAGGGTATGGACTTGATAAGCTCGACCTCGAGGGCCGCCCGGCCCCCGGGTGGAAGTTCCATTTCAAACTTGGTCAGTTCTTCTAACATCGGAGTTTTCATGCGTGGTTTGATTCGTGCGGCTTTGCTCGCACTTGTTGTTGGTGCAGCGTCGGCCGGTACGGCATCGGCCCAGGCCGCGCCGAAGTTCGGATTCATCAATTCGGCGGCGATTCTGGCTGAGGCTCCTGGACGCGAGGCCGCTGAGACGCGTTTCAAGACAGAGGTCACTGCGTACGAGGGACAGCTGAGTCGCATGCGTGATTCGCTCGAAGCGATGGCGTCGGCGTTCGAGCGTGACGCCCCGCGTCTCGACAGCGCGGCGCGCGTCACACGCGCGCGCTCGATTCAGGAGACGGAGGTGTCGTACCAGAACCGCGCCCGCGACATGGATCAGCAGATGCAGCGGAGACAGGGCGAGTTGATCCGCCCGATCATGGAGAACATCCAGAAGATCATCGAGCAGGTGAGGGCGGAGGATGGATATGCGATGATATTCGATGTCGCATCGCAGGCGAGCGTGATCGTGGCCGCCGACAAGAGCCTCGATCTCACACCGAAGGTGCTTGCGAGGGTGAAGGCGGCTCCGGTTCCGGCGCCCGTTGCGGGTGCTCCGACGCCTCAGCCGTCCGGGGTCACCGCACCCAGGCGGTGAGCCTCCGCGAGTCAGGGGCCAGTCCCGAAGGCGGTGAGCGTGCAGGCACGCTCACCGCTTCTGACATTGCGGAAATCGTAAAAGGAGAGCTGCGGGGGGACGGCGCAACGTGTGTCGACAGCGTTGCTCCTCTCTCACGTGCAGTGGGCAACAATCTCAGTTTCCTCGCAGACGGGCGATACTCGTCGCTGCTTGCGTCCTCATCGCCGGGAGTTCTGCTCGTAACGCCTTCGCTGGCGGACGTGACGGGTTCTGTCCCTGCCCGCGTAATTGTCGACCGGCCGGCAGCCGCGTTGCTCCAGCTTCTGCCGAGTTTTTATCCGGTGCCCGAGCACATCCCGTCGATTGCGTCGAGCGCCCGGATCGGGGCCGGGGCCAGCGTCGGCGAGGGAGTCTCGATCGGCGAGTACTCGGTAATAGGCGACGGCGCAGTCATCGGGGATGCCGTGTCGATCGGGCCGCACTGTGTTGTTGGCGCAGGCGTCGGCATCGGCCGCGAGACGCGCCTGCTGTCCCATGTCACGCTCTATCCGGGGAGCTCTCTGGGTGAGCGCGTCACGCTCCATGCAGGGGTCCGGATCGGGTCTGACGGATTCGGGTACGTCTCGGGCCCATCGGGGCATGCCAAGATCCCACATGTCGGCCGGTGTCTCATCGGCGACGACGTCGAGGTCGGCGCAAACACCACTATCGACCGCGGCAGCATCGACGACACCGTCATCGGCGCCGGGACAAAGATCGACAACCTCGTCCAGATCGGTCACAACGTGAAAGTAGGCTCTGCCTGCCTCATCATGGCTCAGGTCGGCATTTCAGGATCGGCACAGATCGGCGACGGTTGCGTTATTGCCGGCCAGGCAGGCCTTGGGGGCCACATTGTTGTCGGCGCGGGCGCGCGAATCGGCGGCCAGTCGGGAGTGTTCGGCAATGTACCCGCCGGCGAAAACTGGTCGGGATATCCAGCGCGGCCGCATCGTGAGTCGTTGCGCGCTACCGGGGCAGTTTTCAAGCTGTCCAGCATGATGAAGCGTATCGAGAAGCTTCTCGACGAGCGCGACCCGCTGTGAGCCGCGTAACCATCGCCAGGGCGACCACGGTCTCGGGTATCGGGCTTCATCTCGGCGAGGCTTGTACCCTGCGATTCAAGCCGGCGCCGAGTGGGAACCGGATAACGTTCCGGCGCACGGACATCGAAGGTGCAGCTCCCATTCGGGCCTCGGTCGAGGAGGTCAGTGCGAGCGAGCGACGGACGCAGCTAGGCTCAGGCGAGAACACGGTTCACACAGTCGAGCACGTGCTTGCGGCCGCTGCGGCCCTTGGAATCGACGACCTGATCATCGAGATGGACGGCCCCGAGCCCCCGATTCTCGATGGAAGCGCGTTGGCATTTTTCGAGGCGCTGAAAGAAGCCGGCCTTGCGGCGCTCGAGGGGCATCCGGAGATTCTGGTTCTGACGGAGCCCGTGAGAATAATCGATGGCGAATCCGTCTATGAGGCGTATCCTTCTGCGCATCTCGATCTCGACGTCACGATAGAATTTCCGCACCTGAAGATCGGCAGGCAGGCGATGCGCCTGCTGGTCACTGAAGCAACATTTGCGGCTGAGCTGGCGGGAGCACGGACATTCGGATTTGTCCACGAGGTCGAGTGGCTCCGCTCCCGGGGTCTGATAAAGGGAGCGTCGACGGAGAACGCGATAGTTCTTGACGAGACCGGGATCGTCAACGGACCATTGCGGTGGGACGACGAGTTCGTAAGGCACAAGGCGATGGACTGCGTCGGAGATCTTGCACTGGCGGGTGCCCGTGTGCAGGCGCGAATCACTGCGGTAAAGCCGAGCCATCGCGGCACGGTGACACTCGTCCGCGAGCTAAAGCGCTCGGGCAGAATTCAATCAGCGAACGGGAAGGCGGCAACAATGGCGGAATCAGGCAAGAAGGGAGTCTACGAGATAGAGGACATCATGCGGGTCCTGCCGCATCGTTATCC
>JBPPMU010000385.1:0-12041 GCA_051306215.1 Gemmatimonadaceae bacterium | reverse complement strand
AGGTCGAGCTGCTGGCCAAGAAGTCGGTGGTCGCGCCGCTTCGCCTCCTCGAGCCGGTGGAGATACGCATCGAGGTCGTCCTTGCTGAACCAGGCAGTCGCGTAGATGCGCTGGAGCATCTGGCGCTTTTCGTCGCCGCGCCAGTACGCGCCCGCAGTGTGGAGCAGCTTGAAGTGCTTGAGGTACGAAGTGTCGGGGACATGCGGGCCGCGGCAGAGGTCGATGAACGGACCATCCGTGTACGTCGATATTATCTCGTCTTCGCTGAACTCCGAGAGACGCTCGAGCTTCAGGGGATCGTCGGAGAACTTCTCGCGCGCTTCCGCCTGGTTCACCTCCGCGCGCAAAAACGGAAACTTCTCCGTTATCACCTTGCGCATCTCGGCTTCGAACTTCTCCAGATCTTCGGGAGTGAACGGCTGCTCGACCTCGAAGTCGTAGTAGAAACCGTCTTCGATCGCGGGGCCGAATCCGATCTTCGCGTCAGGCCTGAGGCGGCGGACAGCGGTCGCAAGAATGTGCGCGCCGGAGTGGCGGAGCACGTCGAGAGACTTCTGGTCTTTCGCTGTGAGCACGCGGAAAGCGCCGCTCTTCCTCAGGGGCGTAATGAGGTCGACGACCTCGCCGTCGAGCTCGACGGCAAGAGCGTCTTTCAACAGCCGCTGGCCGATCGAGGCGACCACGTCGCGCGGCAAAGTGCCCTCCTCGACCTCGCGTACCGCGCCGTCGGGGAGCGTAAGTGTGAGCATTTCAGACATCGGATTTCCAGTGCCGCAGATGGCCTTTAACTTGCTTCGGTAAGCTATCCCTGCACGTTACCCTACGCCACAGGTTGCCACCCCATGTCGCCATTCAGATACCGCGATGAAGAATCGCCTGCCGCCAGCGCCCTATATGTTGCGCTCGGCGCCCTTGCCGGCTTCGCTGCCGGCGTCGTCGTAGCGCAACAGTACGGCGGGATATCCGGAATCACCGCGAAGATCCGCGACCGCCTGGGAAGCGCGCGAAACGGGCTGGAGGACGACGACGACCAGCTAGGCGCACAGGCGCACGATCACGAATACGACGACGACGAGGACCATGACGAAGGCTACGGAGAGGGCATGCCCCTCGACGCGACCGAGGAGCTGGAGGAACGCGTCCTCGAAGCCTTCAGGAACGATCCCGTGCTCTCCGAGCGCGCGATTGACATCGGCGCGCTGGACGAGGGGATCGTCGAGCTGACCGGCTGGGTCAACGCAGAGGACGAGTCGCAGTCGGCAGTGGTTGTGGCGCGCGGCGTTCCCGGCGTTGAAACGGTCGTAAACCGGCTCGCGGTGCGGGCCGAGGAAGACCTCTTCGACGAGTTTGCGGAGAAATACGAGGAAGACGGTGGTGAAATCGCGGCCGGCCAGTGGGAAGGCCAGAGCATTGGCACGGGTCGCCGTCGCCAGGGCAATTCGGCGGAGCTGGACAGGCACGAAGATCCGAAGCCGGGACTGGAGGAGGCCGAGCTGGAAAAGGTGTACCTCAACGCGGACGAAGAAGCCGACATCAAGGCGGAGCGCAGAAAGAAGGCAAAACCGCCCCGCGGCGGACGCGCCGACGGATCTCCGGTGGGACCGTCAGGAGTCCCGAAGAGCGATCACGTTGCGGATCCCCTGAACGCTCCCAACGAGACGGCGCAGGGAGAGTAGCAGAAGCGGCAGCAGACAAACGGCTTTGTCACCGCTGTGGCAAAGCCGTTCCCGGTCATCGGTCTGCATTTCCCCCCTCCACAAGTCCCCGCCTTTCCTTAATTTGCGGCAAGCATGACTGATACCGCCGCAGAACTCCCGACACTCTTCGATCACCAATCGGCCGAGGCGACTCTTTATCAGGAGTGGCTGGCCGCCAGGCTGTTCACCGCCGATCCTGCGAAATCCAGCCGCGCAGGCGGCGACAAGGAGCCCTTCGTCATCGTAATGCCGCCACCCAATGTGACAGCGGTGCTGCACATGGGGCATGGCCTCAACAACACTGTGCAGGACGTCCTTATCAGGTGGCGGCGGATGTGCGGCGACGAGGCGCTCTGGCTGCCGGGCACCGATCACGCCGGCATCGCCACGCAGAACGTCATCGAGAAACAACTCGGCGCCGAAGGAAAAACACGTTTCGACGTCGGTCGCGAGGCATTTATCGAGCGGACATCGGCATTCGTGACGGAAACCGGCGGGACGATCCTCGATCAACTCCGCGCGATCGGAGCGTCATGCGACTGGTCGAGGACTGCCTACACGCTTTCCCCCGATCTCTCCCAGGCAGTGCGGGAAGCCTTCGTCCAGCTTTACGAGCGCGGACTGATATACCGCGGCCATCGCGTGATTCACTGGTGCCCGCGCTGCCTTACATCTCTGAGCGACGAGGAAGCCGAGTTCGGCGACGAGACGGGAACGCTCTATCATTTACGTTATCCGCTGACCGATGATCCGTCTCGGGGAATCACCGTTGCGACAACCCGTCCCGAGACGATGCTCGCGGACGTTGCAGTCGCGGTGCACCCTGAGGACGATCGCTATCGCGGGTTCGTTGGAAAAACCGTCACCCTGCCAATAGCTGGCGTCGAGATCGCGATAATCTCCGATGAGATGGGCGTCGACCCGGAGTTCGGGACGGGAGCAGTGAAGATCACCCCGGCACACGACGCTAACGATTTCGAGATGGGGACGCGCCACGGTCTTCCGATGCCAATCGTAATTTCCCCTGAGGGATTGATGGAGAACGGCACCGACGCGGGATCCCGTGTGCCCGATATGCTTCTCGGACTCGACAGGTTCGAGGCGAGAAAGCGAGTCGTCGAGCTGCTTCGTGAATCCGGCGCCCTGATCAAAGCAGAGACACATGCGCACGCGGTCAGGCACTGCTACCGCTGCGATACTGTCGTCGAGCCTCGGCTTTCGGATCAATGGTTCGTGAAGATGAAACCACTCGCCGAGCCCGCGCTGGCGGCGGTGCGTGAGAGGCAGATACGGATTTTGCCCGAACGGTGGGAAGCTGTCTACGTGAATTGGCTGGAAGGCATTCGCGACTGGAACATCTCGCGGCAGCTGTGGTGGGGCCACCGGATACCTGTCTGGTACTGCGATGGGTGCAGCGAGGTGACCGTCGCGCGCGACGATCCCGCGAGCTGCCCGAAATGCGGCGGTAACGTGCGCCAGGACGAGGATGTGCTCGACACCTGGTTTTCGTCGTGGCTGTGGCCGTTTTCAACGCTTGGCTGGCCCGACAAATCAGCGGCGGACCTCAAGGCGTTTTACCCGACAGACGCGCTCGTCACTGCCCCGGAGATTCTCTTCTTCTGGGTCGCGCGAATGATAATGGGCGGCTACGCCTTCATGGACCAGGCGCCGTTTCACACCGTCTACCTGCACGGCACGGTGCGCGACATGAAACACGTGAAGATGTCGAAATCCCTCGGCAACGGGATCGATCCACTCGACGTGCGCGCGCAGTTCGGGGCCGATTCGCTGCGTTACACCGTCGTTGCAGGACTTGGCATGGGCGCCGACGTGATGCTCGACCCCGATGATCTGGAGAAGTCATTCGCTCCGGGACGGAACTTCGTCACGAAACTGTGGAACATTGGCAGGTTTCTGCTCACAAACGTTGGAAGCGACACTGTGCTGCCGCTCGATTCGATCGACAACTCGAGACTTCGCCGTGCTGACCGGTGGATACTTGGGTCGCTCAATACCGCGATCGCCGAATGCGATGTTGCGCTCGGTCCGGCGCGGCCACGAGGCGGTGTCTGGAATGAGTCGGAGCTCTATCGCGGCCTCAGGCTCAGCGAATACACGGAATCCGCGCGCCGGTTCGTATGGAACGAGCTTGCCGACTGGTATCTCGAGTCCTCGAAGTCGCGGCTCGCGGCCGGGGGTGATGACGGAGAGGTTGCCCGGGCAGTGCTCGCGTTTTCCTTCGATGCGGCGCTGAGGCTTCTCCAGCCGATTGTCCCCTTCATAACTGACACGCTGTGGCGGCGCATTCCGGTGCAGGATGCCAATCGCGGTGAGTTCATCGCAGTCGCACCGTGGCCGGTGCAGGACGAGCGGTTCTCATCCGAGCCCGAATTCGAGCTCGTGCGCGAGGCGGTGAACGGCATCAGGCAGCTCCGCTCGGATTACGCGATTCCCCCAGGCCAGAGGGCGCACGCAGTGCTGGACACATCATCGGCAGGTGCATTCGCCTCGCGTGACAGTGGCGTGTTCGACGAAGAGGCGACATTCATCGGCCGCGTCACTCGAACCGACGTTGTCACTGATTCGGCCGACAATGGTCAGGCGGCCACGATCCTCCTTTCGAGCGGATCGCGCATTCTTCTTTCGCTCGAGGGCGTCGTCGACATCGAAAAGGAAACGAAGAAAGCGCGCGCCGATCTCGAGAAACTTTCGAGCCAGCTCGATGCGCTCGAGAAGCGGCTGTCGAATCCCGGGTTCACGGAGAGGGCACCGGCAAGCGTCGTCGAAGCCGAGCGGGTGAAACAACGCGAGTGGACAGCGCGAAAGGCGCAGCTGGCCCAGAAGGTTTCCGCGCTGGGCGGATCATGAGACTGTCGCGAGTCGTCGCAGCTCTGACATTGGCCGCTTGCGCTTCGCCTGGGACGCCTCCTGGAGGACCAGTCGATACCCAGGCTCCCGAAATAGTCAGGATCGCTCCCGACAGCGGTCGGACTGGAGTGACTCCGAGGAGCGTGATATTCCGCTTCGACGAAGTCGTGAGCGAGCGTCCCGCCGGCGCGGCTTCGCTCACGGCGCTGTTCATGATCTCGCCGCGTGACGGCGAGCCGCGCGTTGGCTGGGGCCGGAACGAGATATCCGTAAGACCGCGCCGCGGCTGGAAGCCAAATACTGCCTACACGATAACGCTCCTGCCCGGACTGACCGACCTCCGGGGCAACGTCAGGAATACCGGGGCTGTCGTGGTTTTCTCTACGGGACAGACTATCCCCGAAGGTCGCATAACCGGTACGGTGTTCGACTGGGCTGAGGGCAGAATATTGCAGCGCGCGCTGGTCGAGGCCCGACCCCGCACCGATACGACGACTGTCTATATGACAGCGACGGATTCTGCCGGGACATTCACGATCGGTAACCTGCCCGGGGGCGATTTTGAGGTCCGGGGAATCGCCGACGCGAACAACAATCGTGCACTCGATCCGCGGGAGGCATGGGACTCGGTGAGCGTGGCACTTATGGACTCGGCACGAATCGAGGTCCTGGCTTTCGTGCACGACTCGATCGGGGCGCGGCTGATGTCAGTGACCGTCACCGATTCGGTTACACTCGACCTGAGGTTCGACAACCCACTTTCAGTTTTGTCCCCACTTTCGCCCGCGAACGTTCGCGTTGTCGCGGCCGACTCGACGCCCGTCCCTATCGCCTCGGTCTCGCCACCACCGCCTGACACCGCCGTCGCCGGCCAGGTGCGGCCATCGCGCCCCCTGCCTCCGAGAGCGATAATCGTGAGGCTTGGCCGTCCGCTCCAGCCCGGCGCTGATTATCGCGTGAGCGTAATCGACGCCGTCAACCTGATAGGTATCACGCGGTCAAGCGACCGGCTCGTCAAGGGACCCGCGCCAGCTCCGCCGCCTGCGGCGGCAGACACGGCCCGGGGACCTGCTCCGACACCTCAGCCCCCACCTCCGCCGCGGCCCTGGTGAACGCGCTGCCAAGCGCCGTCTTCCTCGACCGCGACGGCACGATAATCAGGGACGCACACTATCTGTCTGACCCGTCGGATGTAGTTCTGATAGAGGGAGCCGCCGAGGCAATCGCCAGGATGAATGCAGCACTGGTTCCGGTTGTCGTTATCACCAACCAGTCGGGCATCGGTCGCGGATATTTCACGCTCGAGCAGCATGAGTCGGTGTCACGCCGCGTCATGGAGGCCCTCGCCGGAAAGGGCGCACGCATAGATGCGTCATACTTCTGCCCTCACCCGCCCGACGATCACTGCGATTGCAGGAAACCCGGGCTGCTCCTCTTTCGCAAGGCGGCTGACGATCACGGCATCGACTTGTCGAAAGCACTCTACGCCGGCGACCGGCGGCGTGACATCGAGCCCGGCATCCTCCTCGGCGGCAGTGCGGTGCTCGTACCTTCTCCCGAAACGCCGGAAGCCGATATCGAGTTCGCTGAATTGCACGCCCGGGTGGCGCCGTCGCTTGCCACCGCCGTTGACTGGTATCTCTGCACAAACTGATCGGAGCAGGGTGAGCTTCAAAAGCTGCAGCTCCCCCTCTTACTGACCTGCCGCGGCGAAGATAAAATCGCACATGGCAGTCCGCATTGCAGTCCTTGCGTCAGGCGGCGGGACGAATCTCCAGGCAATTATCGACTTCATCGCCGCGCGCGGCGCGCTTGCCGCGGGCCGGGTGGTCCTTGTTGCGTCGAACAGGCAGAACGCCGGCGCGCTCGACCGCGCGCGCACCGCTTCGATCAGCGCGGAGGTGTTCGACGCGTCTGACGACGGCTCTTCGCTGCTCTCGCTTTTCGAGAAGCATGCGGTGGGGCTGGTGGTGCTGGCCGGCTACCTCAAGCGCATTCCGCCAGGAATCACACGTGCCTACCATCGGAGGATCATCAATGTTCACCCGGGGCTGCTGCCGGATTTCGGGGGGCCGGGGATGTACGGCGGAAAGGTCCACGCCGCGGTGATCGCCGCAGGCGCCCGATCGACCGGTGTAACTGCACATTTTGTCGACGACGAGTTCGATCACGGTCCGCGCATAGCGGAGTGGAGAATTCCCGTGATGGATGACGACACACCCGAATCTCTCGCCACTCGTGTTCTGCGCGTGGAGCACATCGTGTATCCGCGGGTCGTCGACATGGTCGCGGCGCTCAACGACAGCAACTATTTCGCAGATTTCTGACATGCCTCTCGCATTGCTTTCTGTTTCCGACAAGACCGGCCTCGTGGAATTCGCCCAGGGCCTTGCCTCCCTCGGCTGGGACATTGTCTCCACGGGAGGTACCGCGCAGGCACTTCGCTCGGCAGGCCTCCAGCCGCGCGACGTGAGCGACCTCACCGGGTTTCCTGAGATAATGGACGGCCGCGTCAAGACGCTTCACCCGGCGATACATGGCGGACTGCTGGCAAGGCGCGCTGATCCAGGCCACATGAGCGTGGCGGCCGAACACGGTATCGCGCCGATCGATCTCGTCGCGGTGAATCTCTACCCGTTCGAAGCGACGGCTGCAAAACCAGATGTGACTCCCGGCGAAGTTATCGAGAACATCGACATTGGGGGCCCGTCGATGCTCCGGTCGGCGGCGAAGAACTTCGAGTCGGTCACCGTCGTCGTTGATCCTGGTGATTACGGACGGGTTCTCGCCGCGATCGAGGCGAATGACGACGACCTCGACCTGCGACGGCTGCTGGCTGAAAAGGTTTACGCGCACACCGCCAGCTACGACGCTGCCATTTCCAGATGGTTTGCCTGCGAGCGAAACGAGGAATTCCCTGACCGCATGATACTGGCGATGGACCGCGCCAAGACTCTGCGTTACGGCGAGAACCCTAACCAGCGCGCCGCGTTTTACGTCGAGCGAAACTCAGTAGGCATTTCGCGACTCCAGCAAAAGGGAGGAAAGGAGCTTTCATTCAACAACCTTCTCGACCTCGAAGGAGCACTCCTCGCCACGGACGCATTCGAGGGCGAGACATGCTGCGCGATCGTCAAACATACGACGCCATGCGGGCTCGCTACCGGTGAAACCGCGCTGGAGGCATACAGGAAGGCACTCGCATGCGATCCAGTCTCCGCGTTCGGATCGATAATCTCGTTCACGGTTCCCGTGGATGCCGAAACTGCCGAGGCGGTCTCGAGTCTCTTCGTGGAGTGCGTTGTCGCGCCATCGTTCGACGAGATGGCGCTGGAAATACTCGGCAGAAAGAAGAACCTTCGCGTTCTTCAGGGCCGCGCCAGTTGGACCGATACAGGGCTCGACTACAAGCGGGTACGCGGGGGTTTCCTCGTTCAGGACAGGGCGCACCCGGCATCGGGCTTCGACGGATGGACGGTGGTGAGCAAGCGGCAGCCTGACGACGTCGAGAGGATCGATCTGACCTTTGCGTGGCGGGCCGTTGGCAGCGTCAAGTCGAACGCGATACTTCTCGCGCGCGACGGCGCGACGATAGGCATCGGCGCGGGGCAGATGTCCCGCGTTGATGCAGCGTTTCTCGCCGTGCACAAGGCGGCTATTGCCGGACATGACACGAAAGGCGCAGTCCTTGGATCAGATGCATTCTTCCCGTTCAGGGACGGAATCGACCAGGCGGCGGAGGCCGGCATTCGCGCTATCGTCCAGCCCGGGGGGTCAGTACGCGACGAGGAAGTCATAGCCGCTGCGGATGAGCACGACATCGCTATGGTCTTCACAGGCATGCGACAGTTCAGGCATTGAGACGAAGACATTCGGTCATCGCATCGTGAGGAATCAATGACGGCTGGCCCGGAAGAAAGGACATACGACGTATGCATCGTAGGATCCGGCGCAGGCGGTGGCATCGCGGCGTACGCGTTGACGAAAGCCGGAGCCGATGTCCTCCTGCTCGAGGCGGGGGACAACTGGTACGCGTCGCGGGACTCGAAAATGATGTTCCCGAACTGGGCGTCGCCGCGCCGCGGCGGGTCCACGCGGCTCAAACCGTTCGGTGAGTTCGATGGCTGCGAGGGAGGCTGGGAAATAGACGGCGAGCCCTACACAACTGCACCCGGAACCAGGTTCCTCTGGTGGCGCGCGCGAATGCTCGGCGGGCGGACGAACCACTGGGGGCGAATTTCGCTCCGCTTCGGTCCCGATGACTTCCGGCGAAAGAGTCTCGACGGCCTCGGAGACGACTGGCCGATCTCCTACGACGATGTGGCGCCCTATTACGACCGCGTTGACGAGCTCGTCGGCATCTATGGAAGTCGCGAGGGAATTCGAAACGAGCCGGACGGGCTCTTCCAGCCGCCTCCTGCCCCCCGCTGTTACGAGCTCCTCATAAAGAAGGCGAGCGACGAGCTGAAGATCACATGCATTCCCGCGCGTCGCTCGGTCATCACGAAGCCGATTCACGGTCGTCAGGCGTGCCACTACTGCGGCCAGTGCGGGCGCGGTTGCGCAACGAAATCGAACTTCTCGACCCCCGACGTGCTGATAGAGCCGGCTCTCGCGACCGGCAAGCTCACTCTTGTCACGAACGCAATGGTCCGCGAAGTAACGATCGGCCCGGACGGTCTCGCGACCGGAGTTTCATACGTCGACAAGACGACGATGGCTGACAGGCAGGCGAAAGCGCGCGTGGTCGTTCTGGCGGCGAGCGCCCTCGAGACAGCCCGCCTTCTTCTCAACTCGAAGAGCCCGAAACATCCGCAGGGTCTCGCAAACTCGAGCGGAACAGTCGGCAAGTACATCACCGATACGACTGGTGCGGGAGTTTCCGGCTACGTCCCGGCAATGGAGAATCACGCTGGCCACAACGAGGACGGGGCGGGAGGAATGCACGTCTACATGCCTTGGTGGCTCGACAACAGCAGGCTCGACTTTCCGCGTGGGTATCACATCGAGGTCGGGGGCGGAGTGCGACAGCCCGGCGCCGGCTTCATGGGCGGGATCCAGAACTACCCACCGGGCGGGGGATACGGCGTGAAGCTGAAGGAGGACTATCGCCGCTACTACGGCGCGACGATTCACCTCGAGGGACGCGGCGAGATGATTCCCAATGACGACAGCTACTGCGAGATAGACCCCGCCGTCGTCGACAGGTTCGGCATACCCGTGCTGCGGTTCCACTGGAAGTGGACTGACGCCGAGTACAACCAGGCGAAGCACATGCAGGAGACTTTCCGCTCGATCATCGCGCAGATGGGCGGCCAGGTGTTCAGGCCGATGCCGGGCGCCGACACAGGATATGGAATTGCCGCCGGCGGCCAGATAATCCACGAGCTCGGCGGAGCGAGGATGGGAAGCGACCCTTCGAAGTCTGTTGTCAATGGAAACTGCCAGGCCCACGAGGTGAAGAACCTGTTTCTCGCCGACGGAGCACCGTTCGTGTCGCAGGCCGACAAGAACCCGACCTGGACGATCATGGCACTCGCGTGGCGGACGTCGGATTACATCACGAGGCTGATGAGCCAGAGAGTCATATGAGTGACGATAACGCGGTCCTCGCGACCGGAATCGACCGGCGGAATGCCATCAAGGCGATGGCGCTTCTCCCGTTTGCCGTCGCGTGGGACCTTTCACCGCCGCAGATCGAAAGGGCCGCGAAGGCTTTCACGTCGGAATTTCCCAGCAGTTACGTCCCTCTTTTCTTCGACGCCCGCGAGTGGGAGGCAGTGCGGATGCTCGCTGATTACGTAATCCCCCGTGATGCCCGCTCCGGAAGCGCGACGGATGCGAAGGTCCCCGAGTACATCGACTGGCTTCTCGCCGACAAGGAAGCATCTGACGCAAGCCGCGTGGCGATGCAGGGCGGGCTCGCGTGGCTCGACCTCGAGTCCTCGGAGCGTTTCGGGAAAACCTTCACGGGATCGACAGACGCAGAGCGACGCCAGGTGCTCGACGACATCGCGTGGCCGAAGAAAGCTCCGGCGAACCTTGCGCATGGAGTCGTTTTCTTCAATCGCTTCCGCGATCTCACCGCTGCCGGCTTCTTCTCGAGCGAGATGGGCTATAAGGACGTCAGGTTCGTGGGAAACATTTTCAACCCCGACTGGAAGGGCTGTCCCCCCGAGGCAATGGCAAAACTCGGCGTCTCTCACGACCTGATGAAGACGAGGGTACCCGTCGAATGAGCGGAACCCGGCTTGGGGTTGGAATAGTCGGGAGCGGATTCAATGCCCGCTTTCACATCCAGGCATTCGGAGCCGTTCGCGACGCCGACGTCCGCGGCATATGGAGCCCGACCCCGAAAAACGCCGCCGCTACCGCCAGGTTCGCGAGGACCGCCGAAGTTGGCGAGGCGAAAGCGTACGGGTCAATCACGGAGATGGTCGCGGATCCGGCAATCGACGCGATCTGGTTATGTGGCCCGAATCAGGCGCGAATTGAGAACATCGAGGAGATCGTGGCCGCCGTGCGAGGCGGCGCGGACCTCAGGGGAATAGCGTGTGAGAAACCGCTCGCGCGCAACGTCCGGGAAGCTCGGAAGGTCGCGAAGCTTGCTGCATCTGCCGGCCTCAACACCGGCTATCTCGAGAACCAGCTATTTGCGCCCGACATCACGCGCGGTAAGGAGCTCATCTGGACGCGCGGCGCGGCGCTCACCGGGCGGCCGTATCTCGCCCGCGCTGCCGAGGAGCACAGCGGGCCGCACATGCCCTGGTTCTGGCAGGGGAAGCTGCAGGGCGGTGGCGTTCTCAACGACATGATGTGCCATTCGGTTGAAGTAGTCAGGCATCTGCTGACGAAGCCGGGTGAGCCGCGGTCGTCGATCAAGCCGGTGCGTATCACGGGACACATCGCTTCACTGAAGTGGAGCCGGCCAGAGTATGCGAGGCGGCTCTCAGCGGCGATGGGCAAGAACGTGGATTACAGGCGGGAGCCGTCGGAGGACTTTGCCCGGGCGACGATCGAGTACGAGACGGGCGACGGAGACACGCTGATAGGCGAAGTGACGACATCGTGGAGTTTCGTCGGGGCGGGACTCCGGCTTTCCGCTGAACTCCTTGGCCCCGAGTACTCGATGTCGTGGAACACACTCGACAGCGGCCTCAAGCTGTTCTTCAGCCGCGATGTCAAGGGAAAAGCGGGAGAGGATCTCGTCGAGAAGCAGAATGCTGAAACGGGATTGATGCCGGTTGTCGCGGCCGAACCCGCCGCTTACGGATATGAAGCTGAGAATCGTCACTTCGTTCGTGTTTTTCTGCGCGGCGAGACGCCGATGCTCACGTTCGACGACGGCGTCGAGGTGATGCAGATCCTGATGACCGCTTACATGAGTGCCCAGAAAGGCAGAACGCTCGACTTCCCACCTCGTGGCCTCGACAGTTTCGTCCCCGATGTCGCCCTGGGCAAATGGAATCCGCGCTC
>JBPPMU010000384.1:0-25471 GCA_051306215.1 Gemmatimonadaceae bacterium | reverse complement strand
TGCATCGGATCCGTGCTCGCAAGCCGATCAAGGGCATCATCGATGGCGATCACGTCCGCGATCCGGGCCTCGTCGGGGGAGCCGGGAGCCCCGTCAAACGACGCCATCACTCGTGAAGCGTCACGCTTCGCTGCACCACGGCTTCGCGCGTAATCCACCAGAATCCGCCGCATCAGCTGACCGGCAATTCCAAAGAACTGCGCGCGGTTCTTCCAGTCGGTGCGCGTCTGATCCACCAGCCGCAGGTAGAGCTCGTGAACCAGCGCAGTCGGCTCCAGTGTGTGACCCGTTCGCTCACGTCGAAGTTGAAGCGAGGCGATTCGGCGGCACTCGTCATATACGAGCGGCATCAGCGCCTGGAGCGCGGCGGGATCGCCCTCCGACCAGCGCAGGAGCAGCCCCGTGACGTCAGCGGAAGCGGGTTCGTTCATCGTCCGGACTGGCCGGGATCCGTGCCCTTCTGCTGCGCTGGCGGGCCCGGACCATCACGCCCTCTGAGTACCCCGGATCGCTCCACGAGATTCACGAAGCGCGGGTCAGACTTCCATACACCGGAATCAAAGTGGTTGTACGCCACCAAATTCGATCGCTCGCGGAACGAACGCGTTGCCCACTCGAGTTGCTTGTCGGTATCGCCGAGCATGGCATAAATGCCCGCTACCGAGGCTGGAACCACGTACTCCCGTTCGGCGCGTTCCAGAAGCGTGGAGAGAATGGCGCGTGTAGCTTCAATCCGGCCCATCCTGAATCTCATCCCCGCGAGCACCGCCAGCGAGGGCGAAGTGCTGTCGCTCAGCTCGACGAGTCGCTCGGCGTGCAGCTCCGCGTCGCCGGTGCGTCCCTCCTGAACCAGCGCACCAATCAGTCGCCACCGCGCCTGGGTGTACGTGGAGTCGAGCTGAATGGTCCACTCCAGTTGCCTGAGGGCATCGGCGCTTCTCCCCGCGGCGGAAAGGAGCCAGCCGACATTCGTATTCACGATGAGGGAATACGGGTCAAGCGCGCGCGCGGCATAGACGTGCTCCAGCCCCTCATCGAGGCGATTGCGTGACATCAGCAGGTTGGCGTACCAGACGTGAGCGAGGGGGAAGCTCGGGTTCAGCGAAATCGCGGTGCGGAACTCCCGCTCTGCATCGTCCCATTGCCAGTTGTAATGATGCGCGTAACCAAGGGCTGCGTGCGCCTCCGCGGAGTAGGGATCGATCTGCAGCGCAGCGATCGCCTCAGCAATTGCCAGCGGCCGATAGACGAGGGGCGAGCCCATTCCCACCATCAGCGTGCCGAACTGGTTATAGCAGTCAGCGATTGCGGCATGAGCAGGCGCATACGTCGGGTCGAGTTCGATCGCCCGCCGAAAGTGACCGATCGCAGCCTGCAGGGCAGGCGTCGTGCGTTTGTTCCACTCGTACCGACCCTTGAGATATTCCTCGTACGCCTCCGGATTTACCGCTCGCACAGTCGCCGCCCCCTGAGCGTGTTTCTCACGGAGACTCAGGTTGATCTGTGCGGCCAGCGCCCGGATGAGGTCTGCCTGAAGCGCGAGAACCTGTTGCCCGCTGCGCTCGAACGCGTCGGACCATTCCACGCGTCCGCTCGCCTCATCGATGAGGCGAGCGTCGATGCCGACGCGGTCGCCCATCTTCACGAGCCGGCCTTCCAGGCGCGCGTCGGCCGTGCCGCGCCCGCCGACGCCATCGCTTCCGCCTCCGGCCCCGGACTCCGCCGGCTGAATGACGATTCTGATCCGGCTCATGCTGCCGAGCTGTTCGGTCAAGGCGCGAGTAAATCCCTGAGCGTAGTAATCTGCCGCAGGATCGCCGGTCGCATTCTCGAACGGCATTATTGCGAGACTGGATACCGACTGTCCAAACGTGACCGAAAGCCTCTCGCGGAGATACACGACCCCAACGAGCAGCGCGGCGGCGAGCAAGCTTGCCAGAGCAGCGGAGTACAGCATCCTCCTTCGCGCCCAGAGCATCAGCCGACCTGCCATCCGCCAGGCGTGGTGGTGCCGGATGGAAACAAGCGCGTCCCGCACCTCGGCCGCAGTCTGGTAACGACCCTTCGGGTTCTTCACCAGGCAGCGCTCGATCACCAGCCGGAGCGGCAGCGGTACATGGTGACCGATGGGGACAGCAGGCCTGCTCATGATCCTCCGCCCGGTCTCGAACGAAGTCGGGCCCTGGAATGGCAGCCGCCCCGTCACCAGCTCGTAGAGGAGTACCCCAAGCGACCAGACGTCGCTTCGAACATCGGCGCTCTGGCCGCGCAGGACTTCCGGTGCCATATGGCTCAACGTCCCCGCCAGCGGACTGGCAGTCGCGGTCGACTCTACCATCCGCTCCCCGCCCATTCCAGGGAGTCGCTTCGACAGCCCGAAGTCGAGCACGATCGGTCGCCCGTTGTTGTCCACTACGATGTTGGAGCTCTTGAGGTCGCGATGCACCAGGCCCTTCCGGTGCGCGTGTTCCAGCGCATCGGCGATCTGAATCCCGAAAGCCAGCGCCTCGTTCAGCGATGGGATCGCACTGCGTATCATCTCCTTCAGCTGCCTTCCATCGACGAACTCCATTGCGATGAAAGGGATGCCTCGCTCTTCGCCGACCTCGTAGATCGTGCAGATGTTCGGGTGATTCAGGTCCGATGCGTGGCGCGCTTCGGCCAACAGACGACGCTTGGCTGTCCACCCCACCGACCCTGTCCTGACGGTCTTTATCGCTGCCTGCCGGGCCAGCAGAGTGTGTCGGGCCCTGTATACCTCGCCCATTCCGCCGGCCGCGACAAAGCTTGTCAGTTCGTAGGGACCGAGGCGGGTTCCGGCCGCGAGGCGGGGGCTGGGCCCGGCGTCAATGGACCCGTCGAAGTTCAGCAGCTCGGCGGCGGGCGTTTCGCAGAATGCACCTGCCGCCTTTTCGCTGCTGAGCAATGAAATGATTTCGTTCTCGAGGGCAGCGTCGCCGCGGCAGACGTCGGCAACGTGAGCGAGCCGTTCGGCCTCGGGATGATCCAGGGCTTCCAGGAAGATTTCCTTCACCCGGAACCATTGTTCCGTACTGGCGGCCGACCCCGTCAACTGCGCCCCCTCCTCGGTGTGCAACTGGCGCTCGTCTGCTGGTTTCATTTGGCACTTCAGCATACGCCGTCGGAGTCGCCGTCGCAATGCACGTTTTGGCCCCGTCTGCCACCCGTTTCCGCGTTAGGAGATAGGCACCACATGCGCAGTAGCAACCCAGGACAAAAGGAGTGTCACCATGAACCGCGCGAAAAGAAAAGGGGAGCCCGGGAGAAGCCGTGGATCAGCTTGGCGGCTGGGGCTTGCAGCCATCTCGACCGGCCTTCTCGCTGCTGCCTGTTCCGACAGCATGCCAACGTCCCCGGCGACGGCGGCGCCGGAAGAAGTCCGCGCCGCGCGTGCAGCGTCCATCTACAGCTTCCAGACCATAGAGGTTGATGGGGCGCGTCTGACGGCGGCATGGGGCATCAACGCCGGCGGGGAAATTGTCGGCTACTATGTGGATTCGGACTACGTCTATCACGGCTTTCTGTGGCGTGACGGCACGTTTACCTCGATTGATTACCCGGGCGCCGCCGGAACCGACGTCCGCGGGATCGGCCCCGGTGGCGAGATAGTCGGCACTTACTGGCTCGCTGGCGAGCCGGGGGTAGCCAATCATGCCTTCCGAATGTCGAAGAAGGGAGAATTCACCGCCGTGAGCTATCCCGGTCACACGTACATGATCGCCCAGCGCGTTCTGCCGGACGGCGCCATTCTCGGATGCAGGCACGACACGGACTTTTCGAGCACCATGAGGGGCGTCACGATGTCGAAGAAGGGCAATGAGGAGGTAAGCCTCTACGCCTCGATGAACAATGGCGCCACGCCCGACCTGAAGCACGTTGTGGGGATGTACAGGAATCAGGCGGCTAACCGCACCGAGGCATACACGATCGACAATGGAGTGATTACGCCCTTCTTCTTTGCGGGGAGCACCATGACCAATGCCTGGGACGTGAATGCATCAGGCCAGATCGTCGGAGTGTACCAGAACGGGTCCGGTTCCCACGGCTACGTTCTCACCAATCGGGATTTTGCGAATGTAGTGACGCTGGACGTTCCAGGCGCTTCCGCCACGCGGGCATTCGGAATCAATTCTCGCGGCGATGTCGTCGGGTCATTCACGGTGGCGGGCAAGACGTACGGCTTTCTCGCGCGTGCAGGACGCTGACCAACCGATGCTCGAGCGGGTCGCTTCGATGGATTCCGAGCGACTCAGGAGTGCGAAACGCAGAAAACCCCCGGCGAAGGGGCCGGGGGTTTTCTGGTGTCTGAATGAAATCGGGCGCTATTCGCCTATGCGGATGTTGACTACCCTGTCGCCGCCGCCACCCTGAGCAAGTGAGTGGACGTTGAGGCTGATATAATCTCCATCCTTCAGGCTGCTAAGCACAGACTGTAGATCAGCGGTCGAGCGAATCGGGCGCCGCGGGGCGGGAAACAGGACCTCGAAGATTACGTCCTGCTCCCCGAGCTTGTTGTACGACGGGCCTAGCGGCACGACCTCCGTCACCATCACGCCGCGCTTGTTGGCCGCCAGGTTTGCACGCGTGGCCAGCTCGGCCGGGACTGACCCGATCGAGATGCCGAGCGCTTCATTCTTGATCGCCGCCGGGCCGGCGTTCGCCGTCGGCCTCTCCGTCGGGCGGTCGCCCGCAGCGGCAGTCCTTGCGGGCTCGGCCAGTTCGGTAAGCCGGACGCCGAAAGACCTCTTCTGTCCATATCTCATCACCTCGAGCTGAACTGTCTCGCCCGGCGCGTGATTCCGGACTATGCGCTGGAGAGTGCTCACGCGATCGACAGGCTGCTTGTCAGCAGTGATGATGATGTCTCCGGCCTGCAGTCCTGCTCGCTCGGCGCCACTTCCCGTGGCCGGGTTGAAGCCGTCGACTTTCGCGCCGCGGATGTCCTGCATCCCTGCAACCGCCGCATCCTCCGGCGTCACTTCACGGATGAGAATTCCGAGAACTCCAACGCGAACCTTGCCGTGCTTGATTATGTCGTCCATCACCTTCTTGGCGAGCGTGATCGGGATGGCAAAGCCGTATCCCGCGTTCATACCGGTCTCACTGGCGATCGCGCTGGTGATGCCGATCACCTCGCCCCTCTGGTTCACGAGCGGTCCGCCAGAATTTCCGCGGTTGATCGCCGCATCAGTCTGGATGAGGTCGCTGATCGAATAGTTGTTGGTATCGCCGCGGCGGTTGAGAAGCCCCGGGAGGCTTCTGCCCTTCGCGCTGATGATGCCAGCGGTGACTGTGAAATCGAACCCGAGAGGATTCCCGATTGCCAGCACCCATTCGCCAACCTTGCTGTTCACGTCGTTCCCGAGCGCGAGGGTGGGGAAGTTGTTCCCCTCGATCTTGATGAGTGCGACGTCGGTCGTCGGATCGTTGCCGACTACACGCTCCTTGTACACGCGGTTATCGAGCATCTGCACTGTGACGCGGTCGGCGATCGTTGTGCGATCGCTCATCGTAACGACGTGATTGTTCGTCAGGATGTACCCGTCCTTCGAGACTATGAAGCCGGATCCCGAGCCCGTCTCGACCTGCGGAACGCGCGGCTGGATCTGGTTGAAGAAGTCCTCGAACCCCGGCGGGACCTGGCCCTGGCGGCGTCTCTGAACTTCGCCGGTTGGGCGGCTCTCCACCGCGATCGAGACGACGGCCGGCGTCACGTGGTCGGCGATCTCGACGAACGCGTTGCTGGCCTGCGCGAGCGGCGCCACAGCGCCTGCGTCGGGCCGCCCCTGCGCGAACCCGAGCTTCGAGAGATCGAGCCCGCCGGACGCGATGATGAGACCGCCGAGGAATGCGCCTACGACGGCTACGGTCCACCGTGCGCGAGATGACAGTGAAGACATAAGACCAGATACCCCTCTAGTTGATTCCTTAAAACTAAGACACCGGCCGCACCCGTGAGGTTGCGGCCGGTGCCTTTACGACTCCCTTACTTCTTGTCGTCAACGATCTCGTAGTCAGCTTCGACTACGTCATCGGCAGGCGCTGTGCCGGCGCCATCCCCCGACGCCGCCCCGTCGGGCCCAGGCTCGCCCTGAGGCTGCGACTCTGCCGCCTGCTGCTGGTAGAACGACTGGCCGGCCTCGCTGAACACCTTCGTCAGTTCCTCCTGCGCGGAGCGGATCTCCGCCATGTCGTCGCCGCGAAGCGCCTTGCGCGAGCGCTCGATCGCCGCGTCGATCCGCTCCTTGATCTCCGGGCTGACCTTGTCGCCCCACTCCTTCACGTTCTTCTCCACTTCATACGTCATTGAGTCGAGTCTGTTCCGCGCGTCGATGGATTCCCGCTGCGCCTTGTCGGCAGCCGCGTTCTTCTCGGCGTCCTTGACCATGCGGTCGATTTCGGAATCGGACAGACCGCTCGAAGCCTCGATGCGGATCTTCTGCTCCTTGCCGGTCGCCTTGTCGCGCGCGGTCACGTGAAGAATTCCGTTCGCGTCGATGTCGAACGTCACCTCGACCTGCGGCATCCCGCGCGGTGCCGGGGGAATTCCGGTGAGCTGGAATTTGCCGATCGTCTTGTTGTACGTCGCGAGCTCGCGTTCTCCCTGGAGCACGTGAATCTCAACCGTGGTCTGATTGTCGTCGGCGGTCGAGAATGTCTCGCTCTTCTTGGTCGGGATCGTCGTGTTGCGCGGGATGAGCACCGTGGTAACTCCGCCGAGGGTCTCGATTCCGAGCGACAGCGGTGTGACGTCGAGGAGGAGAACGTCCTTCTGCTCTCCGGTTAGAACGGCGCCCTGAATTGCCGCTCCGATCGCCACGACTTCGTCTGGGTTCACGCCCTTGTTCGGCTCCTTGCCGAAGAACTTCTTGACGATCTCCTGGATCTTCGGGATTCGCGTCGATCCACCGACGAGGATCACCTCGTCTATCTCGTTCGGCTTGATCCCAGCGTCCTTGAGCGCCAGCTCCATCGGCGGAAGCGTGCGCTGGATCAGGTCGTCCACCAGCTGCTCGAACTTTGCTCTCGTCAGTTGGTAGTTGAGATGCTTCGGCCCGCTCTGGTCGGCCGTGATGAACGGCAGGTTGATGTCCGTCGTCTGCGTCGTCGACAGCTCCATCTTCGCCTTTTCAGCCGCTTCCTTCAGACGCTGGAGCGCCATCGGATCCTTGGACAGGTCGATCGCCTGGTCCCGCTTGAACTCGGTGACGAGCCAGTCGATGACGCGCTGGTCGAAGTCGTCTCCGCCAAGGTGCGTGTCACCGTTCGTCGACTTCACCTCGAACTGGCGGGATCCTTCAACGTCATAAAGCTCGAGCACCGAGATGTCGTAGGTACCACCGCCAAGGTCGAAAACCGCGACCTTCTCGTCCTTCTTCTTGTCGAGGCCGTAGGCGAGCGCGGCGGCCGTCGGCTCGTTGATGATGCGAAGCACGTCGAGGCCAGCGATCTTTCCCGCGTCCTTCGTCGCCTGGCGCTGCGAGTCGTTGAAGTACGCCGGGACAGTTACAACTGCCTTCTCGACCTTGTAGCCCAGGTAGTCCTCGGCGGTCTGCTTCATTTTCTGGAGAATCATCGCGGAAACTTCCGGCGGGGTATACCGCTTGCCCTGCACCTCGACGTTCGAAACGTCGTTAGTGCCGCCAACTACCTTGTAGGGAACGCGCGAGGCCTCTTCCTGCACCTCCCCCATCTTTCGACCCATGAAGCGCTTGATCGAGAAGACAGTGTTCTGCGGGTTCGTGACGGCCTGTCTCTTCGCGATCTGGCCGACGAGTCTTTCGCCGTCCTTCGTGAAGCCGACGACCGACGGCGTCGTCCGGCCGCCTTCCGCGTTCGGGATGACGACCGGATCGCCGCCCTCCATCACCGCAACGACGGAATTTGTGGTGCCGAGGTCGATTCCGATAACTTTGTCTGCCATTTAAGCCCCTGAATTGTTGATGCCTGAGAAGTCGCGCGCGTTAAAGGGCAAACTATGAGCCCAATTTTTCTGCCAGAATGGCGCTTCGAGGCCGGAATCGCCTCAATTCCGGCAGTTCCACATCATTCAGGCACAAGCGGGGCGAGATGATCCCCCTCAGCGACGAACATACGACAATCCGGCCGCCGGTGATGACCTACGCCATCATCGGGACAAACATCGCCGCCTGGCTCCTCGTGCAGGGAGGCGGATTCAACGAGCCCGTGCTTGCCGCCAGCGTCTGCAACTTCGGGATGGTCCCCGGCGAGGTTACGCGTCTGGCCGCGCTCGGGACGGGGGTTCCGATCGGCCCCGGCATGGCATGCGTCATCGACGGCGAGCCGATAAACAACTTCACTCCGCTGACATCCATGTTCCTCCACGGAAGCTGGATGCACCTGATCTTCAACATGCTTTACCTGTGGGTGTTCGGGAACAACATCGAAGACAGCATGGGAAGCGTGAGGTTTTTTGTCTTCTACCTGATCTCGGGCCTTGCGGGGTCAGCGGCGCACGTGATGGTCGACCCGGCGTCGGCGGTGCCGACCGTAGGAGCATCCGGAGCGATATCGGGAGTCATGGGCGCTTACCTGATTCTCTATCCGACAATCCGCGTGAAGATGTTCATCCCACCGCTTTTCATAATCAGGATGCGCGCGTGGTTCGTTCTCATCTGGTGGATCGCAGGCCAGGTCCTGAGCGGATTGCCCGAGGTGATGGGGCTCAGGCCGGAGCTTTCAGGCGGAGTCGCGTTCTGGGCGCACGTTGGCGGATTCGTTGCGGGAATGATCCTCGTGAAATTCTTCGAGAACCCGAGGCTGGTGGCCGAGCGGGCGGTGCCGGGAGAGTTCCGGAGAGGCTGACGTCAGGCGTGCGCGATGACCGGGTCGGGCTGCGTGCGGGTGCCTCCAGCGGGCGTAGGCATTCGTCTCCTGCCCATCGGCTGCGGGAACAGCGCGCGGATGGTGGTCCCCAGCCCCCGCGCGCTCCGCGCCTCCACGCGACCGCCGTGAGCCTCGGCCATATGCTTGACTATTGCCAGCCCGAGACCGCTTCCGCCCGACCCGCGGGTCCGGCCGCTGTCGACTCGATAGAGGCGCTCGAAAATTCTCGGAAGATGCTCCGGAAGAATTCCTTCGCCGGTATCGCGCACACCCAGCCACACCCCCTCCGCGGTCCGTTCGCTGAAGATCGTTATCGAACCTGCGGTGGTGTGGCGGATCGCGTTCTCGGAGAGGTTTGCAATCGTTTGCCTGATCGCTGTGCGGTCGGCCTCGATCACTTTCGCCCCCGGCGCAAACTCGCAGAGCAGGGCGACGCCCTTGTGAGAGGCAGCCGGTCGCAGTGAGTCGAGAACATCGTCAGTCACGTCGAACAGGGGAATTGTCTCGGGGCGCGGTATCCAGCCCCCGGATTCGATCCGGGTGAGGTCGAGCATGTCGTCGATTACCCGCTGCATCCGGTTGGTGCTGGACAGAATTGCGCGCGCGAACTGCTTGCGCTCTTCCGCCGGCGGGTCATGCTTGGCGAGCGTCGCGGCGAAGCCGCTGGCGATGGTGAGCGGCGAGCAGAGTTCATGCGAGACATTCGCGATGAAGTCGCGTCTCACGCCCTCCAGAATCTGGAGCTGCCCCGACAGTTGTGCGAGCGAGTCGGCCAGCTCACCGACTTCTCCCGGTGCAACGACGTTTGGCTGATCGTCGAACTCGCGGCGGCTGAGCGCGCCAGCAATGTCCCGCAGCTGCGTCACCGGTTTCGATACGTACTGGGCGAAGAGGACGGCGAAAAGCGCTACGCAGAGGGTGGCGAGGAAACCGGCGCTTATCATGTCCCGGCGTGCCACGTCGAAGATCTCGTTGAGGGACGCAAGCTCGACCCCGACTCTCACCACCCCCCGTTCAGCGGGCACTGCGACATACAGCTCACCTTCCTCTTCGCCACCACCTTCCTCGAGGATAATGCCGGTTTCGCCGCCGAGCGCTTCGGCAACCTCCGGTCGCATCGCGCGCTCTCCCGCCCGGCTCGCCTTCAAGCGGCCGGTCGCCGCGTCGGCTACGATGATTCCCGTGCTGTCGATGAGGGTGACGCGGCCTGAAAGGGCGCGGACCGCCCGCTCGACCGTGATCTGTGGCCTGCTACCCGCGCCCCACTGGGCTCCGATCAGCTGGGCATCGCGAACCAGCTCGCGGGCGCGCTCGTCCATCACGCGCTCCCTCAACTTCTTGTCGACGAGCAGAACGGTGACCGTGGTAAAAACCATGATCACGCCAAGCGCGAAGATGAGGAGCCGGTAGACAAGCTTCATTGCGCGGCAATCTTCTCACTCGACAGTCGGTAGCCGAAACCGCGAACTGTCTCGATCATGTCGCCGGCTTCTCCCAGCTTCGTCCGGAGCCGCTGGATGTGCACGTCGACTGTCCGCGTCTGCATGTCGGGGTCCGCGCCCCAGACCACCTGGAGGAGCTGCTCGCGACCCTGGGCCAGACCGGGATTTGTCGCCAGCAGCAGGAGCAGCTTGTATTCGGTCGGTGTGAGTCCGATGTCGGCCCCGTCGACCATGACGCGCCGTCCCCCGCGGTCGATCGATATCTTCCCGATCGTTTCAACATTCCCGACCATTCGCGGGCCCTTTGACCGCCGCAGAATCGCTCCGACCCTGAGAACGAGCTCGTCAGGATTGAACGGTTTGGAGAGGTAGTCGTCCGCTCCGACAGAGAGTCCACGGATCCTGTCACCGTCTTCCCGGAGCGCGGACAACATCAGGCAGGGAGCGTTCTGGGGAGAAGGGTGATTCCGGATTGCCGCCAGGACGTCGAATCCCGACATGTCCGGCAGCATCAGGTCGAGAATGATAAGGGAAATGCCATTCCCCATGGCGGCGTCGATTGCCTCCAACCCGGAGCCGGCGCTGAGGGTGCGATAGCCGGCGGCTGTGAGATGGTACGCCACGAGGGCAACGATCTCCGGCTCGTCGTCGACGATGAGGATCCGGTCAGATACGGGGTTCGATTCCACTGACATACATTAGAGAGTTATGGCTGGCGGTCAATGATCTTGTCGGGTTTCCCGTGCCTTTTGGTGGCTCCATGCGGCAGGGCTGCATAAATTCCACCGGCTGTATCGATGCCAACCTACGCTTCGTACCGGAGTAAACGCTTGCAGCTAATCCCCCGTGACGCCGAGTTCTACTCACTGTTCTCCGAGGTCGCCAGCCGGATGTCCGGGTCGGCCAACTTGCTTCACGAGCTCTTCAAGGATCCGTCAAAGATCGAGGAGCACGTCGCCGCCATCAAGACGCTCGAACACGAAGCGGACAACCTCACCCACGATACAATAGACAGAATCGACCGTACCTTCGTTACCCCGTTCGACCGTGAGGACATCCACCAGCTCGCCCAGCACCTCGATGAGGTTGTTGACCTGATCGATGGCTGCGCCCGGCGTGCCTCGATTTTCCACATAACGGAATCCCGCCGCCACGGGGTGATTCTCTCGGAGGTCCTGCTTCGGGCCACGCGGTGCATCGAGGACGCAGTCAGAAAGATGAAGGAGCCCAAGACAGTCTCCAGCGCGAACCGGCAGCTCAAGATGCTCGAGGAGGAGGGCGACTCGATGTATCACGAAGCGGTCGAGGAGCTGTTCTCGACATCGACAGACGCGATCGAAGTGATGAAGTGGAAGGAGCTCTACGACAAGATCGAGGACGCAATCGACCAGTGCGAGGACGTCGGTAATACGCTTCAGAGCATCGCTCTCAAAAACGGCTGATGGTCCTCCACTACGTCCTGGGGATCGTATTTGTCGCTCTGATCTTCGATTTCATTAACGGGTTTCACGATTCCGCGAACTCGATCGCGACCATCGTCGGAACCCGGGTCCTGAATCCACTGACTGCGGTCGTCTGGGCGGCTTTTTTCAACTTCATTGCCGCATTCGTCTTCACGACGGCGGTTGCAAGAGCCATCGGCAACGGCCTTATTGATCTGAACATCGTTACGCCGAACGTCATACTTGCCGGGCTTCTCGGAGCGATCACCTGGAACCTCATTACCTGGTTCTACGGCATACCCTCCAGCTCGTCGCACGCGCTCATCGGCGGTTATGCCGGCGCCGCGATCTCCAAGGCCGGGTTGGGGGCTCTCCTCTGGGGCCGGAAGTGGATCGAGACGCTTTCGTTCATCGTCATCTCGCCGCTTTTCGGGATGTTCCTCGGTTTCCTCATCATGCTTTCCCTTTTCTGGATCTTCAGGAACGCCATGCCTGCGCCGGTCAACCGTTTTTTCAGGAAAGGCCAGCTCGTGAGCTCGGCGTTGTTCTCACTCGCGCACGGGGGAAATGATGCGCAGAAGACAATGGGAATCATGGTCGGGCTTCTCGTTTCCGTCGAACCGCTTCTCGCGGCGGAAACCGGCTGGATGAGGCATCTCTACGTTCCCGATGCGAACACCATTCCCACCTGGGTGATCCTCAGCGCGCACGCCGCGATCGCTCTCGGCACGCTTTTCGGCGGATGGCGCATCGTGAAAACCATGGGATCGCGAATCACGAAGCTTCGCCCCATCGGTGGATTCGCGGCCGAAAGCGCCGGGGCAATCGCGATAATCATGGCGACAACGATGGGAATCCCGGTCAGCACAACACACACTATTACGGGAGCCATCGTCGGAGTGGGAGCGACGAACCGGTTTTCCGCAGTCAGGTGGGGAGTCGCCGGCCGCATTGTCTGGGCGTGGATCCTGACGATCCCTGCGGCGGGGATCATCGCCGGAATTTCGTACGTGCTGCTCAGGACGTTCGTAGGCCCATGAGCGAGGCTCACAGTGTAGACCCATCGCTCTACATCAACCGCGAGCTGAGCTGGCTCGAGTTCAACGCGCGTGTCCTGTGCGAAGCATTCGATTCACGCAACCCACTTCTGGAGCGCCTGAAGTTCCTGTCGATCTTCAGCATGAACCTCGACGAGTTCTACATGGTGCGGGTTGCCGGGCTGCGACGCCAGCTTGCTGCCGGAATGCAGGCCCCGGCGCCCGACGGAATGTCGCCGCATGAACAGATCGAGGCGATAAAGGAGCGGGTCGCCGGGCTCATTGCGCGCCAGCAGGCGTGTCTCCACGATGACCTGCTGCCCGCTCTCGAAGCTGCCGGCGTCAAGCTCGTTCACATGGACGAGCTCTCGGCCGACGAGTTCCAGAAAATCGACGAGTTCTTCGAGTCCCAGGTATTTCCGGTGCTCACGCCGCTTGCGGTCGACCCGAGTCACCCGTTCCCCTACATCTCGAATCTTTCGCTCTCGCTCGCGGTCCAGCTCAGGCATCCGGAGTCGGGGGAGGAGGAGTTCGCGCGGGTAAAAGTCCCCAGAAGCCTGCCGCGGTGGGTTCCTACGGGAGTCGGCCACAGGTTCGTGCCGCTCGAGGAGCTGATCACGGGCAACCTTTCATCCCTCTTTCCGGGAATGGAGGTGGCCGGCTCGAATGTCTTCCGCGTCACGCGCTACTCCGACCTCGAGCTTACTCACTCGGAGGAGCCCGAAGACCTCATGGCCCTGATCGAGGAACAGGTATTCCGCCGGCGATTCGCCGAGGTCGTGCGCGTTGAGATCGAGTCGGGGACGCCGCCCAGCCTCCAGAAGCTCCTGCTCGATGAGCTGCGCGAGGATCAGGAGGATGACATCCCGTCCCTCCCCGATATCGACCTGGTCGAGACGGGGTCGCTCCTCGCGCTTGGCGACCTGATGTCGCTCGCCACGCTCGACATACCGAAGGCCCGCGATCCGGCGCTGATCCCGGCGGTGCCGGCTGAGCTGCGTGACACGACGCGCTCGATATTCGACGTGATCCGGGAAGGGGACATCCTGGTTCACCACCCGTACGATTCGTTCGCTGCCTCGGTGGAGAATTTCATCACGACCGCGGCGCTCGACGAGAACGTCCTCGCGATAAAGATGACGCTCTACCGAACCACGGGTGACACTGCAATCGTCCGCGCTTTGACCCAGGCAGCCGAGCGCGGCAAACAGGTAGTCGTGCTGATCGAGCTCCAGGCAAGGTTCGACGAGGCGAACAACATCACGTTCGCCCGGACGCTGGAAAGCTTCGGCGTGCACGTCGCCTACGGCCTCGGCGGATTGAAGACGCATACGAAGACAACCCTCGTGGTGCGGCGCGAAGGCGACGGTATAAGGCGGTATGCGCACATAGGCAGCGGCAACTACAACTCGAAGACCGCGCGTATCTATACCGATATCGGCCTCTTGACGTCCAACCCGTCGATCGGTGCTGACTTGAGCGACCTGTTCAACGCGTTGACCGGTTTCTCGCGCCAGCGCCTTTACCGGAAGCTCATTGTCGCGCCCGGTGACATGAGGCAGCGGTTCCGCGAAATGATCGCCCGCGAGACCGAGCATGCGGAGCAGGGAAGGGGCGGCCGGATAATCGCGAAGATGAATGCGCTCGTCGACACCGAGACGATCGAGAATCTCTACGCTGCATCGCGAGCGGGCGTGGAGATAGATCTCATCATCCGCGGCATCTGCTGCCTCAGGCCCGGCGTTCCCGGCGTCAGTGAGAGAATCAGGGTGATAAGCATCGTGGGGAGATTCCTCGAGCACTCGCGCGTGTTCTATTTCCGGAACGGCGGCGAGGAGGAGTACTACTTCGGCTCTGCCGACTGGATGCCGAGAAACTTCGATCGAAGAGTGGAGGCGGTGACGCCGGTGGATGGGGATGTCATGCATTCACGGCTGAAGTCTCTCCTCGAGACATGCCTTGCTGACAACCGGCAGGCATGGGAGCTGAAGAGCGACGGCTCATACGTCCAGCGGTCGCCCGGTGATGGGGCCGAGTATGTGGCACAGGTGGTGTTTCTCCGGCACAGCTGGGGCGAAGCGTCTGCCGCGTCACGCGCCGGCTCGGAAGACGCAGCGAGCCTTTCGAAGTCCGGCGGCTAGTCGGTCCCGCGTCCGTCGTCGTCGGCAGTGAGGGCGACGCCGCCGGGTCCTACTATCTCCACATCAGTGCCCGCGACTTGCGCCAGCAGCCCCGACTTGCGGCTCGCGCCCCAGAGCTCGAGACGCATTGTCGTCGCTTTCGGAGCGGGTACCGCAATCAGTCGGAGAGCCCGCGAGAGCCACCGCACCCTTATGTCCTCGACGGCGCCCGTATGGCCGCGGTCGAATCCGTCCGCGACGCGGAGAATCGCCGCGAGACGGAGGACGCGGTCGCGCGTTGCAGTGTTCAGCGGCCCGAAATTGCGGTGCGACCTGCGCGGCTCCGCACCGCGATGGTAGCGCGAGACGTTCGCGATGACTATCTGCTCCGCCGGCGTCATTCCCAGAAGCTCGGCATGAGTGATGAGATGATATGAGTGCTTGTGGTGCTTGTCGTAGCTGATGTGATAGCCGATGTCGTGGAGCAGGGCGGCATCGTCAAGGGCCTGCCTGTCCTCCTGCGCGCAGCCGAGCCGGGCGCCGATCGAATCGAACAGGCGGAGCGCGAGTTTCTGAACCTGCCGCGCATGGGGCTCCTCGAAGTGCGATCTTCGCGCGAGCTCCAGGACAGATCGCTCCCGCGCGTCACCATGATCCGCCGTCTCCGGCTTGACCTGGGCGAGGTCGAGCAGTATTCCCTCGCGGATCCCGTAACTCGAGACGGTTAGCTCGCGCGACTCGAGGCGTGCCATCGTCTCGGCGATCACGGCAAGTCCGGCGACTATGATATCGGCGCGTCCCGCATTGAGGCCGGGGACCGCGAGTCGCTCGTCCGGCTCGAGCGCCGCCAGACTGTCGACGAGATGCTCGAGCTCGGCGCGTGTCACGACCGTTCCGTGCACGGTGCGGGCAGTCGGCATACCCTGCCTGGCGAGGGCCATCCCCGCGAGATTCGTGAAGGTTCCGCCGGAACCGATCACCTGCGCGCCCCGCCAGTCCTTCGCGGAGATGTCATCCCGAAGACGTTTCCTCACGAAGCGCCGCAGCTTCCGGAGGGCGCCGGGAGTTATTCCCTTGCTGAAATACTTCTCAGTGAGCCTGATCGCGCCGAAAGGAAAGGAAACGAGCCGCTCGATCAGTCCGCCAGCGCTCAGTGCGAGCTCGAGGGAGCCACCGCCGATGTCGATTATCACGGCGCGGCCCGGCGCGAGATCGAAATGTGCCTGCGCACTGCGGAAACTGAGCCGCGCCTCGTCCTCGCCCTTGAGCATGATGACGTTCAGCCCGGTCTCTGCCTTGACTCTGGCAAGCCATTCAGCCCCGTTCGCGGCTTCCCTCACCGCGCTCGTTGCGACCACCCGCTTGCGCTTCGCGCCAAGCTGGTTTGCAAGGTCGGACATGCGGCTGAGCACTTCGATCGCAGCACCCGCCGCTTCTTCGCTCAGCCTGCCCGTCAGGTGAAGCCCCGCTCCGAGTCGCGGTGCCGCTTTCATCTCGTCGACCACGCGGATTGCACCCGAGGGAGAGACGTCGGCGATTATCTGCCTGATCGAGTTAGACCCGATGTCGATTGCGGCGATCCGCACGGAGGATGCCCGCGCCCGCTGATCGTCGGGAGTGTGGAGGCTGAGTCGTGAAGCTTCGGACGTCAACGCTTATCAGTCTTCGAAGTGATGCTTTATCTGGCGGCCTTCGGCGACGTACACGGCATCTTCGGCGATGTTTGTCGCGAGGTCTGCTACGCGCTCGAGGTTCCGGCTGACCAGTAGCATCTCGAGTGAGTTTCCGATGGTCCTCGCATCTTCCATCATGTGAGTGAGGAGAATGCGGAAGACCGAATCGTGCAGCGAGTCGACAGCATCGTCTGCCTTGCACACCTCGCGGCCAAGGGCGCCGTCGTTCCTCGTGAATGCGTCGAGGGCGTTGCTCAGCATCTGCCGCGCGCGTCGCGCCATGTCCTCGAGCTCGGGCGTCGCCGCAACTTTTCCGCCGTGGTCAGCTATGCGGATTGCCGACTCCGCGATGTTCACAGCGTGGTCCCCGACCCGCTCGAGGTCGCTCGATGCCTTTATCGTGGCAACGAGGAAGCGCAGGTCGCGGGCCATCGGCTGCTGGAGGGCGAGCAGCGCAACAGCTAGCTGTTCGACTTCGACCTCGAGGCTGTTGAGGGCCTTGTCGCCGGCGATCACCTCTTCGGCCATCGCCCGGTCACCATCCAGCAGTGAATTAATCGAGAGCTCGACGAGACGCTCGGCATTTCCCGACATCTCGAGGAGCTTGCGCTTCAGCTCGGCGAGCTGTTCATGAAAATGGCGGAAGCCGGGGTTCTGCATCGATGCGGTCATCCGAATCTCCCTGTGATGTAGGCTTCGGTGCGCTCTTCACGCGGGCGAGTGAACATGGTCTCGGTGCGGTCCATCTCAACGAGATGCCCAAGATAGAAGAATGCAGTCATCTGTGACACGCGGCCTGCCTGCTGGAGATTGTGGGTGACTATCACAATGGTAAGCTCTTTCTTCAGCTCGAAGAGAAGTTCCTCGATTTTCTGGGTCGCGGCGGGGTCGAGAGCGCTTGCCGGCTCGTCGAGAAGGAGAATGGACGGCTCGTTGGCGAGGGCGCGTGCGATACACAGGCGCTGCTGCTGTCCGCCGGAGAGACCGAGAGCGCTTGATTTGAGCCGGTCCCTGACTTCTTCCCACAGGGCGGCACGCTTCAGTGACTGCTCGACGATCTCATCGAGCTCGCGCGCTGATACATTGCGGTTTATCCGGGGCCCGTAGGCGACATTGTCGTATATCGATTTCGGGAAGGGGTTCGAGCGCTGGAACACCATTCCGACCTGCGAGCGCAGCTCCTCGACATCCATGTGTGGCGCGTAGACGTCCTCTCCGCCAAGCAGCATGTCACCCTCGTGCCTGACTCCGAGGATCGTGTCGTTCATCCGGTTTATCGACCGCAGGAACGTCGACTTCCCGCAACCAGAGGGTCCGATCAACGCAGTGATGGATCGCTCGGGCAGGCCGGCGCTTATATCGAACAACGCCTGCTTCTCACCATACCAGAACGAGAACCCCCGCGCCTCCACCCCCAACTTGCCGTTCCCGCTCATCCGAACCGCCCTGTTACGTACGCCTCAGTGCGCGAATCTCTCGGCCTCGTAAACAGCGTCTTTGTCTCATCGAATTCGACCAGCTCGCCGGCCAGCATGAAAGCTGTGCGGTCAGACACGCGTGCCGCCTGCTGCATGTTGTGGGTGACAATCACGACCGCGATCGATTGCCTGAGCTCGTAAACGAGCTCCTCGATCGTCTGGGTGCTCATCGGGTCGAGCGATGCCGTCGGCTCATCGAGTAGCAGTACCTCCGGTTTCGTCGCAAGCGCGCGCGCGATGCAGAGGCGCTGCTGCTGTCCGCCCGAAAGCGACATCGCGCTTTCGCGAAGCCGGTCCTTCACCTCGTTCCAGAGTCCCGCCCGCCCAAGCGCCGACTCCACGATCTCGTCGGTTTCTTTCCTCGAGGGCCGGGAGGTGAGCTTGAGCCGCAGGCCCGCGGCCACGTTGTCCTTTATCGACATCGTCGGGAACGGCGTCGGGCGCTGGAAAACCATGCCGATATGGCGCCTCACCGCAATGGGATCGGGCCCACCCTTGTAGATGCTCACTCCATCGAGAAGCACGTCACCCTCGACGATGGCTCCGGGGATTGTCTCGTGCATCCGGTTGAGGCAGCGCAGCATCGTCGACTTGCCGCAGCCGGACGGACCGATCACGGCGGTCACTGCCTTCTCGGCGATCTCGATGCTGACGTTGCGCACCGCGCGCAGATCTCCGAAGAACGCATTGAGCCGGCGCGTGACAAGACGCGGCGGCAGATTCACGGGGCCGCTGCCCGTGTCGGCTGATCCACCAGCGCCGGGGTCAACGCCCGGCACAAGCTCAGTCTGCGCCGCCTGCAAATTTTCTCCGGGTCACGTATTTGGCGATCAGGCTGATGATGAGGACGATCATTATTAGAACCAGCGCACCGGCCCATGCCATTGAGTGTGCCGTCGCATACGGGCTTATCGCGTACGCGAAGATCTGCAGCGGGAGTGCCGCAATCGGCTCGCGCAGCGATGTGGACCAGAACTGGTTCCCGAGTGCGGTGAATAGCAGTGGCGCTGTCTCACCAGCAATTCGCGCGATCGCCACGAGTGCGCCCGTAACGATCCCCGGCAGCGCCGTCCTCAGGACGATCGTGATCGACGTCCTCCATCGCGTATAGCCCAGCGCGAGGGCGGCCTCCTTGAGCGACAAAGGCACAAGGCGGATCATCTCTTCCGTCGTGCGCGTCACCAGCGGAATCATCATCGCTCCCAGCGCGACTCCTCCGGCGAGAGCGGAGAACCCGCCGAACGGCCGCACGAGAAACTCCCATGCAAAAATGCCCATCACGATGGATGGAAGCCCGTTGAGAACATCCGAAAGAAATCTGACTGTCATAGCCAGCGGCGCGTTCCGCTTGTCGGCGAGATACAGACCTGCCCCGATTCCGATCGGGAGGCCGATTGCGGAAGCAACGCCGAGCAGTATGAGCGTGCCGACGATCGCGTTCGACATTCCTCCGCCTTCTTCTCCAACCGGCCGCGGCATCTCTGTGAAGAATTCGAGACTTATCGACGCTGCCCCCTGACTGAGCAGGTGGAACAGTATGAAAAGCAGTGGAAGCGTCGCCAGCACGGCGGCGACGTAGGTGAGGCCGAGCATGAATCCGCTCTTCGCCTGGCGCGTCCGGCGCGTCACCTGACCCCGCCCTTCGTGACCCGCCATACGAGCCAGCGAGCCAGCGCGTTTACGATCAGCGTGATGCCGAACAACACGGCCCCCACCGCCATGAGCGCCGAGAGATGCATGTCGCTCGTCGCTTCACTGAATTCGTTCGCGATCAGCGATGCCATGGTATAGCCGGGCGCGAACAGTGACGCGGAAATCTCCGGCCTGTTGCCAATGAGCATCGTGACCGCCATCGTCTCGCCGAGTGCCCTGCCGAGTCCGAGTATGATGCCGCCGATGATTCCCGAACGCGCGTAAGGGAGCACGGCGTCGCGGATCATCTCCCAGCGAGTTGCGCCGAGAGCAAGCGCTGCATCACGCTGCGATTGGGGCACGGCCATCAGCACTTCGCGCGTGACTGCCGAGATGTACGGCAGGATCATTATCGCCAGTATCACGCCGGCGGCAAGCATGCTGTAGCCGTAGTTCGGTCCGCTGAAGAGTGGCAGTGCTCCAAGCCCCAGGGTGTCCTTGATGAACGGCGCGACAGGATCGCGCAGCAGCGGTATGAGGAAGAAAATTCCCCAGAGGCCGTAGACGACGCTTGGAATCGCCGCCAGCAGGTCGATGGTGAATCCCACCGGCGTCCTGAGCCACTTAGGCGCGATCTCGGAGAGGAAAATCGACACACCGAGTGCGAGCGGCGTTGCGAGAATGAGAGCGAGCATCGACGAGACCAGCGTCCCGTAGATTGCCGGCGCAGCGCCAAACTCGCCGCCGGCGACGTTCCAGCGGCTCCCGGTGAGAAAGCCCAGCCCTGCCTTCGACAATGCCGGCCACGCGGCAAGCAGAATCGAGATTGCGATAATGACGAGCAGCAACGGGATGCAAACGGCAAAACTGGTGATCAGGATCTGAAAGAACCTGTCACCACGTTGCGAGGCCTTCATCGACCGAACTGCCGGGCGACCGTGAAGCGGATCGCCCGGCAGCCCTGCGACAGTTTCGGTCACTGAGTCGAGCCGACCTTGAGCGAATCGATTCTCGCAACCAGCCGCGTCGCCATCGATTCGGGAAGCGGCGCATAATCAAGCGACGCGGCCTGCTTCTCACCCTCGGTGAGAGCCCAGCGGAGGAAATCAGCGAGCTTGGCGCCCTTTGTCGCATCGCGTTGGTCGCGATAAACCAGAATCCAGGTGAACGACGATATCGGGTAGGCGTCGGGGCCCTGGGCGTTGACGATCGACAAGCGATAGTCGGTGTCGGCGGGAAGCGATGCAGCCGCGCCCGCCGCGGCAGCAGTCATTCCGGCGGGTGTTGGCTCCACGAAACTACCCGAAGCGTTCCGGATCGCAGCCGTACGAAGATTGTTCTGCTTCGCGTAAGCCAGCTCGACATAACCTATCGCTCCTGGAGTCTGCTTCACCTGGCCGGCCACGCCTTCATTGCCTTTGCCACCGAGACCGACGGGCCATGGGACTTCCTTGCCGCGACCCGGGCCTGCTGCCCACGAAGGACTGACGGACGTCAGGTAGTCGGTGAAGACGAAAGTAGTTCCGCTTCCGTCGCTGCGATGCACCACGATGATGTCGTCACCTGGAAGACCCACACCGGCATTGAGTGACGCGATTCGCGGATCGTTCCACTTGCGGATCCTGCCCGCGAAGATGTCGGCGACGAGATCGCCGGAGAGCTTCAGCGTCGGCTCGAGTCCGGGAAGATTGTAAGTAACGACGACGGCGCCAAGGACCGTCGGAAAATGCAGTACGGGACCTCTTGCCTTGGAGATCTCCTCATCCGACATCGGGCTGTCGGATGCGCCGAAGTCCACTGTGCCCTCAGTCAGCTGGCGGATGCCGCCGCCCGAGCCGATCGATTGATAGTTGATTCTCACGCCGGTCTGGGACGCGTAATCGGAGAACCACTTCGAGTACAGCGGATACGGGAACGTCGCACCGGCTCCGGTGAGATCAACGGAACCCGAGCGTTGCGTCCCGTCTTTCGAATCAGAGCTGCAGGCGATTGCGGCGAGGGCTGCAGCCGCGAGCACTAGGCGTTTCAAAGGAATGCTCCTGTTGATGATTGACTGTGTGCCAGCAGTTAAAGCTATTTTGGGCGGGGCAGCGGCCGGGCCAGCGTCGGTAACGAACGTGTCACGGCTAGTACCGGGCTACGAAATGGGCAAACCAGGTTCTCGTCGCCGCGACTGGTCTTCCCTCGCGCGGCGTCACCTCCTGGTAGTCGAGCGACATCGACAGCCGGCTGGAAAAATCCCATATGACCCCTCCCACGATGAAGTCGTACGACTCGCCCGTATCGGTGTTCGTGGTGACTCTGTCAATCCTGAACAGGAGGGACAGCGGATGAGACTCCTTACCGGCCCCCGGCAGCGGCCTCACGCTCGCGTATGCCGAAAGCAGCGTTCCGACGCTGTCGACCACCGCACGCGGGGATGCCTGAGTGTTGAGACCGTCCTCTCCCTCGTCCATCCTCCTCGCGTACTGCGCTGCAACCGTGAGGCGGGGTGAAGCCGACCCGGCGTGGACTCCCCATCTGTCACGCCTCAGGGCGTCACCCACTGTTCCAACCTGCCCGGCCCCGCCGTTGACGAAGCGGCTGGCGATTGCGCCCTTGTATCCCCACGCCGTAAGCGCAACACCCCTCATCGGTGAAGGCCCTTTCGATGACCATGGATGGATCGTCACGCGGGTGGCGATGTCCTTGAATCGATCGACCTCACGCGAAGTGTAGCCCGGCCCATTCGTCACGGTGGAGTAGATTTCGCCGAAACCGCCGGGAAGAGTGACGGTGTGGGCGAGGCCGGCATCGGCTGACGAGAAGAAGCCGGCCCGCTCGGTAGGGCTGTTGCCAAGCCACCTTGGCCAGAAGGATTCGTCGTGCTCGACAAATACTGTCTGGAGCAGTCCAAGCCGGGCCGAGCCGCGCCAGGTCTTTCCCTTCAAGTAGTCGTACTGGAGATATGCGTACTTGGCGCGGAGCGACCATCCGCGGTAATAGGAATCACTTCCGGATGTCGCCTGCTGATACAAATCAGCAGTGATGCGCACGCTCGCGCGTTCGCCTGCTGGCGCGCGGAACGTGAGATACGCGCGCTCCACATCGAACTTGTTCGCCGAGCCCGCGGCGTTTTCAGCGCGATACTGATAATTCGCGAAGAGAATTCCGGAGAAGTCCACTGACGGTGCCGGTCTGGCACTGTCAGGTTGGACGGTGCCCTGAGCCTGAGCACCAGTCGGAATCAGGATGAGGAGTGCTACGGTCAAGTACCTGCGCTGCACGCGGAGCTCTCGAGTATGGACGCGCGAAATATCCCCGCGACTTTTGCCGCGTGCTACGCGATAACGTGCCCGTTACGTTGTCGTTACGTTCAGAGATCGCCGGCGTACGAGAGAAACTTCACGCGACCATCGCGCTCGATGAGCGATTGGAACAACTGCCGCGTTCGTCGACCCTGATCCTGCACGAGTGACACGGAGCAGTTCGACAGTATCGTATTCAGACCTTCTTGCTTGACGTTTCCACAGGTCCAACCGGAAACGTTCAACTGCTGGCCCCCCAGCCGGCGAACCAGCCGTCTTGCCGCCTTCAGGCTTGTCTCGGAGCTGAGCAGCCAGGCGATGTCCGGCGCGAGCTCGTAAGGCTTTCCGGTGTAGATGCTCGTCGGATAATAAAGAAACCCATACTCGGCACGGCTCACCGCCATTCGTGCTATCGCGGTGCTGTCACCGTTGGCGATCGCCTCGAAGAAGTCCTCGATCAGTTCCTCGGCGCTCGATGCGCCACCCTCGAGCGCCGCCACGCGCGGGACTCCCTGCACAAAGCGCGCTGCGGCCTCGGTGGGATCGAGTATGCTGTCAACTACCCCGAACGCTGCCCCACGCGCCGGCGTCGCGGCTGTCTGACCATCATTGCAGGCAACCGCGAAAATCGAGGCAACAAAGACCGGCGCGAGCCGGATCAATTGCGCGCGTAGTTCGTCCACCCTGACCACCATTTGGGGCCTGTCGGGTCAGCCGCTCCGCGATAGGTCGTCCCTGTCACGAATGCGCCGGCCTTCGTAGCGAGGGCGCCCGTGAAGGCCCCAGTTCCTCCTGTGCGGGCGGCTGCCGCGGCCGAGAGGCTCCAGTCGAGACTTCCGGGGGCCGCCGGAAGCGAAGTGAATATCGATGATGCTGTCACGCCACCTGCGGCGACTTCGATTGCCGCGGCAGCCGGATCGAGCGAGCCCTGAACGGTGCTTCCCGAGGCCGCCTGGAAGACCGAACCATTCTCCGCGAGGTAAAGGTTCCTGATCAGCAACGTGCCGTCAGCGACCCTGTCGAGCGTGCTCTGGTCGCGCAGGCTGATCGCGGCCCGCGGCCACCGGGCGACGATGCCGTTCACGTAATAACCCGCCGTTCCGCGGCGAAGCATCATGCCGATACCGCCGGAGGTTCCGTCGACCACGCCCGTGCCTGTTCCGACAAGCGTGAAGTTCGCGAACATTGCATCCGTTCGCGGCAGCGAGTTCTGCCCGTTCAGGCAGTTCGCTCCGGCGCATCCATCGTTCTCGATTCCCTGCGGGTCTGACGACGCGCTCCCCGCAGCGGGACGTGCGTCAGGCCGCACGGACTGGAACGCGATCAGGTACTGATTGCGGCCGGTGTAGCCCTCGGAAGCATCGAAGTGATCGTCGCCCGCTTCGTACGAAACGAGGTACCTGCCATCGACCGCTCCGCCGAACCACTCGAACGAATCGTCGAGTCCGTAGAGCGACTGCAGGTATGAGAGACGCGTTCCGCTTCCCACCGCGGCGAAGGTGAAGCTGTTGAGCTCCTGGTCCGCGGCAGTTGCGTACCCCGCGAACTCGACCCGTACGTAGCGAAGCTCTCCGCTGTCGTCGGCGTTATTGGTTCCCCCGGCATAGTTCACCTGGGGATTCGTTGTCGCATTGGTGCCTGTGCCTTCGAGAATCGTCGGGTCAGCCCGGTTCACCAGTCCGTTGCCCACTATGATGAGGCCCCCCCAGTCTCCGGCCTGCCTGCCCGAAGTGCGCTCCGACGTAAATACGATCGGGCGGTCCTCGGCGCCGATTGCCACGATCTTCGCTCCCCGAAGGATGAACAACGATGAGCCCGGCACGTCATAGTCTCCGACGATCTTCGTGCCGGGTTCGATCGTGAGCGTCGCCCCGTTAGCGACCTTGATAAACCCCGAAAGCGTGTAAGTGGTCTCCGCTCGGAAGAGCCGGTTGGCGGTAATGTCGGCTGTTATCATCGCGGACCCCTGAGGGACCGTTTCGTCCGGGCCGAGAGGATCGATCTCGGAGCAGGCAAGGGCGACGATTCCGGCGATGAGGGGAAGGAAATAACGAGATTTCATGAGTCTCTGGGTTGGACAGGGTTTGGAAAAGACACGCACCCCCAAGCAAGCAGGCGCGTGTCTCTCTAAGGCACGGTAGCGGTCACGGCCGCGTCACGATTGACGCACCGGCCGTGTCACGGCTGCCAGGTCAAACCGAGCGAGTAGACGCGCCCGGCGCGGTACGACTCGCGTGTCACGCTGCCCTGGGTCTGCAGGTACGGCTCGTCGAGCAGGTTGCGCCCGTCGAACTTCGCCGCAAATCCTTTCGCGACGGGAAGCCGCAATGACAGGTCGAGCGCATTGCGTGCCGACTCGTGTGTGACGGGCAGTGGACGCTGACTGGCTGTGACGATGCGGCGCCCAACGTGATTGAACAGCAACGTCGCGCTGAGTGGCGAATCCGACGAAGCGTATGAAAGGCCTGCATTCACGACCACCGGCGCCTGAG
>JBPPMU010000383.1:0-2972 GCA_051306215.1 Gemmatimonadaceae bacterium | reverse complement strand
GACGCGGTATGATTCGAGTCCCATGATCGCACGGCGTCACACGAGGTGCTAGACCGCCTCGAGAAGGCCCTTTCGGGCACATACGAGATAAGGCGCGAGCTCGGCCGTGGCGGTATGGCCACGGTTTTTCTTGCGCACGACCTCAAGCACGACCGTGAGGTGGCGCTCAAGGTCCTGCATGACGCGCTTTCGTCGTCGCTCGGGCCCGACCGCTTTCTCCGCGAGATAAAGGTTGCCGCAAGGCTCAACCATCCGCACATCCTCCCGCTTCACGATTCCGGCGAGGCGGACGGTCTTCTGTATTACGTCATGCCCTACGTCGAGGGCGAATCCCTTCGCGCGCGGCTGAATCGCCTCGGGAAACTGCCTTTGGAGGAGGCGCTCTATCTTGCGCGCGGAATAGCCGGAGCGCTCGACTATGCCCATCGCCAGCGGGTCATTCACCGCGACATCAAGCCCGAGAACGTGATGCTCCACGAGGGCGAAGCGATGGTGATGGACTTCGGTATCGCGAAGGCGGTGAGCGTCGCGAGCGGCGATACCCTGACCCAGATGGGCATGATGGTCGGAACTCCCGCCTATGTCAGTCCGGAACAGGCGGCAGGAGAATCCGAGGTCGACGGGCGATCCGACCAGTACAGCCTGAGCTGCATGCTTTACGAAATACTTTCAGGTCGGAAGGCCTTCGAAGGGTCCACGGCGCAGGCGGTGTTGAGCAAGCGGTTCAGCGATCCGGTGCCGTCGCTCCGCAAGGTCGAGCCAACCATTCCCGACGAGATAGATGAAGCGATATCGAAAGCTCTCTCAAAGGAGCCGCGCGAGCGGTTCACAACGTCGAGCGAATTTGCCAAGGCTCTCATCTGGCCCAAGGTGACGACCCCGGCAGATCAGGCAGCGATGAAACAGGCTACAGCCCCCAAGTCAATCGCGGTGCTCCCTTTCACCGACATGAGCGCCGAGCGCGAGAACGGATACTTCACCGACGGCATGGCCGAGGAGATCATCAACGCGCTGACGACGATCAAGGCGCTGCGCGTTGCGTCGCGAACATCGTCATTTGCATTCAAGGGCACCACGGAGGACATCCGGCAGGTCGGCAGGAAGCTCGACGTCGCGACAGTTCTCGAGGGGAGCGTTCGAAAGGCCGGGATGAAGCTCCGCATCACTGCCCAGCTCGTTGACGTCGCCGACGGATATCAGCTGTGGTCGCAACGCTACGACCGCGACATGGAAGACGTTTTCGCGATCCAGGACGAGATAGCCCAGAACATCGTGAAGGCGTTGAGCGTGATACTCAGCGATGACGAGAAGCGGGCAATCGAGAAAGTCCCGACGGCGAACGTCGAGGCCTACGAGTGTTATCTGCGGGGAAGACAGTTCTTCCACCAGTTCCAGAAGTCATCGCTCGAGTTTGCGCGGCAGATGTTCGCGCGCGCGATCGATATCGACCCGACGTATGCACTCGCGTACGCGGGGATGGCCGACTCATGCTCGATTCTCTACACGAATTTCGACGCTTCCGAGGTGAATCTTCGCAACGCCGACACGGCAAGCATGCGAGCGCTCGAGCTGGGCCCTGAGCTTGCCGAGGCTCACGTCGCTCGCGGACATGCGGTGTCGCTCCAGGGGAGGCGGGCCGAAGCCGAGGCGGAATTCGAGACTGCGCTTAATCTCAACCCGCAGCTTTTCGACGCCGCGTACATGTATGGCAGGGCACTGGTCGCACAGGGCAATCTCGAGAAAGCAGCGAAAATGTTCGAGCGGGCAGCTGAGCTTCGTCCCGAGGATTACGTCGTTCCCGGTCTCCTCGGCGGAGCTTATGCCAGCATGGGCCGGACAGCCGATGCGCAGCGCGCGTTCAAGCGCCAGATCGATGCCGCAAGCAAGCGCCTCGAGCTCAACCCGGATGACCCCCGCGCGCTGTACATGGGAGGCTCCGCTCTCGCGCGCCTCGGCGAAAACACGCGCGCGAAGGAGTGGGCAAATCAGGCACTGGCGATAAACGCGAGTGACGCGACAGTACTCTACAATGTGGCGTGCATCTATTCGTGCAGCGGGCAGGTTGACGATGCGATAACACTGCTCGAGCGGGCAGTTGCCGCGGGATTCGGCCACTGGAACTGGATAGAGCACGATTCGGATTTTGACCCACTGCGCTCGAGCCCGCGTTATCAGGCCCTTCTCTCAAAGAAGGAGACTCAGGGCGCAATCACCAGATCCTGATCACCCCGTAGTCGTCAAACAGCTTTTCGTTCGACACGAGAGCGAGATCTTTGCCCTTCGCTTGTGCAATCAGCATCCGGTCGAACGGATCACGATGTGGACCCTCGAGCGACCCGGCAAGCTGGCCATCCTCCAGCCCGATCGGCAGCTCCCGAAACCCCTGGCCCGACACAACCCCAGCAAAGTCAGTGACTAGCGGGCCGGCGCGCGGAAGCTTGCCGAGCCGGTGCTTGGTTGAGACCTCCCAGGCTGATGCAGCGCTGACGAAGATCGAGTTCGTTTCGTCTTCGATTATCCACTTCGCAGTTGCCGATATCTGCCTGTCCCCGGCAAGCCACCACAGGAGCGCGTGAGTGTCAAGGAGGACTCTCACCTACTTCTCCCACCCTGCAAGCTCGTCCTCCGGCAACGGCTCGAAGAATTCCGCCGGGACCACGAGCTTGCCCTTGAGCGCGCCAAACTTCCTGACGCTGGGTTCGCGGTCGAGCGGAACGAGCTTCGCCACTGGCTGCGATCCGCGCGCGATAATAATCTCTTCCCCTCGAAGAACACGGGCGAGAAGCTTGGAAAGGGTAGTCTTTGCTGTGTGGACTGTCACGTAGGGCATATTAGCTAGATTAGGGTATATCTTAGACTAGCTTAGCTAATATAATAATTTCTCGCCCGCTTCGCGACCCACAGTCCGCAGTAGTCCGCAGTGGGTGTCCGCAGTACGTCCGCAGGCCGCAGTTAGTCTGAGGCCCCCACCC
>JBPPMU010000382.1:0-2776 GCA_051306215.1 Gemmatimonadaceae bacterium | reverse complement strand
CATACGCACTAACTTAGTCCTCCGAGTACGCAACGAGCATCGAGACGTTGGCACCGACGACGACGTTTGGGCAGAGCGAAGTGCCTGGTCCTGTAGCGATGGCGGGGGAGAAATCGAGGTGGGGGCGCGAGCAGGTGAATGATTAGGTCAAGAAGCCTGCGCGTCACGCGCCAGACGCTGATGGGGTGGCAAGGGATAGCCCCAGGGGGAAAAAGATTCGGCTTGGTAGATCAAAGAATCGATCAACAAGGCGATCAGGAGCTTTGCCAATACGTGAACGCGCAGCCCTTCAGCGGTGCGAGAAGGAACGCGGCCGAGATGGATGACGCTTTTGAGCGTTTTGAACTTCATTTCGATCTGCCAACGAAACCGATACAACTGCAACACGCTGTCTGCCGTGATCGAATCGGGCAGATTGGTCAGAACAAAGGTGTACTCGGCAGCTTCGAGCGTCCGGATGTCGATCATCTCGCCGTTCTTGCTCCGTACACGCAATGCCTTCCGCCGCGCCTCGGAGGCTGCTGGTTCGCTCTTGCGGATCCCCACCACACGACACTCAATCCGTTCACCATCGGCGGCCCGGAACTGCACCGGAAAGGACACAGCCTGAGCCTCGGGAAGCGTCCGGAGCGCTTCGAGCAACGGAAATCGCCCTCCGTCGTGGTTCTCGAGCGGCAGGTTTGACCATGGGAATCGCACCACGAAGAAGGCGCCGGCTTGGGCCACCTTTCCGAGCCCCTTCCTTTGAGCGTAGCCCGCGTCGGCTAGCAGGACCTCTCCCGCTCGGACCTCAAATCGCTCGAAACTCTCTCCGCCTTTGATGCTCGTCAATTCGATCGAATCGATCTGATTGAGCCGCAGGTCCATTCCCAGATGGACCCGGTGATCCGTTCCCTTCGTTCCCGCGCGGTTCACGGCCGTCGCATCAATCACTCGAACACGCAAGCCCGGCGGAAGCTCCGCCCGCGTGTCGATCAGAACCTCGCCCAAAAGCCGTCCAAGCCAATCACCGCACTTGAGGAAGCGTTTCACCAAGGCTACGTCACTGACGTCGACTAGGTCCGCTTCCTCGGCCCACGCCGCGGTGCTCATCAGAGACTGTCCGCCCACGGTCCACATCAACAGCAATCGCAACAGAAGTTCAGGCTCCTCGATCTTTCGAGCCCTGGTAAATGCGCCGCTCGCGTATGCGAGCTCCCGCACCTGCTCAGCGCCACCGAGAAACGAAATCAGGTACGGCCACTGGAACTCGACCCACTCCCCCACATCCACCCGTTCCTTCATACACTTAGATTACGCCTGACTCTAAGTTAGTGCGTATGCGGCTGACCCGGGGGGGCAAATGTTAAACCCTGTCCCGCAGGTCCTCAGTGGGGAGCCCGATCGGATACGCGCCGGCGACGCCTACCAAGCCCCAAACCCGCCATGACTGTCCCCAGAGGAACGCAGACGAGATTGCCGTCGCGCGACAGCGCGGGAGTGAACGTGCCCGGCCCTTGACCGGACCTGCCGCCAGTTGTACCTTCAGACAATTCAGAGGAGGACTCGATGGCGCGAGCGACGGTCTGGCGGTCCCAGGTAGCCTTGCTGTGTGTCCTGCTCCTCACCGCAAATTGCGTCGTCCGGGGGAGAGTCGAAGTGAAGCCGCTCTCTCTTTCGGAACCGGCACGCGTGACCACCTCGGTGAAGGCTCACCTGGTGGACGGATCGACCATTGTTTATCCCCACGGCGTCACGGTCGATGCCGGAAACCTCGTGGGAGTGGGGACCCGGTACGACCTGACGCTCACCGAGGTTGGCCCCGTTCACCAGGTACCCCTCGATTCCGTGGTGGCTCTCGAGGCGTTCGAGAACACCGCGCAACGCGAAATGACGGTGTTGGCCAGCGGCCTGACGACCGTTGGCGTCATCGTGGCAGCCGCTGCTCTGGCGTTCGCGATCTTCGGCTCTTGCCCCACCGTCTACACCGATGTCGATGGCGCAGAGGAGCTCGAGGCCGAGCTCTTCTCGGTGGCGATCGCCCCTCTGCTCGAAGTGACGGATGTCGATCGATTGCGGGTGCAGCCCAATGCTGAGGGCGTCATCGAATTCCATGTTCGCAACGAAGCGCTGGAGACGCACTACATCAACCACCTCGCGGTCCTGGAGGTTCGGCACGCGGCGGACGAGATGATCGTTCCGGACTCCGAAGGGCGTCCGCTGGCATTGAGAAAGCTCGAAGCACCTGCCGAAGTCGTCGACCGACGCGGGAGGGATCTCGCCGCCATTCTCGCACTTCCCGACGATCACGCCTTCAGGACGGATGCCCAAACGTTGAGCGCAGTGACGAGAAACGATTTCAGTGACGCGATCGAGGTGCGACTGCCGGTTCCAGAGAACAGTGAGGAAGTTGCGCTGGTCCTGAGGCTGCGCAACAGTCTCCTCAGCACGGTCCTTTTTTACGAGACCATCCTGAAACGTTCGGGCGCCCGCTCTCTCGACTGGTTGAGCAGAGACCTGGCCAACCCCAGTGTGGCCAGCGAGCTCGCGGAGTGGTACTCCTCGCGAATGGGAATGCGCGTCGAGGTTTGGCGGGAGGGGAGCTATCGCGAGGTGGCGCGCATACGTGATAGCGGGCCGATCGCCTGGAAAACAGTGGCGGTCGCGGTTCCAGTGCTGGAAAACGAGGCGGAGCTTCGCATCCGGCTCTCATTCGTCGCCGACAACAGGCGGATCGATCAGCTCCGGTTTGCAGGCGGTGTCCGCCGCCCCGAGATGCGGAAGATTCCCGCGGCCG
>JBPPMU010000381.1:0-2482 GCA_051306215.1 Gemmatimonadaceae bacterium | reverse complement strand
GCGCGTTCAATGCGGTATAGAAGCGTGCGACTTCCTGCTCCCACGGCAATGGCGTCGCGTCGTTCCAACGCTCGTTTCCGGCAGCCTGTGAAAGAGCCCAATCGAGCAGGTCGCTGACATGAGCTAGGATCTGCGAGGGCGTGCGCGTCGTCACACCCGCCAGAAAGGATGGAAAATTGTCTGGGGCATCGCTCAAGACCTTGCTGCCGCGGTAGGCGAGCGTCGCGATCACATGGCGCAGGAACTGTCGTCTCGAATCAGACGTCGCGTTCATAGATCCTCCTCTTGTGGAAGTTCGAGCGTCGGCATAACGATGGCTTCTGCTGCGGACACTCCAATAAGTTGCGGCCGCGTAGCGGCCCCTCAATAGCGTGGCCGTCAGCAGCAAGCATTGTTAGAACGCACCTCAGCCGGTGAAGTGCGAGGCGGTCACCTGTGCCGCCAGCGACGATGACGTCAGCCCCATCAACGTCCGCGCAATCCAAGCACGCGCAAGATTTCCTGCACGACCGCCTCCGGATCCTCGTTCGGCACGTTGTGCGCCGACTGCGGAAGCACTCGCAGCACGGTCGCGGGAACCTCGCGCAGGCGGGCCCGCAGCGTCTCGAGAGATTCAGCGCGCTCGGCACGGAAGAACGCCGCTTCGTCGACTCCCGCGGGCAGCGTTCCTTGCGTGAATCCCGGCATCATGCGACCCGCAAGGAGGATCGTCGTAGGAACGCGCGGATACGGTGGATTGAACTCATCCGCGATCGCAGTGATGGCCTCCAGTTCGCTGCGCATGCCGGGTGGGAGACGCGCGAGCATCCCTTGGCCCTCCCGCTTCTGCCGATGCATCATAGAGTCCGCAGCTGCGGCCGCCGCGCCGAGCTGGATGAGCCGCGCTCGATACGCACTCCGACCCACCCCGGTCACCGTTGGATCCAGGAACACGTTGCCCACGACTGTGCCTGGATGGCGCGACGCGAAGTCGAGCGCCAGGGGGCCCCCCCACGACCACGACACGAGGACGAACGGCGGCGCGATGTTCAGCCGCTCCAGCAGGGCAGCGAGATGGGCCGTCACGCGCTCCGGCGTCAGCACGCCGTCCACGGGAGTGCTCTGTCCCGCGCCGGGTCGGTCGAATGTCAATCGCGGAATCGTGTCATCGAGTCTGCCAAGGACATCTCGCCACACCTCGAGTGGGGCGAACGACCCACTCAGGAACACGATGACCGGCGTACCTGGTGCGCGCTTGTCGAGTCCGGCGACATGGTATCGGGTCGAGATGCCATCCAGGTCGACAACCGCCGTTTCCAGCGCAGACGTAGTTTGCGCGCTCGCCGGCGAGAGGACAACAATAGAAACGAGCCCAACCAAGAGCGCGCTGCGTCCGAGCTGCATGCGATTCTCCAAGAGTGCGAAGTAGAGTGCGATCCTTCTTGTCGCTCTAACGCCTTAAGCTCTGCTGCAAGCGAATGATACAATAGCGAGCGAAGCGAGCAACGTTAGATCGCTTGTCGGCAGCAGCGAGTGTTAGACCGTGTCGCGCGCTGCAGCGTGATCGAACAATTCACCAAATGTCGCTTCCCAAGCATCAATCGTCGGTTGGATATTGGTCAACGCAGGCCCGCAAAAGGCTACAAGATCGGAGTGTTCCTTTCGGGGTCTGGCCAGCAATTGCGCGATGAGGCTGAGTGCGGATCCAACGGCATGCCTCGCATTTTCTGCCATGAATGCGACAAACCGCCATTCCGTTCCAACGGAAAGTTCCTGGTAGAGCACAGCCTGGGTTCGAGCCGATTGCGGGTGTACGGCGCGATCGCGCCACTTAAAGACTTCTCGGATGCGTTTGCGGAGGTGCACTGCGCTACGAGGGCCCATCCTAAATGCTCGCCGAAACACCTCCGTAATCTGCTTATATCGGGCGGTGCCCTTTGCGTGCCAGATGGCGATCAAGTCAGCAGGGATCGGAGTCCGATCCTTCACCGCGGCATAAAAGGCATCTAGGGCGATTGCAGCGGCGGCGAAGGCTTGCATCGACGCCTTGCATTCTGCTTCCATTGACCTGCTGACGCCGTCATTGTCGTCCGACCTCGAAGCTGCCAAGAGCGCATGGTGGTGCTTCTCAGCATCACGGAACTGGCTTACGGCAATTTCAAGCCAGTATGACGTTAGATCGAGGGAGAGGCTAAACGTCGGGCTGCCCGCATCTAGATTTCCATCCGCGGAAACTGTAATCCGGATGCCCGAGATACTGAACTGCGTACCTCGATTTATCATAACGCCCTTTGACGCAGAAGAAGCATCTGACATTGTCGGCCTTGTCACTGTGAAAACGTCCCGAGCGGTCTAACGTTCGCTTCTGCTGCGGACACTCCAATAAAATGCGCCCGCGCAGCGGGCGCTTCAATAGCGTGGCTGTCGGCAGCAAGCATCGTTAGCCTGCGGCGCACCGGAGCCAGGCGGCAACGTGCGCGACGCTACCCTACCCGTGAAGGCT
>JBPPMU010000380.1:0-10452 GCA_051306215.1 Gemmatimonadaceae bacterium | reverse complement strand
GACAGGGTGGTTTCTCTGGACGAAGACCGACGGACTGACTCTCATGTCCGAGCCAGCCGGTGTTCGCAGGGTCTCACCAACTGACGTGAACTCGCGGGGCGATGTCGTTGGGTCGATGCTCGTGGAAAGCGGGGGCACTACCGTGTGGCACGCATTCATCTGGTCGCCATCGCGCGGCTACAGCGATCTGGGAGCTGCGATTGCAGAGCCCGGGGAGCCGGTCGGGGATTCGAGGGCAACGGCGATAGACGACGATGGGACGGTAGCTGGATACTATTACGTCGGACGCGTAAAGCATGCCTTCCTGTGGACCGAAGCGACCGGCGTGAGATTTCTCCCGATTCAGCTCCCCTATCTGGGCGGGATATTCGTGGATTTCGGGCGAGTGGCCGGCAATCTGTATCTTGGCGGCATTCACGCCACCCCCTACAGGCTCGACCTGACCAGCAATCGCCTCGAGGAGCTTTCCTTCTCGAGCGAAGTGGGCGGTTCGGTCAATGGCCTGAATGCGAAAGGCGAAGCAGTCGGTTATGACGGCTATCTCGATCACGGGTTCGGTGGGTCTGCGGATGCGGTGATGTGGGACGCGTCGGGCCAGAAGACGACCGCCATGGCGTGCGGAACTGAGAACGATTGCTTTGCCTACCTGCACGGCATCAACCTGCACGGGGTGGCGCTTGGCACGGTTCGCCGGAACTACGGAGACACACGAGTCTTCCGATGGTCGCGATCGGCGGGAGTCGAATTTCTTGACATTCCGGACCCGTCGCCGGACAACGGCGCGGTCGCCGTCAACGATGACGGGACAATGCTCGTTTTCAGTCGCCACATCGGGTACCTGATCGCGCCATCCGGCTCGCGGACGGCCCTTGAGCCACTGCGGGGAGGCGGCATCATCCGACCGGTTGCAATGAGTCAGGACGGAAGAGTCGTCGGGATGACGTTTTGACCGCCCAGGCGGCTTCACTCCGGGGGGTGCTGATGCCCCTGCTCATCATGCTGGCGTCCGCCGGGTGCGACGGTAAGCCGGAGCAGCCGTTCGAGCCGCTGCCGGCGCCTCCCGGCCCTGATCGATTCACCATTGAAATCACCGCATCCACTGGCACCCGGCCGGCGACCGTCCAACGCGGAGACACAGTCGTCCTGACAGCCGTTTTAAGAAATCAGGCGGGTGCGATCGTTACCACGGGGACCGTTTTGTGGAACCTGAACATCATGTCAGGGCAACCGAGTGGGACGCCGAACGAGATGCTTGGTTACGTGTTCTCCCTCGAACCCATCGATAGCAGGTCGGTGAGAGTGATCGGACACAGCGTTGCATCAGCCCTGGTCTCGGGTGCGGTAATGGGCGTCGGCGCGAGTTTCCCGGTCGCCGTAGTGAGCATACAGTACCCGTTCATCTGGAGCCAGGAAACAGGCATGAAACGCATTCCAACGCCTGGTGATGCGCCCGGCGAGGCACTCGCGATCAACAACAGGGGAGAAGTCGCCGGGTGGTACATGCCCGGGGACACCAGGCGGGCCTTCCTCTGGTCGTACGCCAACGGGTTTCGAGACATCGGCCCCGAGGGCGACCTCGGGCACTCGGCGGCCCGAGCCATCAACGAGCATGGAGTTGTCGCAGGCGACGCGGCGTATGGCAGTGAGACGAACCTCGGATTTGTATATCGCAACGGCGTATCGCGGGTGTTCAGCTGGAACGACGAAATCACCGGTGTCTACGGGATAAACGATGACGGAGCCGTTGTTGGTGAGGTGACGGCTGGTGGTCCAGGCAATGATCCAAGCTTCGCTGCGAGCACGGTCACGCGCGATACACGGGGCACTTTCGGAAGCGTAGCCGTGAGGTCGCGGCGGGCGTTTCGCTGGACCGACATTTCCGGCGTGCGAGTTCTTCCGGTCGCTACTGGAAAGGAGACGTCGCGGGCCTTCGACATAAACAACAATGGTGAAATAGTCGGGTATGACGGAGAGCGGGAAGCCGGGCTGACCAATATTCAGATAATGGCTCCCGCTCCGGTGGTGTGGAACAAGAAATCCGATGCCCCGACGGAACTTCTTGAGCGAAAGGGTCCCGGTTGTGAGAACGGGTGGGAGCCGCTCTTGTCCTACGACAATGCGTGCGCCGCTGTTGCCGTGGGAATCAACGATGCCGGACAGGTCGCGGGCGTAATCGGTGAGCGCGCGTTTCGGCGGGATACAGGGTTGAGCGTGGTGATGTTTCCCGATGCCGCAGTTCCAAGTACCGCGACCGGGATCAACAGCCGCGGCGATATATCAGGCCATTTCCTCGAGCCCGCGCATATGATGCCGGAGAAGGCGAGGGCAGGATTCGTGTGGCTGGCTGACGGCAGAGTAGTGAAGCTCGGGACATTGCCGGGAGCAGTCTCGACATACGCGAACGCGATCAACGATCGCGGTCAGGTAGTGGGGTACGTGTACTGAGAGGTTACGGCTTCAATCCGTGTTTCGAGAGGAGCACACGGTACCTCGGGTCTGCGCGGAAACCATCGAGCAGGGGGTTCGCGCGCAGCTCGATCAATGTAGGAACGTCCCACCGCGCTGTCTCGAGCATCGCAAACGCAGTATCGGGACTTCCGAGAAGGGCGTACCCTAGAGCGAGATTGAGCCTCGCCCGCTCATTCTTTACCGTCGCCCGGAGCTCGGCGGAGAGGCGTCGCGCGTCAACAGTGCGGCCGGCGCGGCTGTATGCAAAAGCAAGGGTTGCGCGCACTCCGGGAAAACGCGGCGTCGAGCTGAGTGCAGGCTCGAGGAGCTCGATTGCCTCAGCGTATCTGCCCTCGCGCGCCGTCAGCGCGCCGAAATATTGACGAGTCAGTGCGAAGTCCGGGTTCAACGACATCGCGTGCTCGTACTGCGCTCTTGATTGTGCATACACTCCGCGCATCCCGAGAAGTATTCCCAACGTCGCGTTCGCCGGCAGGGACAGCGGATCGAGCGTCAGTGCGCTTCGAATCTGCCTCGTCGCCTCGTCCTCGCGGCCAAGCATCATGAGCAGAAGCGCGTAGTAGTGGTGGGTCCACGGATAACGTGGATTGAGCCGGATCGCACGCTCGAACTCGGCCTCCGACTCGGCGTACCTTCTGAGCGACGCAAGCGCATACCCGCGCACCGCGGCGGCATCGACGCTCGACGAGTCCAGCGCAATGGCGCGCGCAGAGGCGACATCCGCATGCGCAAGCGCGACCTCGGGGGGCATGTAGCCGAAGTTTGACATGTTGAGATAGGCGGCCGCCATGCCGGAGTGCGCGAGGGCGAAATCCGGGTCCCTCTCGAGCGCGCCCAGAAAGTAAGCCAGCGCCTGTTCGAGAGCGGCCTCGGTTCGCTGGCTCCAGCTCAAGCGCCCTTTGAGATACAGCTCGTATGCGTCGCTGTCGTCGGTTGGCCGCCGAGCCTGCGTGGTCCGGCTCGATCCGATCCCTCCGGGATCGAGCGCGCGGAGGATCGACCCGGAGACCTCCTGCTGAACCGCGAATGCTTCGTCGACCGGCCGATCGTATTCCCTCGACCAGATCACCGCGCCATCAGCTACGCCCGTGAGCTGAACCGAGACATGCAGCCGTTGTCCGACTCGCGCGACGTCACCTTGAACGATTGCGCCTGCGCCAAGGCTTTGCCCGATCGCAATCGGCGACAAACCCTGTCGCGCCAGTGCCGCTGATGAGCTCCGGGCAATCACTCTCAAGGCGCTCGCCGATCCGAGCGTTCCGATCACCTCATCGGTGAAGCCGGAAACCAGGTGCTCCTCGGACGCGACGCTGTCCCGATTCGCGAATGGTATCACGGCCACGGTGATCGGCGGAGCAGCTGTTACGTCGCTGGCCGGCGGGCGGCGCGCGTAGTCCGTGCCCTGCCAGACCGCGGCAGCGATCAGGATCGTGGGAACCGCGACAAGTGCCCACCGATATCGGCGATTGCTGATGCCAAGAACTGCAGGCGACTTTGCGCGATCGGTCTGGCGATTGTCTGTGGCGATGCGTCGGAGCGCATCCGAGAAGTCGTCGGCGCTCTGATATCGCTCCGCCGGGTCCTTTTGCAGGCAGCACTCGACAACACGGCACAACTCGCCTGGCGCGTCGGGCCTCGAGACGGCTATTGAATCCGGCTCGGCGGTCTGGATGTTCTCGACGACAATCGTGTCTGTCTCACCGCGAAACGGCCGCCGCCCGGTCAACGATTCATAAATCAGAACACCGAGGCTCCACAGGTCAGTGCGGGCATCGATGGGAAGTCCGCGAGTCTGCTCAGGACTCATGTAGGCGGGAGTTCCCGCGGTTGCGCCATCGCCGGCGGCTTCGGCGCTCACGAGCTTCGCGATTCCGAAGTCGACGAGCTTGACAGCGCCAGGCTTTGTGACAAGCACGTTCGCCGGCTTCACGTCGCAGTGAACGATACCGGCAGAATGCGCAGCAGCGAGTGCACTGCCGAGCTGCCCGGCGACGTTGAAGATCTCCGGGATTGAAAGCTGGCCCCGCCCGACTTTTTCCCTGAGCGTTTCGCCCTCGTACCAGGCCATGGCGATGAATGGCCTCTCACTCTCGGTCTCGCCGATCTCGTAGACAATTCCGATATTCGGGTGATCGAGTGCCGAGGCAGCCTGGGCCTCCGCCAGCAGACGATCGCGCGCAACAGGATTTGCGGCATGCCGCTGCGGAAGGAACTTGAGGGCGACAGTGCGGCCGAGCCGCGTATCACGCGCCTTGTATACGACCCCCATTCCGCCCCGCCCGATCCTCTCGATGACTTCGTAGTGTGAGACGGTCTGACCGACTCCGAATGATTCATCGGGCTCGTCAGTCACGGCCAGAAGAGCGGGGGTGACAAGCTCGCCGGCCAGTCTTTCGAAGTACTCATCGCTCCCGGCATAAGCGCTGATCAGTGACAGAAGCTCAGCCCGAAGCACCGCGTCGTCAGCCGACGCCTCCGATGCGAACGCGAGCCGGTCAGGTGGCGGGAGTGCGATTGCTTCTTCGAAGATTGTCTTGAGCCGCTCCCGCTGATCCGTTGTGAGCTCGTGGCTATCGCTCACTTCGTCGCGTCCTCGCTCAGCTCGCGGAACAGCCATGAGCGTGCAAGGGCCCAGTCTCGCTTCACAGTCGCGGGCGAAGTCCCGAGCGCGGCCGCGGTGTCCTCGATCGTAAGACCGCCGAAGAAGCGGCACTCGACAACTTCGCCCAGGCGCGCGTCGACCTTCTCGAGTCGGCGCAGGGCATCGTCGAGGGCCTCGAGCGTCGCCGACTGGGAATCTGTAAACGAAAGTGGGAGAAGGCCCTCAGGAAGCGCGCCGAGCGCGATTCGCGGCGCATCGCCGCCTCGCTTCGCTGCCCTCTGCTCGCGGGCGTAGTTGCACAGTATGTGACGCATCGCGATCGCGGCGACCCTGAGAAAATGCACGCTCGTACGAGCTCCGAGGCGGTCGACGTCGACGAGCTTGAGATAAGCCTCATGGACCAGGGCCGTAGTGCCTAGCGTGGAGTCGCCGTTCCACCGTCGCCGCTGTCGATGCGCGAGGTTCCTCAGCTCCTCGTATACTATCGGGAACAGTGTTTCGAGCGCGGACCTGTCGCCACCGGCGAGATCAGACAACAGCCGGGTGACCGTTCCCGGCTCTGCATCGGTGCGATCATCCATTGAAGGCCCCAGCGCCCAGAGAGGGCTGGCGTCGGGCGTCCTTTGCTGGCAGTCGCGCGGAAATGTTTGAGCGGATTACCGACACATCCGTGTAATTAGGGTAGGACAGATTCTTCGCGCGCACGCCGCGAGCCCCTGAAAGGAGGCGAGGAGCCATGCAAAAGAAACGGCTGTTCAACAAGGATTTTAACGTCGGGCGGCCAGTTTGAGCAAAGGTTTTTGCTGCCTTGTGTTTCTCGGCTGCTTGGCTTGCCCGTCGTGGCTAGCTTTGGAGGCCCAGGAGGTCTCGCTTCCCCCGCGGTACAATAAAGGAATGCTTGCGCTTGGCAATGCCGGTCTTGGTGCCTTGGGGAGCATTGTCGGCCAGAGCGTGCGCGGTAAGCGGATGACGGTACGGGGCGCTCTACAGGGTGCTGCCGGCGGTGGTCTGGTGTACGCCGGGAAGGTGGTGATCGCTCGCAACAGCGGCTTCACGAACCTTCTCGGAAGGGAACTCGCGGCGGTTGGAAGCTCCGGCGTTCTCAACGCCTCCTCGGGCCGCGGATTTTTCGATCACCTGTCCCTTCCGTGGGGCCCGGTTCGTGTTCACATCGACCGGGGGCCGGCGACGAAGGTAAACCTCAAGCTCGACCTGGCGGGCTCCGTTGCGACAATCGCCGCCCTGGCTGATCCTGACCTTGATTTCGAGCTTGGGAAAAGCCTTGGCTATGGTGTGGCGGTGTTCAGGGCCGACCGCGCCGAGAATCCCAATCTCGCTGAAGGGTCGCACGCCGCCGGCGTCGTCAGGTATCGAACGGGAATACCGCAGGGAACGGCAAGTTCAGCGGAGATCCGCGGCACAATAGGTCACGAGCTCGTCCACGTCGTGCAGGCTGATTTTCTCTTCACGGTCTTGAGTGAGCCCCTCGAAGCGCGTCTGATGGGCAGGCACGCCGTGAGCAGATTCGTCAACCGCTACGTGGACATTGGCAGCAACGTGCCGCTAGCGTCGGGGCTGAATGCACTCGTGCCATATTCGCGCCGCCCATGGGAAAGTGAGGCGGTGTCGCTGGCCGGGCGACGGGAGACTCGCTAGCGGCTTTCGGAGTTACAATGGACCGGCGGCGCTGTTAGAATTGGCGCGTTCGATGACACGCTGAATCGCGGGTCACCCCCACACCGGACCGTCGATGAAATTTGCTTCGCAAAGCCTGCTGAGTTGCGTACTCTTCGGAGCGGCATGTGCGCCTCAGCCGAAACCGACCGCTCCCGCACCCAGGATTCCCGCTCCGGCTGAAGTTCGAGCGCTTTGGGTTGTGCGAACCAGCATCACTACCCCGGATAGCGTGCGGGACATGGTGAGCCGCGCGCACGCGAATGGGTTCAACACGCTGATCGTCCAGGTGCGGGGACGCGGCGACGCATACTACGATTCGCGCTGGGAACCACGCTCGGCGGCACTCGCGGCGAATCCGGGATTCGATCCTCTCGCGCTCACAATCGAAGAGGCGCACAAGCGGGGCATCACGGTCCACGCGTGGCTCAACACTCACCTGCTGGCAAACATGGACCGGCCTCCAACCGAGCCCGACCACATCTACAATTCGCGCCCCGACCTGCTCGCCGTTCCCTACGGAATCGCGCGCGAGCTCTACTCGATGAATCCGCGTGACTCGCTGTATCGCGCGAAGATCCTCGAGTACTCGCGCGGCGCGCGAGATCGCGTCGAGGGCGTGTACCTGTCGGCGGCGTCTCCGGAGACGAAGGAACACGTCTACTCGCTCTGGATGGACGTGCTCGACAAGTACGACGTCGACGGACTCAACTTCGACTATGTCAGGTACCCGGCTCCCGACTGGGAGTATTCGCGAGTTTCGCTTGACAGGTTCCGGATGTGGCTCGTGCCGCGGCTGAGCGATGACCAGCGCGCCAGCTTCGCCGCGATGGAAAGCGACCCGCTCGTTTACGTCGATTCATTCCCCGCGAAGTACGATGACTTCAGGCGCGAGCAGGTGACCGATCTGGTCGAGCGCATCTACCATGGCGTAAAGAAGCGGAAGCCGCATGTGGTTGTCTCGGCTGACGTTTTCGCGAATGCCAACGATGCATACGAGAAGCGTTTTCAGGACTGGAGAGGCTGGTTGCGGCGCGGATTCCTCGATGTCGCCGCGCTAATGGCATACACACCAAGCACAGAAACTTTTACCGAGCAGATCCGCATCGCGGTCGAGGCGGGCGGTCCCAACCGCGTGTGGGCGGGAATCGGGGCGTGGCGTCAGCCGGCCGATTCAGCCATTGCGAAAATTCGCGCCGCACGAGAGGTCGGGGCAAACGGCGTTGTCCTCTTCTCGTACCACTGGACTGTCAGGCCGAGCGAGTTCAACCCGGGCGGCGATTATCTCGAGAAGGTGAATCAGGGCGCCTTCAGGGCCGCGGGTTCTACCTCGCCCCGCTGACGCCCGGCTAGACGCCTGAATGCCGGAGCACTGCCACAAAGTGGCAGGCGCTCCCGGCCAGCACACACAGATGCCAGATGGCATGCCCGTACCGAAGCCGCTTGTCGTAGACATAGAACACCACCCCGCCGGTGTAGATGAGTCCGCCGGCGACCATCCACGCGACGCCGGTACGCCCGACGTTCTCGATCAGCGGCTTTATGCCGATGACCGCGATCCACCCCATTACGATGTAAGGCCCGACTGAGAACAGCGGCCGGGTGAAACCCCTCATGAACTTCATCGCAATTCCGGCCGCGGCCATTGTCCAGACTGCGACGAGCAGTGCGTAGCCGAAGGGCCCGCGCAGCGGTCCGAGTGCGAAGGGGGTGTAGCTGCCCGCTATGAGAATGTAGATCGCCGAATGATCTATCACGCGAAGCACGTGCCTCGCGGGCGACGTTACGAACGAGTGGTATACTGTCGATGCCGCGAAAAGTATGACAAGTGACGCACCGTAGATTGCCGCACCTGCAACTTGCGCGGGATCGTTTCTAGCAGCGGCTGCGAGGATCAGGATCGGAAGAGCGACGATGCTGCCCGCGAGCCCGAGGCCATGGGTCACAGCGTTGGCGATCGCCTCCGTTACATGGCGGTCGGAGTCAGTAGAAATCCCGATCATCCCTTGAATCTGGCGGAAAACGGCGTGCACCGGGAGGCGCACGCGTCTCCCCGAATGGCGGATTCTGCGCCGCATGTTATCATTTCCGGACAAATACGCGCCCGGAGGAGACATGCGCACTCGGGTGTTGTTGTCCGTCATCGCGATCACGCTCGCTTCGTCAGCCTGCGCGGCGGGGAGTTTCAAGCAGGTCTCGTTTGCCGGTGAAGCATCCCCGGTCATCGACTCAGCGGGAAGGACCGTTCATGTGGTGAAGAACACGGAGATGCAGGACACCGTCCTCGAATCGAGGATCCGTGTGCGGCTCGAGGATTTCCTCCTGCAGCATGGATTCATACTCGCGTCTCCCGATACTGCGGAACTTTACGTTCTCGCGACGTTCGGATCTGGCCCGCGGGTCGTCGGCTCAACAGCGGCAGTGTTCAGACCGGCCGACGTCAGGGTTCAGCGATCGCCGTCGGGGCAGACAACGGGACGGACCTTCAGGCCCGACAGGATGGAATACCTGCGTGTGCCGTCGCTCGAGAACAGCGTGTGGCTGATGGTGCTTTCGTCCGACGCGAGGTACTTCCGCGAGACTGGCCAGATCAGGAACCTCTGGCGGGGCGAAGCGGCAATGCAGGGAAAACCTGAGTCACTACCTCTTGTCGCCGGCTACCTGATCGTTCCGGCACTCAAGTACTTCGGCAAGGGCACGGGGCAGACAATCCTCCTCGACGTGCGGGAAAAAGATCCCGGCCTGCAGTAAAAGGTGCCGCGCGGGACGGGCGACTGAGATATTGAAGGGTCAGCTCACATAACTCAGCGAGTCAGTAGAGTAGCCCGAGATGAAATTTCTCAGTGTTGTTCTTGCCTGTGGGATCACCATTCTCACCGGGGGCGCCGCCTTCGCCCAGGCGCCACAACCGGTTGATGCGCTAACGCGAATCAACCGGATGGCGGTTGACAGCTCTCACCTCGAGCAGCTGGCTCACTCGCTCCTCGACTCGATCGGTCCCCGGCTTTCGGGAACTCCCGGGCTCGAGCGTGGGAACGACTGGCTCGTGAAACAATACCGGTCGTGGGGGATCGAAGCGCGAAACGAGCCGACGGGAACATGGCGGGGCTGGAGACGCGGCCATTCTCATATCGACCTCGTCAGCCCGCGGGCGAGATCCCTCGAAGGGATGATGCTGGCCTACAGTCCGGGCACGGGAAGTCGCGATGTAACATCCTCCACGGTCATCCTGCCGACATTTTTCGACAGCACCGAGTTCGTGCGCTGGCTGCCCCAGGCAAAGGGAAAGCTGGTGCTCGTATCGGCCCCGATGCCGACTTGCCGGGCGACGCAGGACTACGTTCAGCACGCCACCGACGCCTCACGCCGGGCACTCGCACAAAGACTCGATTCGATCAACAGGGAATGGGGGACTACTGACGTCCGTGGCACCGGGTATGGCGTCGCACTTGGCACGGGCGCCCTCGGCTTGCGGCTGGAAAGGGGAGGGGCATCCGGAGTCATCACTTCACGCCCCACCGACGCATGGGGTACTGTCAGGGTCTTCGAGACCTACAATACGAGAGTTCCGGCGGCTTCGCTGAGCTGCGAGGACTATGGGCTCGTTTATCGTCTGACCCAATCGGGTTCCAACCCAGAGATCCGCATGAATCTCGACGCCGCGCTGCTGGGCGAGCGCCCGGTGTTCAATACAGTCGCGATGATCC
>JBPPMU010000379.1:0-2901 GCA_051306215.1 Gemmatimonadaceae bacterium | reverse complement strand
ATCTGATGGAGCGTGAATCCGTGCTCAGCAGTCCGGAGGCGCTTCGGCAGTGGCTGGAGAATCCCGCCTGAGCAGGTGACATTCGCCGGGTTGGAGCGGGAGTCACCCCCGGCCCGCCAGTTGCACTCCGCTCTGAGGATGAAACTGAAATTTGCGGCAGTCGCATGTCTCGTCGGGGCGGGAAGTGTCGGGGCACAGGTCCCTCCCGTTCCACAGGCAGCTGCGTATTCACCGCTCGAAGCACTCCTCGCCGAAGCGGCTCTCATCAATTCACAGATCCCTGACCGGCTTCGCGCCTACCGCGCGAGAGTCGAGTCGGAGATGTCGATAGTTCTGCTCGATTCGGGAGCACGCGAGAGGACAGCGCAGCTCGAGCAGATCGCCAGCGACGTGCGCTTCAGGACGCCTGACAGGTACGATCAGCGAGTGATTGGTTATCGCAGCCAGTCAGTCGGCCCGACGTTCTCGCTCATGTCGATCTTCAGCGGGTGGACCACGCCAACGCTGTACGGAAACCGCCTCCAGCTGGGTGTGACCTCCGCGTCGGCATCGAACAGGACTCTCGACCCCAGCAGCGCGAGCTTCGCCATTCATCCGCTCGCTGCGAATCGTGGCACTTACTACCTGTACGAGGGCGGCGACACCGCAGTGACGCTTTTCTCGACAAGTGGCCGCCGGATCCCGCTCGTGCGAGTGAGAGTCACGCCGAGGCCCGATGCCCCCGGCGACGCGATTCTTTTCTTCGGCGACATGTATCTCGACAGCGACAGGAAGCAGATAGTGAGAATGCGCGGCAGGATGGTCGAGCTGCGCGATGGGCAGGTCACCCTGCGGTCGGGAAGCCGCCTTCCGGGAGTGAGCGGCGCCTCGTTCGTTGAACTGGTGAATGTCGAGGTGAACGGGGAATACTGGCTTCCTGCCTATCAGCGGACCGAGCTCCAGGCGCGTGTTGCGCTCTTCGGTGATTTCAGGAGCATCGTGAGGATCGTTTCGCGCTTCCACGACATCCGGGCGAACGACTCATCATGGACCGGACCCGAAGCTCCGCCGGGAATCCGTCATCATCTTACATTCGCATCCTCGTCGGAGCAGCAGCGTTTCAACGACTGGCGGCAACCGATTGGCGCAGCGAGCACAGACACGTATTTCGCTGAATTCGACGACCTCGCCCCCGACGCCTGGAGCACCGCCGGCAACGCGTCGCTCAGGTTCAGTCCCCGATCGCTCGGCGAAGTATTCAGGTTCAATCGCATCGAGGGAGTTTTCACCGGGATCGCGGCAGAGCAAGACTTCCGTGACAACGCACCCGGCCTCTCAGTTCGCGGATCGATCGGCTATGCGTGGGCGGAGAAGGTGCCACGCGGAATGATCGGCGTTCAACGAACGCTCGGCAGGACAACAACGGGGCTTCGCGCCGAGCGGGCTCTCGCACATACGAACGATTTCCAGCCGCCCCTTTCGTATGGAGCGACGTTGTCCGCCCTGCTTGGGAGCGTCGACGATTACGACTATCTCGACCGGCGGACCATTACGGGATACGTGATGCGGACTTACGGTCCGCAGCGCAGATCGCTTGTCCGCATCGAGGCAGGGCCGGGCTCGGACAACGCCGTGAGGCAGAACGTGTCGAAGGGTCTTTACGTCGCTCACGGCGAGGGCTTCAGGCCGAATCGCGGAATACGCGAGGGCGATTACTTCAGGAGCGCGGCGACGATCGAGATAAATCCGCAGGTCAGCGGCCTGTTCGTAGATCGCGGGCTTGGTCTCACGATGCGATACGAGCGCGCCGATGGAAACCTGCGGTGGCAGCGGCTCGAGGTAAGGACTGCGATGAGGCGTGAGGTCGGTCCGTTTCAGGTTTACGCACGCGGTGATGCAGGGACTCTTCTCGGCACGCCTGCGCCGCAGGTGATGTTCGAGCTTGGCGGCGACCTCGGCCTGAGTGCCTACGACTACAAGGAATTCGCCGGCGACCGTGCTGCGCTCGTGAGGACGGTTGTCGGATATACGTTTCCGTTTCTGAGAGCCCCGATCCGATTACCGAGCTCTCTCATTCTTCCCGGTCTTGCTCCCGGTGTCGCCGCCGGCGTGCATGGCGGATGGGCCGAGGTGTCGGGTGAAAAGGCGCACCAGGCACTGCTCGATCTTGGCAGTTTGCCCGACAGTGCGGGCAATCCGGTATTTCCGATTTCACGTCCGACCGGCGGTATGCGCGCGTCAGCCGAGTTTCTGGTCACCTTCTTCAGCGGCGCCCTCGCCTTCGGAGTGACGCGGGCGATCGATCAGAGCGATCCCTGGAAGTTTACGTGGCGGATTGGGCAGGGATTCTGACACCGCATACGCCCGAAACGGCATATACGGTGTCATGGGGCGTTAGAAAACCCTGAGCGGGACCCCTCCAGGCAGGTCAACGACGACCTTTTCCTTCCGATTGGTTGCGACATTCCGGTAAAATGCGGAATCCCGGCCTGCGCCGGTGGCTTCCATCAGCTCGCGGCCAAGCTTCGTCACGTTTTCGTTAGACAGCCTGATCGAGCCATGCGAGACCGCCTTGCCGATTGATGACGCGTCGTTCGTCCCGTGAATGGTCCGCGGCGGGTCGTATATGAGCTGCGCACGGCCCAGCGGATTCTGTGGATCGCCCGGCTGCCTGGGCTTCTTCTGCTCGGCCCATGACTCATCGGGTGGATTCCACTCAGGGTTCCAGACCACCTGCGTGATTCTCCACTGGCCCGTCTGGGTAGGCCACTCCTGAGATCCGACCGCTACCTCATAGGTTGCTGAACTGTCAGCGCCGTCGAGCACGTAAAGTTTCCGTGCGTTCAGGTCGACCTCGATGCGCATGTTCGCCGCGCGCGAATTCGGATCGATCATGGAAGCCGAATCGATCGTCATCGGGGG
>JBPPMU010000378.1:0-2353 GCA_051306215.1 Gemmatimonadaceae bacterium | reverse complement strand
ACCGGAGCGTTGATCGGACCCAGCGATTCACTCGGCGGCGAGGAGCCATAATAGACGACCGAGGCGCCAAGGCCGGGTGAGCGAATGGCGTGCTCGAACGAAACAGAGCCTCCCCAGCAGAACCCGACGATCCCGTAGCGCGGCAGGGCAGCCGGCTGGGACATGGCATAGCTGGCGACTGCCGAGATCTGGCGATGCACATCAGCAGGGTCGAGGGTTCTGATCGCTGCTGTTGCGAGATTGCCGGGAACGCTGTCGGTAGGGTTCGGCAGGTTCTTCGTGGTGAGCAGATCGGGCGCAATTGCAACGAACCCATCGGCAGCGAGCTGGTCGGCAACGCCGCGGATCCACGGAGTGAGGCCATAAATCTCGTGAACTACAACCACCACCGGAGCCTTCGTGGTGCGTTCGGGATAAACGATCCATGCGCGAACACTGTCCGCGCCTGCGGAGACCATCACCCATTCACCATGGCGTGGAGAGGCGGCAAGTCGTGCGCGGGATTCGGTCACGGCTGCCGGCGGCGTCGTGGCCGGAGCGCTACTGCGGGCCGCGGTGCAGGCGGCAATGCCGGCAAAGGACAGCGCTGTGGCCACACGAGCGGTAAGGCGATACATCGGTATCCTCCTCGGGTTCGAATCACAGATAGGCCGAAGCCGGTTCAATCTGCCTTGCAAGAAAATCACCTGCACGTTTCTCGAGATAATAGGTGGGGCTGAAAGGGTTCGGACCTGTCACGAACCCGACATGACCTCCCTGGGCGCTGAACTCGGTGTGCAGGAACGGATTCCCTGCGGCGACATCCCGCACCTCGTCGAGAACCTGCTCAGGCAGGAAGGGATCGTCAATCGCACTTAATAGTAGCGTATTGACACTAATATTCTCAATCCAGCCCAGGGAACTTGATTTCCTGTAGTAGTCGTCGGCATCGAGGAATCCGTGCGCCGGAGCCGTGAAGGAGTCGTCGAAATCGTACATCGTACGCACAGTCCCGAATTTTTCCACGGGGAACATGCCAGGATACATACCGGCCTTGATCCGCGCCTTGCGGCGGAGCGATCGCAGAAAATGGTATTGGTAAACTCTCGCAAAGCCACGGTCGATGTAACGGGAGGACCGGCTGAGGTCGAACGGAACGGAGATCGCCACCGCGCCCCGTATCCGCGGAGAAAGGCCCCTTCCCTGCTCGCCGAGGTACTTGAGGAGGACGTTTCCGCCGAGTGATGCTCCGGCCAGGAGGATCGGCGAGGCGGGCGGCTGCGTCGTGAGATGCGTGAGGGCGAAGCCAAGATCGGCCGTCTCGCCCGAGTGATATGAACGCTTTGCCCGGTTCATCTGGCCACCACACGAGCGGAAGATGATTACCGCGGCGCGCCAGCCGCGAGACCTCGCTTCTCCAAGGAGTCCCTGGATATAATGTGAGCGAAGCCCGCCCTCGAGTCCGTGGAGCAGCACAAGCAGCGGCGCGCCGGGTGGTCCCTCGAGGTGGTGAATGTCGAGAAAGTCGCCGTCGGGCGTGTCGAGACGCTCCGCTCTCGTCGGCTGAATCGCGGGACGTCGGAAGAGCTTCCCCCACAGAGTCTGAAGATGGGGTCCGGGCAGCCACCATGGTGCCTCATAGTCAGGCTTCGACACTTTTCTCCAGGGTGTAAATGGAAGTACAGATCTTCGGGACAAGAAAAAGTCAGAATACGAGAAAAGCGTTGCGCTTCTTCTCCGAGCGCAGAATCAAGACGCACTTCGTCGACCTGAATGAGCGTCCGGCGTCATTGGGCGAGCTAAGGCGGTTTGCGCAGAAATTCGGAGTCGGAGCCCTGATCGACGCATCGTCAGCCAAGTACCAGGATCTGGGCTTGAGGCATGCGCGGATGTCTGATGATACCTGGCTCGCCAAACTCGTGGAGGAGCCACTGGTTCTGAAAATACCACTGGCGAGAAGCGGCAATCAGTTCAGCATCGGTCTTGCCGAAGATGTTTGGAAGCAATGGAAATAGGACCTGCTAGGTTGGAGAATGCGAACAGATAACGATTTCGGCACGTTCTTCCTTCCCGGACCGACGGAGGTGAGAAAGGACGTTCTCGCTGCAATGCTGAAGCCGATGATTCCGCACCGAAGCGCGGAATTCGAGGAGCTTTTCGCGAGGCTTCAGGCCGGCCTGCGCGATGTATTCATCACCCGGCGTCCGGTCTACGTTGCCGCCTCGTCGGGAACCGGCTTGATGGAGGCGGCGATCAGGGCGATCCCCGCGGGGCGAATACTGTCTCTTGTCAACGGGGCATTCTCCGAGCGCTTTGCCCATATCGCAGAGGCGTGCGGCCGGGATGTCGACAGATACGAGGTGCCGTGGGGGTC
>JBPPMU010000377.1:0-2097 GCA_051306215.1 Gemmatimonadaceae bacterium | reverse complement strand
ATCTCGATCGAGGTCACGCTCTCGAGCGCGCCAAGCCGGACGTCGCACGCGATAACCGGTGCAAGCCGCCAGTAATTGGGGCCACGCAAAGCGCGGATGCGGGTTACCTCGAGCTCGGCGGGGTCGAGGATAAGCGGTTGGGTGGCGGGGGCAGCCATGGGATCAGGATAATCGCACTTCCCCGCGTTGCGAGGGAAGCCCTCGGATAACGTTTATCCCGCGTGTGCTCCCCGGGGCGATTTCACGAGCCGAATGGGACAAGATCGACGAGCATCAATCCGGGGATTCGCCCGAACTCCCGCCGGTTGAGCGTCGCGAGCGAATACCCGCGCGCGATTGCCGTGGCGCCGATGATGAGATCATGTGGCCCCACGGAGCCCCCGGCGCGGACCAGCTCCGACCAGAGAGCTGCATGTCTTCGCGCCTCAGGAAGGCCGAAAGGAAGCACAGGAAGGAGATCGAGGAGCGCATCGACGAATGCCGACCGCCGCGTGCGGATTCCGGCATCGGAAGCCCTGTAACATCCGTGGAGCAGTTCGGACGCTGTGACAGCAGAGATCGCAATTGGCTCGTCGCCGAGCTTCTCGAGAAGGGCGTCGAAGCGAATTGACTGGCGCTCCGCCGCGATAAGGACGGAGGTGTCGAGAATCACTCCCACGGCGACTGCGGGAGGATAAAGTCGTCCCTGGCTTCGGTGATCTCCCGCTCGAGCTCGGCTGCTTCTTCCGGCGTAAGCCGGGGAAGCGTCTTCCACGAAACAGCGAGCGCTCGCGCCGTGACCTGCCGTAAGCGAGAGTCCTCGACCCGAGGGGATAGATATTTCGCCACCGCTTCCCGCACGACCTGCGAGGTTGGGAGACCTTTCTGCTTTGCCAGCTTTCGAAGGTTCTTCGCCAGATCAGCCGAAATTCGAAGAGTGAGCGCTTCTGACTTCATGTAATACAATGTATGCTAATGCATTACACGCGCAACGCCTGTTTGAGTCGCCGCTCAGCCCTTACCGACCCGCTCCCCTCCCTCCGAGTCGAAGAAATGAGCCTTAGCCAGGTCTAAAGCGAGAGTCACAGGCTCGCCGGGCTTGGGGAGCGGCTGCGGACTCACCCGGGCGGTCAGCGAAAAAGTCCCCACTGTCGCGTAAACGAAGATCTCGTTGCCGAGTGCCTCGACTATGTCGAGACGGGCAGGTGCAAGGACGGGGGGATCGACAATCGTCGACTCGCCGGCGAACAATGCGGGCCCTGATACCGGAGCGACGGACACGTCCTCGGGTCGGATCCCCATCGTCACGGTCTTCCCGCGCAGGTCTACCACGCGCTCGGCGAGACTCGGAGGAATCTTGAGCGTGAACGCGTTCGCATCCGCGATGAACTCGAGCGGATCTGACGTCCCTATCGTTCCCTGCACGAAATTCATGGCGGGGCTGCCGATGAAGCCGGCGACGAACCTGTTAGCGGGGTGATCGTAAAGCCGCATCGGCGTGTCGATCTGCTGAACATGTCCCTGGTGCATCACGACGATTCTGTCGCCAAGGGTCATCGCCTCGACCTGGTCGTGCGTCACGTAGATCATCGTGGCTCCAAGGTCCTGATGCAGGCGCGCTATCTCGCGTCGCATTTGAACGCGAAGCTGGGCGTCGAGATTCGAGAGAGGCTCGTCGAACAGGAATACCTTCGGCTCACGCACTATCGCGCGGCCGAGAGCGACCCGCTGGCGCTGGCCTCCCGAGAGCTGGCGCGGCGTTCGATCGAGGAAGCTCTCAATCCCCAGCGTCGTCGCGGCGAGGTTGACCCGCCGCACGATTTCATCCTTGCTCGTGCCGCGGAGCTTCAGGGCAAACGCGAGGTTCTCGCGAACCGTCATGTGAGGATAGAGCGCGTAACTCTGGAAGACCATCGCGATGTCGCGGTCCTTGGGAGGAACGTTGTTGACGAGCCGGTCGTCGATGAAAAGACTTCCTGCGGTTATCGATTCGAGGCCGGCGATCATCCGCAGCGTCGTGCTCTTTCCGCACCCTGAAGGACCGACGAGGACGACGAGCTCGCCATCGCCGACGTCGAGATCGACTCCATGAACCGCGACATGTGCAGTCTGGCCGGG
>JBPPMU010000376.1:0-2588 GCA_051306215.1 Gemmatimonadaceae bacterium | reverse complement strand
TGGTACCCGTTGCTGACGTCAGTCGCGTTGATGGTGACGCTGCTCCTGTTTTTCGGAGTTGGAACCGCGACGAAGGCGCTCGTCATTCAGGGGGAGCTGGCTCCTCTCGTTCGCCCTGACGACGCGACGCCGACATTCCTGCTGCGATTCACGCCCGTGCTTCTCTCGGCGCTCGTCTTCTCCGGCGTCGCCGCGGCGATAATGAGCACCGTCAACTCGTTCATGAGCATCGCCGCCGCCGCGCTCACTCACGACATCCCGATGTCAATCGGCCGGCGGATAAATGACGAGCTCAAGTGGGGGCGGATCTTCACCGTACTGATCTCGATTCTCGCCGCCTTCGTCGCCCAGGCCTCGGGAACACTGGTGGCATTTCTCGGGATCTTCGGCTGGGGTCTCTTCGCCTCCACGATGGTTCCCGCCCTGGCGATCGGGCTCAACTGGAAGGGAGCCACGCGCGAGGGCGCGATAGCCTCCATCTCGCTCGGGCTCATTTCGACGCTGGTGCTCGAGACGCTCGGCTACATGCGTGTGTTTTCACTGCCGACGGGCGTGACGGTCTCTGGAATCTCGCTTGCGCTTTCGCTGATGGTCTTTCTCAGCGTCTCGTGGGCGACTCGCGGGGGCAGAGGGTCCGCCATCGACGCTGACGTCAGCATGGTGATGGACACATGACGACGATCGATTCACTTACTGTCGGACAGTCCGCTGAGGCTTCGACTGTCGTGACGTCGCGGTTGATCGAGCTCTTCGCTGAAGCGACCGGCGACATGAACCCGGTTCATCTCGATGAGCAGGTCGCCTCGAAGTCTCAGTTCGGCGGCCGCATCGCACACGGCATGCTAACCGCCGGGTTCGTGTCTGCGGCGATTGCCTCGAAGCTGCCCGGGCCCGGGTCGATCTATCTCGGACAGACGCTCCGCTTCACGAAGCCCGTTCGCATAGGCGACACGATCACGGTGAAGCTGGAAGTAGTTGAAGTCATTTCAGCGAAGCGGCGTGTGCGCCTCGCGACGACCTGCACCAACCAGCATGGCGAGACCGTCATGGACGGCGAAGCAATGGTCATGGTGCCTGAGGAGCGCGCGCCGCCGGGAGGAAACCCCATGTGAACCGGGCGGCGCATGTGGCCGCGTTCGATGCAGCACGTGCTTTCTCATTTTTCATTCACCTCATTGGAGACTCCAATGGAATCAATCAGCAGATCGATCAGGCGATTCAGCGCGCTCCTGGTAGCGCTCGTCGCAATCATGGCGGCCCCGCCGTCAGCAGCATCCGCGCAGAGCGGACGTGTAACAGGTACCGTGACCGGCGCGGGCAACCGCCCGATCGCCGACGCGCAGGTAGTGATCGTCAACACGGGGTTCCGCGCAATTACCGACGCGAATGGCGGATTCTCGATTGCCGGCGTTCCCGCGGGGCGTTATGAGCTCCGCGTGGCACGCATTGGCGAGACGCCGCGTACGATCCTTATCGACGTGGCGTCAGGCGAGACAGTCGCCAACGTGCAGCTCGTCCGCGCCGCGGTAGACCTCGGCGGTGTAACGGTCTCCGCGACACGCCGCGCAGAAAAAGTGACTGATGCGCCGGCGACGGTCACAGTCATCAACACCGAGGCGCTCGACGCAACGGTAGGCAACACTTTCGCGGGAGCCCTGAAGGAAGCGAAGGGTATCGACTTCATCCAGGTCGGAATGACGGCAGTCGCGATCAATGCGCGCGGATTCAATTCTGCGTTCAACAACCGCTTCCTGATGGTGGAGGACGGTCGCATCGCAGTGCTTCCGGAAAATGGACTTCCGGTTGGAGCGTTCACGCCAACACCGAAGGTTGACATCGCGGGAATGGAAGTGCTCGTCGGCCCAGGGTCCGCGCTATACGGACCGGATGCATCGAACGGAGTGCTTTCGCTTACGACGAAGGATCCACGCCAGTTCCCTGGCGCGACGATCGAAGCGACAGGCGGAAGCCGCAGTTATCGCGACGTGCAGGGACGTTATGCCGGCATGTTCGGGAACGGAAGATTCGGATTCAAGGTCGCTGGTGAGTATCAGGCGGCAAACGACTGGGAGAATTTCCTCAGCTACAACGCAGGCGGCAGCATTGTCCCGGCGGGAACGACAGGGTCAGTACGTGAGGATGCTCTCAAGGTTCCGATCGACTGGGATGCCGGCGTTCGCCGCGGAACGGCGGCCATAGTTCATTACTCGGGGACGAACCGCCTCGAGGTGAACGGCGGAATGAGCAAGACCGACGGCGTCGGGCAGACGAACGTCGGCAGGAACCAGCTCAAGGACTGGGGATACAACGTGCTTCAGGCGAAGTTCACGAGCCCACGCTGGTTCCTCAACATGTATCGCACCCAGTCACAGAGCGGCGAGTCGTTCGCCCTGAATCGGTTTGCCGGCGCCCAGCTCAACCCGCTGAACGCATCGCTTACCGCGGATTCGCTGCGTTTGCTTTCGGATTGGCCGAGTGACGGGCGGATGTACGCGGCGGAGGCTCAGGGCAACTATACGGTGGAGCCGCTGCTGAACACTTCGTTCGTGTTCGGAGCGCAGTATCGGCTCGACCAGGTGAGCAGCGAC
>JBPPMU010000375.1:0-3248 GCA_051306215.1 Gemmatimonadaceae bacterium | reverse complement strand
TCATAGGTTGCTGAACTGTCAGCGCCGTCGAGCACGTAAAGTTTCCGTGCGTTCAGGTCGACCTCGATGCGCATGTTCGCCGCGCGCGAATTCGGATCGATCATGGAAGCCGAATCGATCGTCATCGGGGGCATCATTGTCAGCGTGTCCGCCCCGGCAGCCGCTGCTGAATCAGCCGCGGCATCGCTTCTCTCCGAGACAGTACAGGCGGCCAGTGCCGGGAAAAGCAGTATCAGAAGTGCTTGCGAGAAACGTTTCATTCCCTTGTTCCAGTTGGGGTCGAGACGCTTAAGGGCAAGAGCCGTGCAGGCGCGACGATTTCTTGCCGTAAGGCGCGAGCCTCTGCCAGATTTGCTTCATGACCAACGAGTCCCCGGCGCCCGAGACCTCGATTCTTCGCGATTCTCTGCGCTTCCTGCTTGTGAGAGACCTCAGGTCGCTCGATTCGCAGGTCGCCGCCTACCCCGACGACAAGTCACTGTGGCTGACCACCCCGGGAATCTCGAATTCGGCTGGCAACCTCGTGCTCCACATCATCGGAAATCTCCGGCATTTCTTCGGGGCGACACTTGGCGGCACTGGCTACGTGAGAAACCGCGCTTCGGAATTCGAGAGCAGTGATCTCTCCCGCGAAGCGTTGCGCGGCCAGATAGAAGCGACTATCGACGAACTCGAGACGACCCTGGAGAGGCTCGAGCCGGGCCGGCTTGCCGAACCTTATCCGATACCGATCGCCGACCGGCAGGTGCGCACGGGGGAATTCCTGGCGCATCTCGCCGTCCACCTTACATACCACCTTGGGCAGGTCGACTATCACCGCCGCATCCTCACGGCGAATCCGTCAGCTGTCGAAAACGTCGCTGTGAAGGAGCTTCCGATCGCGCGCTGATCAGCCGTGGATCGGCGGTCTTTTGTGACTCCACGGCTCTGCCCCCTCGAGCTGCCCCGCCAGCCTGAACAACGTCGCCTCATCGCCGTAACGCCCGACGAAATGAACACCAATCGGAAGGCCGTCCCGATTCCAATGGAGCGGGACTGACATCGCCGGCTGTCCAGTTACGTTGAACAACGGCGTATAGGGAATCGCGTCGAAAATCTTGTCGGCGGTCTGCTCCAGCGCGCCAAGCATTCTCAGAACGTTGCCCGCGCGCATTTTCCCCAGGAGCTTCAACATCACACGCTCGTGCGGCTTCGGCTGGAGCTCACCAGTCGGATAGGGCGGCACTGCCATCGTCGGAGTCAAAAGCACGTCGAAGTTCTCGAAGAACTCGCCGACCTGTCGCGCCGACGTCCTCAGGTAACGCTCGGCCTTGACGAACGCGCCAGCCGACAGTGACGCACCCAGCAGATTGAGTGCCCATGTCGTGAACTCGACGTCGGAGGAGCGCGGAGTGCGCCCGAGCTTCTGCTTCGCCTCGAGGATGTCGGATCGGACCTCCCCGCAGACAACAGTTAGAAACGCGCGATTGAACGCTTCACGATCCACCGCCGGAGCGGCTTCCGTCACGTCGTGACCGAGCGATTGCAGCAGCCTGGCTGACTTTTCAACAGCCTCGACGCAGTCGGGATGGACGGTGTGCCCCAGGAAGGGGAAAGTGGTCATGGCAAACCGAAGTTTTCCCGGAGGCCGTCCGACTTCATCAAGAAACGGCCGCTCCACTGGCGGGGCCCAATATGGAGCGCCAATGTCGGGGCCGGATATCGCGTCGAGCATTGCCGCGCTGTCGCGAACCGAGCGCGTGATGCAGTGCTCGATCGCCGCGCCCTGCCACAACTCGCCCACGATCGGCCCGGCGGGTGTGCGTCCGCGCGTCGGCTTGAGGCCAAATAGTCCGCAACACGATGCGGGAATGCGGATCGATCCGCCCCCGTCGCCCCCACTGGCCCACGGTACCATCCCACTCGCAACGGCCGCCGCTGACCCACCCGATGATCCGCCGGTTGTGCGGGACGTGTCCCAGGGATTCAGGGCGGGCCCGAACAATTCAGGCTCGGTGTACGGAGTGAGCCCGAACTCGGGCGTGTTCGTCTTCGCAAGGATTATCACGCCCGAACGACGGTATCGCTTGACTATCTCGGTATCGTGCGGGGGCACCCAGCCCTCGTATAGCCGGCTCCCGCTCGACGTCGGCTCACCAGCATACCATGAAAGGAGATCCTTGAGGAGAAACGGAACTCCCCAAAACGGCCCGTCGCCTTCAGCCTCACCGGCCTCGCTCAGCGCGCGATCGTAGAACTTGTGAACCACGGCATTGAGCTGCGGGTTCAGCCTTTCGATCCGATCGATCGCAGCCGAGACGAGCTCCCGCGGCGTTACCTGCCTCGTTCTGACAAGCTCCGCCAGCGCGAGTGCATCATACGACGAGTAGTCGTTCATGAAGCCTTCCGGGTCCGGGTCACGCGGTTTCGGGAAAAGTTCTGTCGACTCGGCCCTCGAGCGCCGTAACCTCCGTGTCTGCCTCGCGAAGCTCGCCGAGGCCCACTTCGAGCCGTGCTCTTTCGGTTTCAAGAAAGCGTTCGTAGGGAGCGATCACCTCGAGAAGCTGCTCCTCGTATCGCTTCAGCTGGTCCTCGAACTTTGCTCTTATCAGCGCCGCCAGGTCCTCATTCAGCTTCGCTATCTTCGTCTCGAAGTCGTTGATGAGACGCCGCCGCTTTGCCGGAACGATGAGCCAGCCCGCTATCGCGAATATCGTCGCGGTAAGTATCCCGGTCACATCGAGCGCGGCGGTCGTGAAAGCTGTAACGAATAACGCGCCAAGCCCGATCGCGAGCACGTTGACGCCGAAGGCCTGCGCCACCGCCGCCTTCACCGACTCGGTGATCTCACGCGCCTCCTTCTCGGTGTCGAACTCGCTCAGCCGCCTCTCCACGGGCTCGCGGAGTTTCGCGAACAATTCTTCCCGGTTGTACTGAAACTCAGTATCACCATGCGGCGCGAGCGCACCCGACTCGCGCAGCCTCGCCGTGTGGGCGTCGAGCTCGGCGAATACGCTGCTCCAGAGCCTCAGGTTGCGCTGGACGGTCCAGTCGACCATCCGGTGAACCACACCTTCGATGGCACCCGGTGCGTCCATCACCACCTCCGCCCTGAACCGATTCTCCACAGCGTCCTTGTTGCGGAGGAAGTTCGCGTTCCCGATGCGGATAGTTCGCTCGAACCAGCTGCGACCGCGGCGCTCGAGCTCGTAGAGAACATTGCGAACCTCGATCAGGTATCGCTCCGAATCAGTGCGCATCTCCGCAGC
>JBPPMU010000374.1:0-6446 GCA_051306215.1 Gemmatimonadaceae bacterium | reverse complement strand
CCCGTCGGACCGACGCGCTTCGCCGAAAGCAGCACATCGATGCCGCCACCAGATCCCAGGTCGAGAACAGTCTCGCCGGAATTCAACGTTGCCAGAGCTGTGGGATTGCCGCATCCGAGCGATGCGAGCAGCGCCTCAGCGGGTATTCCCGCGGTCTGCCCCTCATCGTAGAGGTCAGAGGTGATCGGATCGAAGATTGTCGTATCAGCGCTGGCGCCGCAGCAGCTGCTCACCGGGCCGCAGCACGAAGCCTTCGCCCCCTCGGCAGCCCGGTTGGCGGCCTCGGCATATTTCTCCCTCACCGTTTCCTTGATCGTGCTCGTCATTTTCCTTTCTCCATTAAAACAAGATTTCTTGATGTATCAGGGCAAAAAAAACTGACCTTCTCAGCAGCAGCCGACAGGCAGCGAAACCTTTCGCGACGGCTTGATCGACTTCACGAGATTTTCCATCTCTCCAAACGCATCGCGGTCGAGCGAGTAGTAAACCCATCTTCCCACTTTGCGGTCGTTGACGATCCCGGCGTCTTTCAGCGTCTTCAAATGAAACGAGAGCCGTGACTGCGCCGCGTCCAGCGCATCCGTCAGGTCGCAAACGCACTTCTCCCCTTCGAGGAGGCGCTGGATAATTCCCAGCCGCGTCTCGTCGGAGAGAGCGTGAAAGAGGGCTACTGCCCTGCCAGTGTCGATTTCCGCTACGGCACCTGTCATAAATTGAAGTCTATCAAGATTTCTTGATATGTCAAGAGGCGCCTCATCGGTTCATCCCCAGCCAGGCCATGAGTGCGATAAACACAACGACCATTATCAGGAGAGCAGTCACGAGTTTCTGGCCTGAGCCAGCCGGCGCAGCGGGCGGCGGCACCAGCAGCTCCTTGGTCATCACCGCGAGAACTTCCCGGGCCGACTCGGGGCGCTTCGAGGGATCCTTGGCGAGACTGCGCATGACGAGACGCGACACGGATCCGGGCACCTGCGACTGACCCGTCTGCAGAGGCGGCGGATCCTCCGCCTCGTGGGCAGCCATCATCTGCCGCGGCGTGCTCCTCCCCGCGAACGGATGCCTGCCGCCCAGAAGCTCATAGGCGATCACACCCCACGAGTACACATCTGATCTCGCATCGGCGGCACTGCTCGACTGCTCGGGCGACGAATAACGAAGCGGCTCGACAGCAGCCGGATGTATGCCACCCGAAGCCGGCCTGGCCCGGCGCAACGATGCGAAGACTTCCGGAATGCCAAGGTCGCCAACGAGCGCCGAACCTCCGCTGATTATCACGCTGTCAGGCGTCAGCCCGCCGTGAACCACGCCGTGAAGGTGGGCGTGCGTGAGAGCGGCTGACACGTCGCGCAGAACGGTAAGAGAGTCCTTGATAGCCATTCTTCCGCCGCGCGAGAGTCTTTCGCGCAGCGTTCGCCCGTCGATCGCCGGCGAGATCCAGTAGAACGAATCCCCTGTCGCACCGGCATCGATAACGCTGAGAATATTTGGATGCTCGAGCTTCCGCGCCGTGAGATCCGACTGCTTCGGCGGTTGCGTCCCCGCGAAGATTTCGAGCGGAACTGTCTTTATCTCAACCTCCCGCGCGTTCTGCTTCGACCGCGCGGCAAATACGCTGAATCCCGCCGCCCTCGGCGCTTCCCGCAGCAGCAGGAATTCCTCGCCAAGCCCGGCGTCAAGGTCCTGCCATGCGGTCGAGTCGGTCATTCGCGGAAAGCTATCCGCTATCGCCCCGCGGGGCGACCGGTGTCAGAACGCCGCGGTAATCGCGAGTCGTGCCGAGCGCGGGGATCCGGGCGTGATGTTGTTGTTGCTGTGAGCCGTCGGGAAATATCTGGTGTCGAAAAGGTTCTCGATGTTGAGCTGCGCACTCAAACCCAATCCGAGCCCGGCGTAGACCGCCGCGTCGAATCTCTCGAAAGCCGGCAGCTTCACTGAGTTGTCGATCCCGGCATACATACTCGACTGGTGAATGGCGCCGAGGGCCGCGGCGAACCGCGAGGTGAGATCGTAGCGGTTCCAGAGCGAGACGCTAGTCGATGGAACGAGGGGAACCGTCGCGCCCGCAGGGGACGCGGCCGTTGCGCTGACGATCTTCGCGCTCTGGCGCGCAAATCCGGCGGCAAGATGCCAGCGCGGCGTTGCGCTCCCTGTCGCTCCCATCTCGAATCCCCTGCTGCGCTGCTCTCCGGTCTGGATCAGGTTGCGCGAATCGGCAGGATCTATCGCGCGAGTATTCGTGCGGTCGAGCTGGTACGCCGCGGCGGTCAGCGCGAGGCGGTCGAGCACGTCCCATTTCACGCCGGCCTCGTAGTTGGCGAATCTCTCCGGCTCGAGCGCGGCGGTGATCTCGGTGAGGGAGGCGAACTGGTCTCCGGACCCGGGAAGGAACGACACCCCATAACTCGCGTAGAGAGAGACAACATCGGCGGGCTTGACTATGAGGCCGGCACGCGGCGAGAACATCGTATCATCCCGGCGGCGGACTGCGTCCGACCTGAGATCCTCGAAGCGAAGGTCGAATCTCTCGTACCTGGCGCCACCGATGATGCGGAGCCATGGAGCCAGCGCGACCTGGTCCTGTATGTAGACGGAGCTTGTGGTGACTCGCGTCTCGTTGCTCGCATCAGCGCTGCTCTGGCGGAATGTCATCCCGGACTCGAGGCGCGGATCCGCGACCGGAACGTGCACCGTTGTCACGTCGCCGTCGAAGTACGCTGTATGGCGGAGGCTGCTGCTGGACTGTCTTCCGATCTCCGCCCCGACAAGGATGTCGTGAACGACGCTGCCGGTTCTGACGTTCCAGTTGAGATCCGTCTGGTTGAAAACGTTTCGGCGACCCGTCGAGTTGTTGTAGCCGGAGATCGCGACGGTTGTCCCATTGGCGTTGACCGAGCCCGGGAAGATGTTCTGGTAGAACTTGTCGTAATCAGCGAATCGTGTGTGGTTGCGGACCTGAACCGCTCCCGCATCGTGCGAGATAGTGGCCTGCGCGTTGCTCACGGTGGCGGCCGACCGGCTCTCCTCCGGATTTCCGAAGAAAGTCCGCGGATCTGTATCGACAGGTTTCCCCATGAACGACGGTATTCCGCGGTCAGCGGTTCGCTTGTCGTCGAAGAACTCGTACCCGAGCGAAACGCGGGTGCGCCGCGATCGCGTGCCGAATGTCAGCGTCGGGTTGAATCCGGAGCGCTCGATGAAGCCAGCGTCACGGTAGAGGTCTGAATTCTCGTGGACACTGTTGAGACGGGCGGCGAACCGCGAAGAAATGTTCTGCTGGATATCCGTCGAGATCCGCCGTGCGCCGAATGTGCCGCCTTCGGCCGTCGCTTCGTAACGCGTCCGCCAGTTTGCTTCCTTGGTGACGCGATTGAGAATTCCGCCACCGCCGCCGCGGCCGAAGACCATCGCGTTGGAGCCCTTCAGCGCTTCGACGCGCTCGAGATTGTAGAGGTCGCGGAAGTACTGGGCATCGTCACGGACTCCATCGACGAAGAAGTCGGCGGTAGAATTATTTCCCCGGATCGTCACCTGGTCGCGATTTCCCTCGCCCTGCCCCATTGTTGCGCCCGGCACGAGCCTCACGACATCCGACAGGCCCTGCATCGCCTGGTCGCGGACGAGCTGGCCGCTTATCGTCACGAGCGACTGCGGGACATCGCGCGGGAGCGCGGGCATCTTCGTGCCGGTTCGGCTGTAGCCCGGCGCATAGCGGCGGCCAGTCCTTGCATCCACCCTCACGGGATCGAGGGTCTGCGCTCCGGCGGAATCTCTGGCAGCGGCGGAGCTGTCGGGTTTCTCCTGCTCCTGCGCTGTGGCGGCCGAAGCACGGGCGATGAAACAGAGCGCCGCCACGAGCGCCAGGGGGACAAGAGTTTTGTTAGCCATTGGAGCGTAAGGAGTTAGATCAATCCCGATAGGATGACTCTGGATTCCCTAACCTACGCCTGCCTTCAGACCTCGTCAACCGGGGCGCTCACCCCCGGAGACTTCTCAGCGAGCCGGCACAAGAACGAAATCGAGCTCGAGCTTGATCGTTTCGTCAACGCTCAATACAACCGGAACGCGCGGCTGAGTGATTCCGAAATCATCGAACGTGAAGGATGTCGAAGCTGCGCCGGTCATGCGGTCGGGATGGAACGTTGCGTCGACTTTCCATACTGTCGGCCTTGTCGTTCCGCGAACAGTCATGTCGCCGATCAGCTCGAACGATCGCGTCCCCGAGGTCGGAAGCGGAAGCGAAACACCGCGCACTGATTTCGGCACGAACGTGACGATCGGATGCTGCTCTGTCTCGAGAACGCGGCGGCGCACAAAGTTGTCGCGCCGGTCCTTGTCGCTCTTGAGGCCAGTCACGTCGACAGTGAACTTCGATGAACCGGCGATGATGTTTCCTTTCGCATCAGCGGCGATAGCTCCAGTTACGGCGCTGGTTTCCCCGACCGCGTCGTTGGGAAGATCGAGGCCGACGAGCTGCTCGCGAATCCTGTACCTTGCGGCGTTGCCAGTGGTCGCCGTCACATAACGCACCGCAACTGTCGCATTTCCCTGTGTGACGGTCTCTGTTGCTGCCGGCGCCGCAGGTCGCGCTTCGGCCTCGGTGCGGGGCTCGCATGCGGCGTAGGCAGCAAGGATTCCAAGCGTGGTTCCGGCAATCAGGATTTTCTTCATTCTTCTTCGCGTGATCGTGAACGGGGAAAAGATCTCATGAGCTTCTTACAGAGATCTTTACGCGAAGTTGCACTCACCTGTTGAGAATCGGCCTGCCGCGCCAGAGATGAAGCGTCGCGTAACTCCTCCACGGGCTCCACGCGAGCGACATTTCTTCCGCCCGCGCCGCCGTCACTCCGCCAAGGTTCTTCCGGATAATCAAGTCGCCGGCGGGAAACGCGTCGGGTGAGCGCAGCGCGCGCATCGCCACATAGCTGGCAGTCCAGGGGCCAATGCCGGGAAGAGACACCAGCTGATCGGCTGCGACCTGATGATCGGTCCCTGGGTCGAGTCGAAGTCTCCCGGACGAAATTTCTTCCGCGAGTGTTTTGATGCTCGCGGCCCGCGGACCCGTGATTCCCAGTGACGTTATGTCGGAGAGGCTCGCCGCAGCAACGGTTGCCGGAAGCGGAGAAAGCCTGCGCAGCTCACCATAAGGCGTCGCGATCGGCTGTCCGAACGCTTCAGCGAATCTTCCGGCCAGTGTCGTCGCCGCCTTAACCGATACCTGCTGCCCGAGTATCGCCCGCACGGCGAGCTCGAACCCGTCGAAGGCACCAGGCACTCTCAGCCCGGGGCTAGCCGCCACGCTCCGCGACAGCACCGGGTCACTCGCGAGATGCGCCGCGATGACATCGGGCCTGGCGCTCAGGTCGAAAAGGTTGCGAAGCCTGCCGAGGAGGACGGGAAGGGCCGGAGTGAGCGAGTGTGTGAGCTCGACCTGAAGCGTGCGTCGTTCCGCGAGATCGCCGACTCTGATCCAGCCGCGGTGCGGTCCGAGCTCGACTGTGCGGAGGTACTCCGACCCGGTTACTGCCTCGACTCCAGCCATCGCGCGCGCGCCGATGAGGCTCAGCAAACCTTCCCAGTCGAATGGAGCGCGGTAGCCAAGTTGAAGCGTGAACGTTCCACCGGCCGACGGCGATGCCGAATCCCCGACGCCTTTCCTGAATCGCGTCGGCGGCATGCTGTAACGTCTGCTGAAGGCATCGTTGAATCGCCTGAGACTGGAGAATCCACTCGCGACAGCAACTTCTGTTATCGGGAGGCGCGTTTCCGTTAGAAGTTGCTTGGCGAGAAGGAGACGCCGCGTGAGAGCCAGCTCGATTGGCGAAACACCTAGCTGCCGCCTCAGTATCCTCCTGATCTGCCGCGAGCTCCAGCCGAACTGAGTGGCGATGCGCTCGAGCCCCGCGCCGTCATCGAGCATTCCTTCGTCTATTCGCTGGGCAATGAGTCCCGCGATGCGGCCTCCATCGTCGACAGGCGCATTACCCGGTGCGAGCTCCGGGCGGCAACGCAGGCAGGGACGGAATCCGGATTTCTCCGCCAGCTCGCGGGAGCCGAAGAACCTGCAGTTTGTTGCCCTTGGTGTTCTCGCCGTGCAAACCGGCCTGCAATAGATGCCCGTCGAGGTGACAGCGACGTAGAAGACGCCGTCAAACCTGGGATCCCTCGAAACAAGAGCACTGTAAAACGCCTCAGAATCGTTTTTCATACCTTGTTCATACCTTGTTCATACCTTGTTCATACGCGGTTCATGATTTCTTAAAGTGCCTCCGGAAGATAGTCCCTCGCAGCCTACGAACTAGCCATTTTCGGACAGGGCGGCAGTTACCTGCCGGCGTGTCCGGAAACGGCGAGATCGTGCCCTGCCGCCCGGCTAGCTTGGCATTCATCGGAACTCGGCATTCAGCTAAACGGGGGGTCGGATGGAAGACGGCAGACAGACTGAG
>JBPPMU010000373.1:0-14044 GCA_051306215.1 Gemmatimonadaceae bacterium | reverse complement strand
ACCGGCCCACCCCCGAGCCGATCCGCACGCCGTTCCACGACATCCACGTAGCGCTCGGCGCGAAGATGGTCCCGTTTGCGGGGTACGTGATGCCGATTCAGTACCCCGCCGGGATCACCGCCGAGCACAAGGCGGTGCGCACCGCGTGCGGCCTGTTCGACGTCAGCCACATGGGCGAGTTCATCGTTCGCGGCAAGGATGCGTGCGACTTCCTGAACTACGTCACCACGAACGACGTCGGCGTGCTCGAGGTCGGCCAGGTGCAGTACTCGACGATCCTCAACGAGCGTGGCACCATCGAGGACGACTGCCTCCTGTACCGCGCCGAGGACCACTACATGATGGTGGTCAACGCGTCGAACCGGGCTAAGGACCTCGCGCACATCGGCCGGTACAGCGCGTCGTTCGAGTGCGTGATCGAAGACATCAGCGACGCGACCGCGCTGCTCGCGCTCCAGGGGCCGCGCGCGGCAGAGATTCTCGCTCCGCTCACCGACGCCGACCTGTCGAAGATCAAGTACTACTGGTTCGACAAGTGCTCCGTCGGCGGCGTGCGGCACGTGACGATCTCGCGCACGGGCTACACCGGCGAGGACGGCTTCGAGCTGTATTTCCGCAACGAGAACGGCCCGGCTATCTGGGACGCGCTCATGAAAACGGGCGCGGTGACGCCGGCGGGACTCGGCGCGCGCGATACGCTGCGGCTCGAGATGGGGATGGCCCTCTACGGCAACGACATCGACGACACCATCACGCCGCTCGAGGCCAACCTCGGCTGGCTCGTCAAGCTGAAGAAGGACGACTTCGTCGGCAAAGACGTCCTGGAAAAGCAGAAAAGCGACGGCATCCCGCGCAAGCTCGCCGGCTTCACGCTGCACGACCGCGTCGTCGCGCGGCACGGCTATCCCGTCTTCTATGAAGGCCAGCAGGTGGACGTCGTGCGCAGCGGAACCATGAGCCCCACCCTCAACGTTCCGATCGCGACCGCGTATCTCCCGCCCGACGGCGCAGCCGAGGGATCGAAGGTGGAAGTCGAGATCCGCGGCCGCCGTGTAGAGGGAACCGTGCAGAAGCTGCCGTTCTACAAGCACGCTTCGCACCTCTAGCGCCGCAACCGTGCGCGTCGCCGTTCTCACCATCTCCACCTCCCGCTTCGCGGGCGACGGCGCCGACACTTCCGGTGACGCCATCGTGGACTGGATCACCGCCGGCAAGCACACCCTCGCCGCGCGCGAGCTCGTCTCCGACGACGGCCCCGCGATCATCGCTCGTCTCGTGGCGTGGTGCGACTCCGACAGCGCCGACCTGATCCTCACCACTGGCGGCACCGGCCTCAGCCCCACGGACGTAACGCCGGAAGCGACCCGCGTCGTCATCGAGCGCGAAGCGCCCGGCATCGCCGAGCGCATCCGCTCACGGTCACTCGAGAATTTCCCACGTGCGGCACTCTCCCGGGGTCTGTCAGGCGCGCGCAACAAAACTTTGATCGTGAATCTCCCGGGCTCGCCCAACGGTGTTCGCGACGCGCTGTCCGCCCTCGACCCGATCGTCGTCCACGCCTGCGACGTCCTCCGCGGCTCCGCAGTTCACGAGGGCGGCAAATGACACCAATGCCGGGGCAGGCCGAGAGACGACGTGTCGCCCAAGGCCCCGTGTTAGCGAGCGCAGTTTGCGAGCGTAGGGGCCACTGGGTGACACGTCGTCCCTCGGCATGCGCGCAACGAAGATGAAAGTTCTGATAACTCTCGCGGACGTCGAGACCGCTGTCCGCCTGAACGCGCGGCTGGAAGAGAGCGAGATCGAGACCGCGTTGGTGTCGCCGATGGACGACATGGCGAGGGAGATAGAGCGGGAGAAGCCCGACCTCATCGTGTTCACGGGCGGACTCGCCGAGCCCATGAACCTGCATACCGCAAAAGAGCAGCTCTGGAGCGGCGTGGCAGTGATCGGCCTTGCCGACATCGCCGACCGCAACCTCGAGAACCGCCTCCGCGCCGCCGGCTTCTCGGCCGTGTACACCAAGCCCATCTCTCCCGACGAGTTGTTCGGCGTCGTGCGCCGGCACCTCGATCGCGTGCGGCTCGCGAGCGAGACCGGGCTGTACGGCGAATCCGAGGCGATTCGTGAAGTATTGGTGAAGGTCGAGCAGATAGCGCCCGTCACCAGCACCGTGCTCGTCGAAGGCGAGAGCGGCACGGGGAAGGAGCTCGTCGCGCGCGCCATTCACAGATTGAGTCCGCGCCGCTCCAAGCCGTTCATCGCCGTCAACGTGAGCGCGCTACCCGAGACTCTGCTGGAGAGCGAGCTGTTTGGGCACGAGAAGGGCGCGTTCACCGGCGCCGCCGAGCGCAGGATCGGGCGATTCGAGCTGGCCAACACCGGCACGCTGTTCCTGGACGAGATCGGCGACATGCCCGTCGCCACGCAGGTCAAGCTTCTCCGCGTGCTCGAGGAGCGCGAGATCACCCGGCTCGGCGGTACCGCGACGATTCCCGTGAACGTGCGGGTCGTGAGCGCGACGAACCAGCCGCTGCGGCAGCGGGTGGAGGAGGGGCTGTTCCGCCCCGATCTGTACTACCGGCTCAATGTGCTGAGCATCTACCTGCCGCCGCTGCGGGAGCGGCGTGAGGACATCGTGCTGCTGGTGCGGCGGTTCATCCGCGAGTTCTCCGAGCGGCACGAGCGGCCGTTCCACGGCATCTCGGCGGAGGCGATGCAGCTGCTGGTGGAGTATCCGTGGCCGGGTAACGTGCGCGAGCTGCGCAACCTGATCGAGAGCATGGTGGTGCTGGCGCCCGGGCGCGAGATCGGGCCGCAGGACATTCCCCGGCAGATCAGGGAGGGTGGCGTCGCGCGCTTTCTTCCGGTGCACGTGGGGCCGGTTATGCGCGACACCGAGGCGGCGCACGGCCGCGAGCTCGAGTTCATTCTCCGGAGTCTGGTCGAGCTCAAGCTCCAGATGGAGGAGCTGCGCCGGCGGGTGGACGACCAGGGCGCGGGCGGCTTGCGGGAGATCGCCGGGGCGGAGCGCTTTCCCCAGATCGCGGCCGCCATCGAGCCGCAGGACCAGCCGCCCCCGCCCAACGCCGTGACGATCGAGCCGGGTATGACCATGGCCGAGATCGAGCGGGCGGCGATCGAGGCCGCTCTCAAGGAGACGCGGGGGAATCGCCGGCGGGCCGCGCAGATGCTCGGCATTGGCGAGCGGACCATGTATCGCAAATTGCGAGACTACGGCTTGGTCGAAAGCGAAATCGAGGTGAGCTGAGAGAATTTCGCGCCGCATCTTTTTCTTGCACTCCGCCTGGCGGAGCCTCATATTGCTGCCGCCGCGCGCGCGAAGTTCATGCGGGAGAAGACTTTGCGGCGCGCTTTTCGTGCGCCGGAATTCGACCCCTACCAGCCAGGTTTTTGACGTCTCCACAATCGCCGATCGCCGGTAGCGTACTGCCTTTGAAGCGGGCCGAGGATCTCATCTCGACGCTTCCCGGTGTGATTTCGGCGCGGATCGTGGCGGGCGACACGGGCTCGGTTAACGAGATTCACGTTTTGACAACGGCCGAGTATCCGGCCAAGCAGACTGTGCGGAACATCGAGAGTGCGTTGATAGCGCATTTGGGGATGCGGGTGGACCATCGTAAGGTCTCGGTGGCGATCACGAGCGAGACGGGGCGCCCGGAATCATCCGTTTCCAAAACAACTGAAGTCGCAGAAAACGCTGGCCGAATTTCAGATGGCCGGCATATTTACTTCGAGGATGTGGAGGTTCGCGGGTCCCGGGCCAAGGGTACGACCTGCCGGGTGACGCTGCGGAAGGGAACAGATGCTTTTGTAGGGGAGGCCGAGGGGGTCGAGAGCGAGCGGTCGCGGGTCGAGCTGGCCGCGCGGGCGACGTTGCTGGCGATCTCCCGGGCTTACGGCGACAAGAAGCTGGTGTTCGAGGGTGTGAAGATCATGGGCATCTTCGAGCGGAACATCGTGGTGGTGGGTGTAACGGCGCACGTGGGCCGGGATAACAGGATATTGACGGGGACATGCGAGATTCGGGAGAGCGCGGAGACAGCGAGCGTTCTGGCGGTCCTGGACGCGACGAACCGTTGGCTGGAATACAACAGGTAGCGAATGTTTTTGCGGCGGGCTCGCGTGGTGCGGGCCTGTGGACCTTCAAGAGTCGAGACGACTAGAGGAAAAAAGAACCCACGACCCCGGTAAGAGCGGAGTACGAGCGAGGCGAGGCCAAGCGTTAAGAGCGGAGCCAACCGAGACAGCATACGTCAGCGAGCGCTGCGTATGACTACCCTTTGGGAGGTGACGCTAAGTGAGTTTTCTGGCTGAGCTTATCTGCGGTTTTTTCGCAGCGGCTTTTCGGGACACGGTTATTTGGGGTTGATTGGGGCGGGGGTTCTAATTCTTATCTATGACATGGATTAAGGTCTACGTATTTGCCATCGTTGCGGCGTCGGCCACGCTAGCGATGGTCGTGTACCAACTGTCGCCCGAGGTTCCCGCTGATCAGGCACAGGCGGCGATATGGTTCGCCGTTCTGGGGGTTGTTTTTCAGTTAAGTGGATACCGCAAGTCGCCGAAAGGTTCGATTGGCTCGATCGCGTTCCTTCCGTTTCTCGCAGCCATTGTCCTGAGTCCGAATTGGACAGTACTGGCCGCGATTGGAGCTGCGATGCTTGCCTGCGAGATATTCGGTCGAAGGCCGCCGATCAAAGTCGTATTCAACGTGGCGCAAATGGTTCTTTCGGCCGCCATCTGCGTGCTCGTGTATCGCATGCTTGGCGGTACGTCGGTCTTGCAGTACAGCTCCACACTGATTCCTGCCGTAGCGGTGGCTCTGCCTCTTTTTGTGCTTGTCAACACAATCGCATTGTACGGTGCAGTTGCGATCAGCACGGGCACTGGGTTCTGGGCGCTGATAGCTGCCCACAATCCCACCGAGGTTCTCTACGACCTGCTCGCGCTCCCCTTCGTTTTCGTATTTGCTTGGTTTTACACACAGTTTGGCCCGATTGGGGTTGCGATGCTCGCAATACCACTTTTCGGGGTGCGAGAGCTGTACAAGACGAATACCCAGTTGCAGCGGACCAATCGCGAGCTATTGGACTTGATGGTGGCCGCGATTGAAGCGAGAGACCCCTACACGTCCGGCCATTCACGCCGCGTGGCAGCAAATACTCGCGTTATCGCCGAAATGCTCGGACTCAGCCGCAAAGAGATCGAGCGCATTTACGTCGCGGCGCTTCTCCACGACGTGGGCAAGATTCACGAGGTTTTCGGGCCGATCTTGAGCAAGCCCGGAAAGCTGACGGCCGACGAATTTGCTATTATGAAGACGCATTCTGGTCTCGGCGCGGAGCTGATTCAGAGGCTGACAGACCTTCAAGATTGCGTTCTGCCCGTGCTCCATCACCATGAGAACTGGGATGGAACTGGGTATCCGCACGGCATTGCGGGCGAGCGGATTCCACTGTGGTCCAGAATCATCATGCTGGCTGATACAGCGGATGCAATGATGTCCGACAGGCCGTATCGAGCCGCTTTGTCGCCCGCGCAGGTACGAGCAGAGTTCATGCGACTCAAGGGAAAGCAGTTCGATCCCTACGTCTGCGAGATATTGCTCGAGCACCCTGCATTCGATCAGCTGTTCGTCAATGCTCCGCCCAGCGAGGCTTCGCGTGCGAGCGGTGCCGCAACGCCGTCTCGTCCAGTGCTCGTAAGCAGCATAAGCTGATCGAGTAGCCAAGTTCGCGGTTCCGCGAGTGGATTGCGATCTCCGGCGAGCTGCGTACCCGGGTCGGCGCTCGTTGGATGGCAGGGAACTCCGAGACGTGGCCTAAAATCCGGCACCTGCCGGTGGCTGGCCAGCGCCGGTGTTCAATCCGCTGGCGTAACCGGAGCGGAATCTGTCGTACGAGCGGGCCCGCTACCAGCTATGGCGCCAGCGCTTCGTCAATGATGACTGAGGCGGCAGCGGCGATTGCACGTTCCATCGCATCTGCCTCCGCGTTCGCTCGCGCTGAGGCCTCAGCCACATGCGCGATCTGGCCCTCGACTTCGGGATCCAGACGCACGACGGAAAAATCTGCGACATCCGCCGGATCCAAGTGAGGGATGCTAGTTCCATACGCGGCTCGAATCAGAAGCGGCCGACCGAGCGTGGGGTGCGTCAGGGCGGTCAGCAAGTATCCAGCCTGGACCTTCGCGTGGTCTGGGAGGATTCGGATCAGATCGTGGGAGAAAAACGTCTTTGCGTGATGCTCTGTGGCTAGCATCGCGGCACCGTTGAGCCCATAGGTCTGCCCGGAGCAAGCCATAACGATCCACCCGGGTTCGACGAAATAGGATTCGTGGTTGTCTCCGGGTTTCACTAGAATTCGCTTACTCCCAATCGGATTTATGGTGAAGAGTTCTTCGGCGCTTAGATATGGGATGCCATTCTCGCCGTAGAATCTTTGAAAGCGGCTCTTCCACCACACGCCGTTGCACAAGTCCCCCAGACGGTCAACACGCTTGAACTTTGCGAGGATTGCAGCAGCTACAGGAGTGTGATACGCCGCTTCCAGCCTGCGCCGACCCGACGCCAGTGTTGAAGCACGCACTGAGAAAGCTGCCTCGTCTTGTTGGTTCTCGACCTCACCAACCGATCGGGCGAATAGTAAGTCGGCGTCATTCGCTAACCGAAACGAGTCATTTCGCAGAGTTAGAATGCGACGTACTAGGTCGTTAAAACGAGTTACGATCTCGGCCGAAACGATTGGGACTGGCAAGGCAGCCACATGGTGCGGTTCAATGTGGCGAATTATGCTAGCGTACTGCGACCCACTCATCATTGCGCGTCCTTGGACTGACCTTAGAAACCCGTAAACCCAACCTGACATGAGCTGGTCAATCGGCTCAACGCGCATGAAGTGATGTGAGATGAACGCACGTTCGTGCGCATTGGTGACGAGAGTCGCCCGTCCAGGCGAAGCTGATGCCATAACCAAGATCGTGCCGGCGGCTGACATGCGAGCGTCTGCCTTCGTAGTCTTACTAGCAGCCAACCATTTCCGTGCGCGCGGTCGCGGGTGGAATACCTGACTGGTATTCAAGTAAGGCACCCCATATTGGGGATCCACGAAAATCTGCTTAATCCTCGGCGGGGCGGTTAATCGAGCGAGCTCGCCAAATCTCACCCAAGCATCACCACCCGTCTCTATCCGGCGCCGGAACCCATACCCGGACGACAAATATGTCTCCGCCTCCATTCGACGATCTCCGCGTGCCAACTCCGCAGAACTGACGGTGGCACACTGCAAATGGTGCCACGGCCAATCGCTTCGTTCAGGTTGCGGAAGCGGCGCTAGTCTTGCGCGGACAGCCATCTCTGAAATGCTTGGGCGACTTGGATAGTGTTGTCGTCAACAACCTTCTTCAGGCGGCGCTCATGCTTATAAACGGGCGTACCATCCACCCAGTCTTTGATTTGTTCTTCGCATTCCTCAACGATTTCATTACCGTGCTGGTCGCGGACATACGCCACATTGCCTCGTTTGTCGTGGCCTACGTGATTCGCGACTGCCATAAATACTGGATAGTCATTCATCCGACCGGCTGCTGACTCAAGGCCTATCTCTTGGTCCGACTTTCGCTGCAATACCAGGAGACTGGTCTGGATACTTACGAACGGCTGAAATGTGTCAGGGTGTAAGTCGATGCTCGCAAGAATTCGAGTATTTCGGAGGATCCAGTCTCTCACGTAGCCAAGTCCAGGGGAGCCCAGGATTCCGTCGGGTAATACGATTGCCGCCCTGCCGGCCCCCGGTGCGAGAAATCTCACGCAACGCTCGATAAACAGAATCTCGGGTGGTTGAGATTTCTGGAGAGCATCAGTCTTCGTCCAGCGATCCGATTTTTTGTCGTACGCCCAGGCATGCCCCAAGTCGTATTTCTCCAGCACATTGGGGTCGGTGACGGGAATCTTCGAACCAAAAGGGGGATTGGTAAACAACAAGTCGACGCGGCCCATGATCCCGCGCTGTCTTAGATCGGCGTCCCACGTAGCCGGGGCGTCTAGCGAGTTTGCTTGAAATAGGCCGCCAGCTCCGTCGTTGTTCATAACCATGTTCATCTTGCTCGCCTTAACCAATTCAGGGTTGAAGTCGAGCCCCACAATCAGCTGCTCCGCGAACTTTTCAATGCGATCTCGTACTGCTTTCTCAGCGCGGTCTACCTTGTGCCCCCATTTTGCTAATTCAGCCTTCTGAATCTTCTCTATCACATGATTCATAGCCGTGATGAGAAATCCTCCAGTTCCGCACGCTGGGTCGAGAATTAACTGCTTTTCGGTCGGATCGAGCATTTCGACCGCCATTCGGCAGATATTTCGCGGGGTAAAGAACTCCCCCCTATCTCCTCGGAGATTCGATCCAACGATTTCCTCGTAGGCACGCCCCTTAACATCAATGTCACTTTCTAGGAGCGAGTACATCTGGAGCTGGGTTACCAAATAGGCTAGAACGGTGGGCTTCAGCCTGATGCCTTCGCTCGACTCGAAAATGGACGGGTAGTCATCCTTGACTCGACTAAACAGCTGCTCAATTCGGCGAGCGACTTTCAGCGGCCCGTTGATTCCATGGCGCTCGTTCCCGGCTGCGAAGAATTCCACAACATCGTTGTGCCGCTCATCGTGAATCTTGCAAAAGATGAGCTTCAGCAGTTCCCAAAAAGCCTGCGACTTTTGCAGGCCTTGATTGCCGGCGATGAAGTTGTGGCACCGACGAAAAGCGAAGAGCAGAGCGTCTGAAGTCGCTGGTTTGAGCTGATCAAAACGCGGGCGATCATCATCCGCGTCTTCTCGCCCGAATTCCGGCAAATCTGGGACTTCTTCGATGGTGACGTGCCCGCCTTTCACAATTCGGCGGTAGCAAAAGCGCTCCATGCCGTTTGTCCACATTCCGTACACGACATTCGGACACGCTGCCATATAACTGTGCAGCTGGCCAACGCCGTCTTTCTTATCAGCCGCGCGGATCGTAGACGCCTTGCATTCCAGAATGATCGCAGCGTTCTCCTGCTTGTGATCGGTTTTCGGCGCAAACACGACGATATCCGCTCGGGGTTTCCTGGTTCCGAGCCGAAGCGTGAACTCAATTTCAATATCGCCTTTCGGATAGCGGTATTCGCGGACTAGTGACTTCGCAATCTCTTGCCTTACATACTCTTCGGGCGTTTCGAGACGCTGTGTGGTGGCGTCGATGAAATCGAGAGTCCGCCCCTGCTCGACAATGATTGCGGTTACGGCTGGAGTGCTGGGTCGCATGCGTAAGAATACGCTACGGGGGCAGCGCTCCGACAGAGAGCAGTGCCCGACCCGCGCCCGAAAAGTCCTCGCCTGGAGAAAGGTCAGCGGTGGGCGCGGGCGAGGCGAAGGCGTTGTGAAAGCCGGGAAACTTGAGCCCCTTACAAGAGGACGATAAGTGGTTTCCGGATCTGCCCAGGCAGTTACAGCTCTAGGGCTCGACGCATCACTGGGTCTTGGGAAGTGCTCAGCTCCGCCAGCAATTTGCGAGCACGGGCCGTCTGCCGCCGTGCTGGGTGCGCAATGGCATTGCTAACCCAGATCATCCCTTCTGCCTCAAGAATATGCACGATGTCATCGATGCAAGCGGCGACGATCGGGTCCGTAATTCCTCTCTTTAGGGCAGCGAGACGACGTCCACCGCCAGCCTGGAAGTAAAGCTTACGGATAACCGTAACCAGCGCTTTCACGCCTGCCGGCACCCTTAGCCTCAAGGCAGCAGCCGTCGTCGAGGTGTCATCGAACTGCTCCGCCATGCAACCCACAAAAATATCTTCAGGAAGCCCCTCATCAGTCGCCACACCCACGACTCGGCCGAGGAGGCATTCTGTTACTCGCAGAGACGAATCTGCAATCCTAGGCCCTATCCTAATTTCTTCGATGACGCAGTTGCGTAGGAACAAGTGATCGACGCTCAGATCCTCAAGGTCCATCTTCTTGAACGTCGCAGATTCAACCACAAGAGATCGAGCATCAAGCGTCGCCAATTCCCGAGCCATTTCGAGCGCGACTGACGCCACGTCGGCAATGACTTGATTCTCCTGTTGCGATCTGTTGGCAACTGAGGCGAGCCTGAGAGCCACCGAGACGGCCGTCTCCGCAGTTCCCCCCGCTTCGCTGACCAAATACGACGCCATCGCAACACCTTTTTCCTCAAGTGGCGTCAGCCAATTTCTCGGCGACCATTTCCCCGCTCCCTCGAGAATAAGCCTCGCAATGGCGCTCCCCTGTAAGGCCGCCAGCAAGTCCTCATCGACAAACGAACGGGCTCCGGGATCCTGCTCCCGCGGCGTCAGACCAGGAAGGCGCTGCAACTGCATGAGGACGCCCTCGCTTGCCACTTCGCCGGTCTCTAGCCGATAAGCCTCGGCCAAATCAACTCCCGCGATGGGACCGGTTCCTGTTGGCGTCGCGCGAACATCAGATGCGAGTCGCTCCAGAACATGCCGAACGGTTATCGGGTTCATCGACGCCAGTTCGTGTGCCGACTCTCTTTCACATACCAGGTCAAGGAAAGTGTTCCAGGCGTAGCCAAAACCGCGCGAATGATCAATCGCGAGAATGTCCGGAAGTAACTTTTTGTGCGCGAGATACCCAAGGATCAACGGCTTTCTTGGAAGCCAGTCGGGGAGCCCAGATTCTTCGCCGTATTTCCTCAAAAAGAGGGTTGCTTGGGCTTCCGTGAACTCATCCAGGCGAACGATTTCGAACGACCTGCCATGGAGGCCTAGAGAATGCTGGAGCTCGCGAAGATTGTCGAAGTAGTGATCCCGTCCTGCGATTAGGATACCAACCCCTGTGGGGGTGTTTTGGATCAAGTCACGAACAGCCTTCAGCGCTTGGGCTCGCGCATCACGAAGGAAATTAAGATCAGTCGATCGAACCACCGCCTGCGCTGCCAGCTCGTCAAAGCCATCGAGAATCAGCGGCGCGATTCCCATTCTCCATGCGATTGTCAAGGTTTCTCTCGGCGTGAAGCCGAGCGAACGTGCGTGTCTTTCGAGAATTTCGTCAGCGTAGAGGTTGCCCCAGTTCTCCCGGAGATTAATCGCGAGCGGCGTCACTTCTGAGTCGCCGCGCAAAAGGTCGCGGCCTAACAGCCCAAAGACTTCTCGTGCAGTGAGACTCTTCCCTGAGCCAAAGGGAGCAAGCATGACAAAGGTCTTGCCGGCACGAAGACCAACCGCGATTTCACCAACATCTATCAGGCGACTCTCGTCATTTCTGACTTTGCCAGCCACCGCGTCATAGGGTGAGCTAGACATTGGGAGGGGCACGTATTCGTCGTTCGGGATCGTAATCGTACCATCTGCCAAATTTCGCGCAGAGCCAAACGCAGCTTTCTCCCTCTTCTCGACATAAGCTCGCCCATTAAAAACGCGTGACCGGAAGTTGGAAAGCGTTAAGGCAGTCACTTTTCGATCCCGCGCGTATTTGATGTGCTCGGCTTCGAGTTGCTTGCTCGTGATCAGCCACTGCGCCGTGAGCGCGGCACTCCTTCCCTCTATTTTGGCTGCCGCATTCAACTTCGCTACATCACTCTTCACCTTATCCAACTTCGTGCTGGTCGTAGCCATTACAAGGTGAGTGACATCACGCAGCCTCGCCAAGCCGTCAAGCTCGCGAACTACCGAATCCGTAGTGTAGTGTTGTGGCTGTATCGCTCCGGGGGGAAGTTCCCACACAGCCTCCGCCACTCTCCGCACGTCATCCTCGAACTGTTTGTTAGCTATGTGATCGGGGCACATGGCGCCATTAAGGCGGGGGATGATTGATATGCTCGCGATCGAGAATACGGGCAACGCAAGCCGTCCGCTACCTATGCAAACGGCCGATGCCAGTAGAGTGCTGGCAAAAAGAAAAACCTCCGGCTAACGCGGAGGCTCTTCCAAGCATGGTGTTGCGCGGCCGAAGGCGCTCAGCAGCTACTTACTGCTGTTCGAACGCGACCCTGGTTTCCATTGGGTGATTGTCGCTCCGCAGAACGGCGACCGCGGTGTACTCGCCCTTCGGCAGTTGCCGCTTCGACGTGTTGTGATAAGTCACGCTGCCCGTCGAGCGCAGCAGCCGCGTCTGGATCGCGGAGGTGAACATGCGCCCCTCGCTCCAGCGCCACACTTCGTGTCCCTCGGAATCGAGCACGAAGAAGTCGTGCGTGAATCCGTCGGGGAAGAGCAGCTCGAGCGTGCGCTTGCTGTTGTTCGTCACGCGCAACGCGAGATCGATCTCGCCACCGGCGCGAACTTCGAGCACGGTGCCCAACGGCTTTCCATCAGTGACGTGCTGCTGCGACACGCGGGAATCGGCTTGCGTCTGACTCCACGGTCCGCACGCGAACGCGAGAGTCGCTGCTGCTGCGATTGGAAAGACGAGCTTGATATCCACTATACTGACCCGATGAAAACGCCGCGGCCGACCTGCTGCTCACGTTTCTGTGAACGGGCGAACTTATCTACAGAAGAGACCAGACGCAATAGAAAATGCAACATCTAAATCGCTGTGCTGCATCAACTTGGAAAATCATTTTTGTGACTTTCCACATTGGCCGGTCAAAATGTCCGGTAGCTTGAGAAAAATTTCACAAGCGGTAAATTCATCTCCAACATCCCACCGAAAGTCGCATTTGCTGAGGAGATCGTGAGCGCGAAAATTCCCGGCGGCGACGATGGGAGCGACCAACATGACGAAGCACCTTCCACCAGCGGCTATGCCGCTGCGGGACTTCAATTTGCGGTCGCTCTCGTCCTGTTCGCGCTGGGCGGTGACTGGCTCGACGACAGGTTCGGAACGGGACCCCTCTTCCTCCTGCTCGGCGTGTTCGGCGGCGGTGCCGCAGGGTTCTACAGCATGTACCGAAAATTGATGGCGCCCCACGGCAGGAAGCCCGAAAAGCAATGAGCCGCACCGTCCACCACAACTCCATCTGCGTCGCAATCACGATGCTCGCCAGCAAAAAATGTCGCCCGTCCTGAAGCGGTCCCTCCGGTTCCTCGCCGCGGCGACCGGCCTCATCGCCCTCATCGCGCTCGTCATGACGCTCGTTTTCCCGGGCGCCGAGAACATGCGCGCGATCGCCATCAGCGCCGCGCTCGCCCTGGCGGTTCAGCTCGCGTCCTTCATGATCCTGCACGCGATGCGCGGCCAGGGAGTCATCATCGGTTGGGGAATCGGCTCGCTCCTGCGCTTCGCGACACTCGTCGCCTACGGGTTCCTGGCGATGGGAACGCTCGGCCTGCCGCTCGCGGCCGCGCTCTTCAGCCTCGCCGCGTTCCTGTTCGCCACGAGCATCCTCGAACCGGTCATGCTGGAGCGATGATGCCTCGACGCTTTCTCCTCGCGATCACGCTGATTCTCGGCGCTCTGTTCGCGCCCGCCGCGGCGGCGCAGGATCACGCAACCCCGGCGGCTCCCGTCACGCAGGACGAGGCGGTGCGGCAGGCGACGAACGTCCCCGCACGCGTGGACATCATCACGCCGCACATCACCGACTCGCACTCGCTCGAGTATCCGTGCCTGGCGCCGGGCTGGGCGTGCCACCTCGAGCTGCCCCGCTGGAAGCCGATTCAGATCGGCGGATTCACGCTCGACCTCTCGCCGACCAAGCACGTCGTGTTTCTCTGGATTGCCGCCGCGCTCTGCCTCGTCGTTCTGATCGGCGGCGCGCGGGCTCACGGCGGCTCCAAGCCGGACGAATCGCCGCGCGGCTTCTCGAACGGCATCGAAGCGGTCGTGCTGTACCTCAGGAACGAGGTAGTCATGCCGAACGTCGGCCCGCACGGCGACCGGTACGTCCCGTTCGTGTTGACGCTGTTCTTCTTCATCCTGTTCGCGAACCTGCTGGGCATGATTCCCTACGGCGCGACCGCGACGGGGAACATCTCCGTCACGGCGGTGCTGGCGCTCATCACGTTCGTCATGGTCGAAGTCGCCGGAATGCGCACGCTCGGCAAAAAGTACATCGGCACGATCGTGTTC
>JBPPMU010000372.1:0-2064 GCA_051306215.1 Gemmatimonadaceae bacterium | reverse complement strand
TGCCTTCGGACGAACTTGCGCGCGTAATACAACCGGCTTTCCGGCTGAGCCAGCACCGGCTGTCCCGCCAGGTGCCGGCGCAAGTCAGTCTCGAGCTGCTCGACTGTCGTGTAGCGCCTGCCCGGCTCCTTCTCGATTGCCTTCAGGACGATCGCGTCGAGATCGCCCTCGATACTTCGGCGCAGGCGGGGCGGAGTGCTGCGACGGGCGGCGGCCACTTCATCCGCACCCGGATCACCGTTTGCAGGGCCATCGCCGCGAAGAATTGAAAGCGACGGGCGCAGGGGATCCTGCTCCAGCACCGCGCGTGCAACTTCGTGGTGCTCCCAGTTCGACAAGCGGTAGGGATAACGTCCGGTCAACAGAACGTGGAGCAGGACGCCAAGCGTATAGACGTCACTCGCTGTGGATATTTGCTCGCCGCGAATCTGCTCGGGGCTCGCATAAAGAGGCGTGAGGAGACGCTCGCTCGTTACGGTAAGCTCAGCCGCCTGTCCTCCAAGCAGCTTTGCAATCCCGAAGTCGAGGAGCTTGACGCGCCCTTCCGGCGTGACAAGGATGTTGGCCGGCTTCAGGTCCCGATGTACGACAAGGTTTCGGTGCGCGTACTGAACTGCGGCCGCGACCTGGCAGAAGAGCTCGAGACGTGCTTCCACCGGCAGGCGTTGTTCGTCGCAGTATTGGTCTATCCGCAGGCCATCGACGAGCTCCATCGCGAACCATGGCAAGCCGTCCGCTGTGATTCCTCCGTCGAGAAGACGCGCGATTTCCGGATGGTCGAGCGCTGCGAGGATCTGCCGCTCCTCGACGAATCGCTGGACGCTACGCTCATCGCTGGCGCTCCACGGCGGCAGAATCTTGAGCGCAACTTTCTTTTGATACTGGTCATCCGAGCGCTCGGCCATGTAGACGGCGCCCATCCCACCTCTGCCGATCTCGCGGATGATCCGGTACGGACCGAACCGGGCTTCAGCGCGCGCCTGGTCGCGGGCTGCATCGTGCTCGAAAATAGGTGCGGCCAGTTCCGCGGCAGAGGAATCGAGCGGAGATGCGGCTTCACCACTGGCGAGCAGAGCTTTAACGGAGTCGGCAAGCGCGGGATCGTCGATGGAGCATTGCTCGAGAAAAGCGACCTGCTCATCGGGTTCAAGCTCGGCCATACGATCTGCGGCCGCGAACACGCGGCGCCACCACTCAGCGGAGGTGTCCTTGGCGCTTCCGGATAGATGCGGCTTCCCACCATCGGGAGGAATCACTCGAGCACCTGGTGGAGCCAACCCTTTGCCTTGGTCCAGTCGCGCCGAACCGTACGCGCCGTGACGCCGAGGACGGCTGCAGTCTCGTCTTCGGTAAGTCCCCCGAAGAAGCGGCACTCGACTACCCTGCTCAGTCGCTCGTCGACTTTCGCCAGGGTCACGAGCGCTTCATCCAACGCGAGCAGGAGGTCAGCGCGCTCTTCGATTACCAGCGTCGCATCGGTGAGGCTCACCTGTCTTGGCGCGTTGCCGCGCTTGTCCGAGCTATACCGTCGCGCGTAGTCAACCAGGATGCGGCGCATAGCCTGTGTCGCGACAGCGAGGAAATGCGATCGGTCAACCCATTGCACGCGTGTCTGGTCGACGAGCCGGAGATACGCTTCATGTACCAGGGAGCTGGTGTCGAGCGTGTGTCCATCCCGCTCGCGTCCCAGCTGGCCGTGAGCAATTCGGCGAAGCTCATCGTAGACGAGCGGGAAAAGCTTGTTGGATGCATCAGGCTTTCCCGCGCGCCACGCCAGCAGCAGGCCGGTGATGGTTGGGTCTTCAGCCGGCGGTAAGGTGCTCTCGGGCATGAGTCAGCGCCTGCGGGGAGGGATGACCTGGACCACCCCGCGAAAATAGCTCCGGGCCCCCGGTCAGCAATAGCGGGTTCAGTGCGACCGGGATGTCGTCAGTGTTGATCAGGGCGTGCTTCCCGATCGCCTTGTGGGCCCCGAAGCTCGCCGGCCGCGCGTGCTCTCGCGACCATCGAGGCAGCAGTGCAGATTACGTGGTCCTGGTGCTGCCCTGCGGGAGCCACGTGTGA
>JBPPMU010000371.1:0-8817 GCA_051306215.1 Gemmatimonadaceae bacterium | reverse complement strand
GCGGGGAACCGACGCGGTCACTCTACCACTGCCGGGGAACGTTCCGACGATGGGAATGCGGTTGTTTATCGCGATATACACACCCTGGTCACCGCGGCCGCGTCGACGGTCGGTGCGCGGGTCACAGTGGTCGATTCCTGCACGCCCGCCCCGAAGGACGACGCCGATCCCAATACCGTCGCCACCGTAAACGTCGATCATGGGACCTGCCCCGCCTGATTCCACCGGCTGCGGGCGCGGGCCTGCGACGATGATCCCGTCGACCGGAGCTTGTGCGATCACTACGGGAGCGGGTTCGGGCTCAGCCGCGACGTCAACGGCGACCTCGACAGGAGCTGGAGTGCTCCGCGGCGCCGGAGCATGCTTGACGACCCTTTGAGAAGGCGCGGTCCGTCTCACCGGCGGCGCTGTCCGCTCGATCGAAGAAACGACCTGGGCCGCCTCAGCGGGTTTCTGGAGATCGATGGGGCTCGAGGTGAAGGCCATCTCGAGGTCCTTCTCGAACGAGTCATCGACGAGCTTCTCGGAGCCGCTGCAGGCGGCCACAACCAGCGCTACCGCTACACCACCGACTCTAACGATCTTGCGCACCTTTCCTCCAGATCCAACTCGGATGCGGGTCGACCGGGCACCGGTCTGGCGCTCGGCCCGCTATGACGGTACCAGGCGTGCAACGGCTGAGCCGTTGCATTTGCCCCTTGAAAGAGGTATTCCCCGCTGGTTTTGTCCACTCTTTGAGACATTTTTGTCTCACCATGGAGACAAACTTGATCGGACTCAGGGTCTTCCGCCTTGCCGTTGCATCGGCGGTCATTTTCGTTGTTGCGTGCAGATCTGGCGAGCCCGCCGCGATTTCGGCTGCCGAGCGAACCGGGATTGAAGACGCGATTCGGAAGGTCGTCGTCGATACCTACGACCTGACCACGCCGAACGTCGTCGACCGCCTGATGACCCTCTACCCGGAAACGGCGGTCTACTCGGCGAGCTCCGGGCAGATCACGACTTCGCGGCAAGAGCTCCGCCGCCAGATCGAAACTTTCTGGGAGTTCGTCGGCAGCAACATGAAGAGTCCGGAATGGGACTGGACCTCGATGCACGTCGACGTGCTCGCCCGGGATGCAGCGGTTGTGACTGCTTCGTACCGGATACCTCACACGACGCCGCAGAACACCCCGCATGTGATAGCCGGCGCATGGACTGCGGTCTTCGTGAAACGCGGCGACAGGTGGCTCGTTATTCATGAGCACCTGTCAGACCTGCCGGAGGTCCCGGCGGCTTCTCCGATTCCGGAAGAAGACCACTCGGGACATTGACCCGCTTACGGATGACATCGTCATCCGTAACGCGGGTTCGATTCCGCTAGTCGCCTGTGCCCATTGCGTCGACCGAGGCGCTCAGGTCTTCGTTCAGGCTGGCGTCACCGCTGATGATCGAGCGCCAGGATATCTCGTTGCCCTTGCGAAAGCCCTTCTTGGTGACTTTGATGCCTTCGGGTGAGATCGCCGCGATGTACGACTGTCCGTCGAGCTCGATTTCCCTTTTCAGTACCTTGTCCAGTTTGGTAGCCATTGAATTCCTCTGATTCGGGGTTCAATTAATGCATATTCCCGTCGTGGCCAATCTCGCAACAATTTCACTGGATGGATAGGACGTCAGACGAACACGAAAAGGGCCCCTCGTACCTGGTTTACGAATTCGAGCGCCGCGCCTACCAGCTTTCAGAGGGGACATTCACGATCGGTCGCGATGCAGGCAGCGATATCGTAGTAAGAGAGCCGGCAGTATCGAGATCTCACGCCGAGGTGCGCCCCGAAGCCGGCGAGTTCATGCTTCACGCGAGCGGCGCGACGGGAACGATGTTGAACGGAGAGCCCGTTGTCTCGCCGGCGAAGCTTGAGGACGGTGACAGGATCGGCGTCGGCTCGGTCGAGTTCACGTTCCGTCACGGGCGTCTTCCGCTCGGCGTATCAGTGGTGGATACGGTGAGCGCCGAGGGTCACGACGCAGACGCGATGACAAGACGTCCGACTATCACCAACCCGATACTCGGCGCTACCGCAACCGCGCCTCCGGAAGGAAAGAGCCCGACGCCTGCACTTCTGCTGCTGGTGCTGCTCGTCGCCGCAGCGGCGTGGTACTTTCTCGGGCGCTAGACGACGTCAGGCAGAAGTGAAGCGGTCGAGCACCTGCCGCTCGAGTGAAAGCTTCAGCGGCTCGAGCTCGATTTTCTCGAGGACATCTGCGGCGAAAGCGTAGGTCAGCAGGCGTTTCGACTCCGCCGGTCCGATCCCCCGGCTCCGCATATAGAACAGCGCCGTCTCGTCGAGCCGTCCGACAGTCGCGCCATGCGTGCATCTCACGTCATCCGCAAATATCTCGAGCTGCGGCTTCGTGTCGACGCGCGCGGCATCAGAGAGCAGCAGGTTGTTGTTGCTCTGCTTCCCATCTGTCTTCTGTGCTTCGGGATGCACGTAGACCTTGCCGTTGAAGACACCGTGCGACCGGCCGTCGAGAATTCCCTTGTAGAGCTCGTGGCTCGGGCAATTCGGAGCGACGTGCTCGATGCGCGTCTGATGATCGACGTGCTGCGCCCCGTCGACCATGTAGAGCCCGTTCATGACGACTTCCGCTGCATCTCCGGCGAGTGTCGAGTGCACGTTCGTCCTCGAGAGGCGGGCGCCCGTAGCAAAGGAAAATGACTCGTAGCGGCTGTCCCGCCCCTGCCTGACCTGCACGGAGCCTACGTGAAACGCGTTTACGCTCTCGGTCTGCAGCTTGTAATGGCTGAGACGCGCGCCGTCCGCCACGAACACTTCTGTCACCGCGTTCGTGAAATAGCTGTCGCCGCCAACGCTCACGTAACTCTCGATGATCGTTCCCTGTGAATGCTTGTCGGCGAAAACCATATTGCGCGTCTGGACAGCTGTGTTCTCCGAAGCCGAGTCGGCGATGAAGAGCAGGTGAACCGGATTGTCGAGAACCGAATCTGCCGCGATGTGAATTACCGCGCCATCGCCTGCCATAGCCGCGTTGAGCGCACTGAAAGCTCCGCTCCCGGGCGTAGAGAGCTTCGACATGTGCCGTTTCAGGATCTCGCTGTCGCGCTCTATCTCGCTCGCGAGGCTCGAGATAGCCAGACCGGGCGGCAGGCCCGCCCCGAAGCCACTCACTGCCCGCCCGTTCACGAACACTACAGTGTGCCAGTCCTGGCCGTGACCGAAGCGCGCTACGACGTCCGGTGAAACCTCACCACCAGTCCGCGAGCGGCGAAAAATTGCATCGGCAATCGGGGCCACGTTGGTGAAATGCCAGTCCTCGTCCTTCATCGTCGGGAAACCGTCCCGCTCGAACTCAGCGAGAGCAGACCGGCGCGCCTCGCGAAGCCATGCCGGCTCGGCCGAGACCGCGTCGGCGGCCTCGAAGTCGATGCGATAAGCTTCGATCGACGACTCGGGGTCGGTGTCCGCGGCAAGTATCTGCGCCACCTGGGTCGCTGCGTCGATCACCGAGTGGAGGACCTCGCTCACGCAGCGGCTCCGGGGATCCAGTCGTAGCCCTTTTCCTCGAGCTCGAGAGCGAGCTCCTTACCGCCTGACTTGACGATCCGGCCGTTTGCGAGCACATGAACGAAATCGGGCACGATGTAGTTCAGAAGCCGCTGGTAGTGCGTCACGACTATCGTCGCGTTGTCGGGGCGCCGCAGCGCGTTCACGCCAGCCGCGACGACCTTCAGCGCATCGATGTCGAGACCTGAATCCGTCTCGTCGAGAATCGCCAGCCGCGGCTCGAGCACCGCCATCTGGAGGATCTCGTTCCGCTTCTTCTCCCCGCCGGAGAAACCGGTGTTGACGGAGCGGTTCATCATCGCCGGATCCATGTCGACGACCTGCGTCTTCTCCTCCATCAGGTCGAGGAACTCGAGCGGATCGAGCTCGGTCATCCCCTTCGATTTCCGGATTTCGTTGTATGCCGAGCGGAGGAAGTAGGCATTCGTGACGCCGGGGATCTCGATTGGATACTGGAACGCGAGGAAAATTCCCTCCTGGGCGCGTACTTCCGGATCCATCTCCAGAAGATTCCGGCCATCGTAGGTGACCTCGCCGTCTGTCACCTCATAGCCGGGATGCCCAGCCAGGACCTGGGCGAGCGTGCTTTTCCCCGAGCCGTTCGGGCCCATTACGGCATGAATCTCACCAGCGTTAACGGTGAGATCTATTCCCCTCAGTATTTCCTTGTCGCCAATCGATGCGCGAAGGTTCTTTATGACTAGCAAGATTTGATGTCCTTTATGAGAAACGGCGCAGTCCCGGGTTCGCAGTCTTGAGTTCAAAGTTCTCAGTCACTGAAAACTGACAACGCACCACTGGCCACTCGAGACTCCCCGTGATATCAACCTACGGATCCTTCCAGTGTAATCCCCAGCAGCTGCTGCGCTTCAACGGCAAACTCCATCGGCAGTTCCTGAAATACCTCCCGACAGAACCCCGACACGATCATCGATACCGCCTGCTCCGCCGTGAGCCCGCGCTGCCTGCAGTAGAAGATCTGGTCCTCCCCGATCTTCGACGTCGATGCCTCGTGCTCCAGCGTCGCCGTGTTGTTCTGCACCTCGATGTACGGGAACGTGTGCGCACCGCACTCGTTTCCTATCAACATCGAATCGCACTGCGTGTAATTCCTCGCACCCTCGGCACGTGGAAGAATCTTCACCTGCCCGCGATACGAGTTATTTCCCTTTCCTGCCGAGATGCCCTTCGAGACGATGTTCGACTTCGTGTTCTTCCCGATGTGGATCATCTTTGTGCCGGTGTCAGCCTGCTGCCGGTTGTTCACAACGGCGACAGAATAGAACTCGCCTGTCGAGTTGTCGCCCTGGAGGATCACACTGGGATACTTCCAGGTTATGGCAGAGCCGGTCTCGACCTGGGTCCACGAGATCTTCGAGTTCACTCCGGCGCACTTGCCGCGCTTGGTGACGAAGTTGTAGATGCCGCCCTTCCCCTCCGAATCGCCGGCGTACCAGTTCTGGACAGTCGAGTACTTGATCGACGCGTTGTCGAGCGCGATCAGCTCGACCACGGCAGCGTGAAGCTGGTTGGTGTCGCGCTTTGGCGCAGTACAGCCCTCGAGGTAGCTCACTGAGGCGCCTTCGTCGGCGATTATCAGCGTGCGCTCGAACTGACCCGTATCAGCGCTGTTAATGCGGAAGTACGTCGAAAGCTCCATCGGGCACTTCACGCCCTTCGGCACGTACACGAATGAGCCGTCGCTGAAAACAGCTGCATTAAGGGCCGCAAAGAAGTTGTCGCTGTGCGGCACAACTGTGCCGAGGTACTTCTCGATAAGCTCGGGATGGTTCTGGACCGCCTCCCCGAAGGAGCAGAAGATGACTCCGTGCTTCGAGAGCTCCTCCTTCATCGTCGTGCCGACCGAGACGCTGTCGAAGATCGCGTCAACAGCCACGCCAGCCAGGTGCTTCTGCTCAGTCAGCGAGATGCCGAGCTTGTCGTAGACCCGGAGAAGCTCGGGATCCACCTCGTCGAGGCTCTGAAGAGGAGTGACGCTCTTCGGAGCCGAGTAGTAGATGATGTCCTGGTAGTCGATCGGCTCATAGTGAAGGTTGCCCCAGTGAGGCTCCTTCATCGTCAGCCAGCGGCGGTAGGCCTTGAGGCGCCACTCGAGCATGAACGCCGGCTCGTTCTTCTTCGACGAGATTATCCTGATCACATCCTCGCTCAATCCGCGAGGGATGCTGTCAGTCTCGACGTCGGTCACGAAGCCGTAGGGATACTCTCGGTTGACCAGTGACTCGATTGCGCTACTCATCCCCTAACTCCTTGGCGTTACAGCACTTCGTGACATAGATTGAATCCTAAGTAAATTTGTCGGGATAGTCAAACCTTGACTCATGAAGGCTTCGAATTACTGGCATCAGTCGATGACATCCCCGCCGAGGGCGTGCTTGCCGTCACGAGGGCGGACGGGGAGCGGATATGCCTCATCCGCAGCCAGGACCGGATATCGGCAGTAGCGAATACCTGCACTCATCAGGAGTTCGAGATGGCTTTGGGAGACGTATTGCCCGATGGGACGATCCAGTGCGCGTGGCACGGGGCCAGGTTCGATTGTGCGACCGGCAGGGTCGAACAAGGGCCGGCGCTTTACCCACTCCCGGTATTCGATGTCAGAATCGACGGCAAAAAGATCCTCGTGGGGCCCCGCAAATGACCTTTCGTCCTGATTTTCCCCTCCTGGCAGCGAATCCTGACCTTCATTACCTGGATTCCGCCGCGACTGCCCAGAAGCCCGCGAGTGTTCTCGACGCAATTCGAGAGTTCTATGAGACCAGTTACGCCAACCCGCATAGGGGCGCCTACGCCCTTTCGGTCGCCGCGACAGACCGGTACGATGCCGCTCGCCGGCGGGTCGCCGGGTTCATCGGCCTGGCCGATCCCGATTGCCTCGTTTTCACGCGGGGGACAACGGAGGCCCTGAATCTCGTCGCGTACGCCTGGGGCCGGCAGAACGTGAAAGCGGGCGACGAGCTGCTCGTTACCGCCCTCGAGCACCACGCCAACTTCGTCCCCTGGCAACAGCTTGCGATTGAGACTGGCGCGAAGCTGAGGATCTGCGAGCTGACGCCCAGCGGCGAGCTCGACCTCGACTGCCTTTCGGGCCTGCTCAACGCGAAGACCCGCGCGGTCGCAATAAACCACGTGTCGAACGCGCTAGGGACGATAAATCCCGTCGCCGAAATAGTGCGCATGGTGCGCGAGCGGTCAGGCGCGATCATCGTCTGTGACGGCGCTCAGGGAGTCCCGCATCTGAAGGTGGGTTTCGACGACCTTGGCCCCGATTTCTACGCGTTCAGCGGCCACAAGATGTGCGGCCCCATGGGAATCGGAGGCCTCGCCGGCCGTCGCGAGCTTCTCGAAGCGATGCCCCCGTTCCAGACCGGCGGCGACATGGTCGAGTTCGTTTACGACGAGCACACGACATGGAACGCGCTTCCGCACAAGTTCGAGGCGGGAACGCCTAATGCCGCGGATGCGGTCGGACTTGCCGCTGCAGTCGATTACCTCGAGTCGATCGGGATGGATGAGGTGTTACGCCACGAGCGGGCGCTAATGACCGAAGCTTCTGACCGGATGGCGGAGATCGACGAAGTGAAGATCTACGGCCCCCCACCCGAGCGGCGAAGCGGCGTGCTCAGCTTCACCCTCGGCGACGTTCACCCTCACGATCTCGCCACGATTCTCGACGGCGAAGGGGTTTGCATAAGGGCGGGCAACCATTGCACCCAGCCGCTGATGCGACGGCTTGACGTGAGCGCGACCGCCCGCGCGTCGTTCTACGTGTACAACGACAGGTCTGACATCGACGCGCTTATCGACGGCGTGAAGAAGGCGAAGGAGATATTCGGCCATGCCGCCGTCTGACCGCTCGGCGCAGATAAGCGCGCTCTATCAGGAGATGATCCTCGACCATTACCGGAAGCCGCGGAACAAAGGGGTGATGGAAAACGCCGATGCCTCGGTGCCGATGAAGAACCCGCTTTGCGGCGACGAGATAACGCTGCACGTGAAGTTCGGCGATGAGGCAGTCGACGATCTGTCGTTCTCGGGACGCGGTTGCTCGATCTCGCAGGCCTCGGCCTCGATGATGACGCAGCTCCTCAAGGGAAAGGACTTCGACGACGTCGAGGTCCTCCGCAATCGTTTCCGCGACATGGTGATGGGCGATGATGCGGCTGCGCAGGATTCGTCGCTCGGGTCTTTACGGGCGCTGAGCGGCGTTGCAAGGTTCCCTGCAAGGGTCAAGTGCGCGCTCCTGGCGTGGAACGCGCTGGAAAGCGCTATGAAGAGCCGCGGGTAAAAGAGGCGCAGAGGCTGACGCACGCAGAAGGACGCAGATGAAGAACAGAACAGCGTCGTTTGTATTGCTTACAATCGGATTGATGTTGCCGATGGGCTCCGGAGCACAAGAGCCCGGAGACTCGGTCGCGGTGCGGAAGGCGGCGGAGAGGGCACAGGTCAGGTTCGAGCGAATACGGAAGCTCAACCTCCCGCGGCGGGATTCCGGACCGCGGGGCGAATGTGACGCGCGCATCGGACGGTTCTGCCATTGGAATTCGGCAGACGACACCGTTGTCGCTCCGGAGCCGGCCAGCGTTCGCCGCGCAAAGCACTCGCTTCTCGCCACGCTCGATACGCTTGCGCGCAGGTCGCCGCGTGACGGGTGGATAACCGGGCAGAGAATCCGTTACCTCATTGAATCGGGTGACGATTCGACCGCGGTGACGGTGGCCCGCGGATGCCGAGCCGAGCGGTGGTGGTGCGACGCGTTGCTCGGGCTCACGCTGCACGAGTCAGGACAGGGAGCGGAATCCGACAGCGCATTTGCCCGCGCGCTCGCGGCGATGCCCGAACGCGAGCGGTGCCGGTGGACTGACATGTCGCCGCTGCTCGATGCCGTGCAGAGGAAGCGCTACGGCAAGGTGGGCTGCGGGGAGAACGAGGATGTCGCAGAGCGGCTGTGGTGGCTCGCTGACCCGTTCCACTCGCTTCCCGGCAACGACAGGCGGGCAGAACACTTCTCCCGCCACGTGATGGCGAGAATTCTCGAGCCGGCGCGAATCGTCTACAGCGTTTCGTGGGGCAACGACATCCGCGAGATGATCGTTCGATACGGTTGGGCGCGGTACTGGACACAGCGGCCCGGCTCAAGCATGGAGCCTTACGGCGGCGCGATCTCGGGACACGAGGCCACTCCGAACTACCGCTTTATTCCGGTTTCGCTCGCGCTCGACTCGCTGCA
>JBPPMU010000370.1:0-5607 GCA_051306215.1 Gemmatimonadaceae bacterium | reverse complement strand
AGTTATGCCGTCCGGCGAATGAGCAGGAGGTGCGATCATGAAGAATCTTCTCCTTAGTCTCGCGTGCCTGCTGCTGGCGGCGTGCACGCATGCACAGGCTGCGAATATCGCCATCCGTGGCATCACTGTCGTGGACGTGTCCGACGGCACGCTTCACGCCGCCCAGACCGTTCTGGTGAATGGAAACCGCATCGTGGCAATCGGTCCTTCCGACGCTGTCGCGATACCCGAAAACGCCGAGGTAGTCGAAGGGACGGGTGGCTATCTCATCCCCGGCCTGTGGGACATGCACGTCCACGGGACGCGCCGGGAGTCGACCTACCCGCTGTATCTCGCCAACGGCGTGACGGGAGTGCGAGAGATGTTCGGCCCCCCGGACGCTGCGGCCTTCCGCACGGCGCTTGCCGCCAAGCAGATCGCCCCGCCGCGCATGTACCTCGCGGGGCCGATCCTCGACGGCTCCCCTCCGATCTGGCCCAACTCCGTCGTCGTTACCACCGTGGAGGAGGCCCGGCGGGCGGTAATCCAGCAGAAGCAGCATGGAGTGGACTTCATCAAGGTCTACCAACGCCTACCCCGCGACGCGTACTACGCGATCCTCGCCGAGAGCGCCCGCCAGGGCCTCCCCATAGCGGGTCACGTACCCTCGAGCATCTCACCCTGGGAGGCGGTCGCCGCCGGGCAGACGACCATCGAGCACCTGACCCAGGTCCCGACCACCTGCTCCAGCGAGGAGACGCGCCTCCGCAAGGTCCCGGTGCGCTCGTACGCGGCAGCGCTGCGGGTCCAGGTCGAAGCGTCGCACAGCTTCGATCCCGCCAAATGCTCGCTCTTCTACGAGGCGATGAAGCACAACGGGACCTGGGCCGTGCCGACCTTTGTGGTGAAGCGTAGCGACGGGTGGGCGAACGATCCGGCGTTCGCCGCCGACGCGCGGCTCCGCTACTTCGGCCCCGAACTCCGTCGCTTCCTCGGACCGGGCGCCAGCGACGCGGCGCCCGACGGCCTGAACGACGAGGACCGCCGCTTCGCGCGCGAGCTCTTCGCCTTCGACCAGAAGGTCGTCGGCGAGATGTTCCGTGCCGGGGTCGGCATCCTCGCCGGCACCGACGCCATGAATCCCTACGCGTTTCCGGGATTCAGCCTGCACGATGAACTCGCACTGCTTGTGGATGCCGGAATGACGCCGTTGGCGGCACTGCAGGCCGCCACGTCGAGCGCCGCCACATTTATGGGAAGAAGCGCCGACCTTGGCTCGGTGACGACCGGCAAGCTCGCCGATCTCGTCTTACTGGATGCCAACCCGCTCCAGGACATCTACAATACTCAGAAGATTCGCGCCGTCATCGCCGCCGGCCGACTCTTCCGCCGTGCGGATCTCGACCAGCTCCTGGCCGAGGCCGCCGCCTCGAGCTCGCAGGAAAAGGAACAGGAGTGAGGGCGACATAACAAGCTGTTGCACCTGACGGTCCGCTGCGCGGCCCGCAGGTGAACAGCGGTCCGTTAGCGAGCGCTCTGCGCTAGCAGGCTGAATCTCGGGGACGGTCTCCGCGATTGGAGCGATCACAGCCCGCTAGGTGGTGTGCGACAGCCGAGGATTATGCGACCTGCCTTCGTGACCCTACCGCTTCTCTGCATCACTGCGGTTGCCTGTCAGGCCCCCAGTGCCCGAGCGGTAGGGCGAGATCTCCCCTCCTGGATCGACCATGGGGACCTGGTCGGCGCGGAGGTTCTCGTGATCCGTCGAGGCGCAACACTTCTTCATCAGGCATATGGATGGAATAACCGCGAGGCGGGCGCGCCGATGGAGGTCAACTCGATCTTTTCACTTGCCTCGCTGACCAAGCCGGTGACTGCCCTGGCCGCGCTCATCTTGGTAGATGAAGGAAAGCTTTCGCTCGACTCTCCGGTCAGTCAGTATATCCCGAATTTCCGCGGAGAACCCCGGGCAACCGTGCAGGATCTCCTCGCCCATACGAGCGGGGACGGGGGTGAGCATGGGAACGGGGGGTACAACGTGTACGAGTTTTCGAGCCTGTCGGCTTGGGTCGAGGACTGGGCGACCTCGGAGGCCTCTGCCACCTACAGCGAGTTCTCCTATTCGAACTTCAACTATGCCGCTCTGGGGTACATCATTGAGCGCGTTTCGGGTGTCGGACTGGGTGAATTCGTCACAGAACGAATCTTGAGGCCGCTGGGCATGAACAACTCATTCGTTTCCTTCACTCCCGACTCCGCATGGGCTGATCGTGTCCCGGCATCGTACGTGTGGAGCTCGGAGTCGAACCGCTATGAAGTCTTCTGGACCCCGGACCGACCCCAACGATGGGACTTCTTTCCGGGTGCACTCGGGCTTTGGGGCACGGCCAAGGACTACGCCCGATTCGTGACATTGTGGCTCGACCTCGGTGTGGCGGGGGGACGGCAACTCGTATCTGCGGATGTGATCCGGGCCGCGCTGGAGCCGCACGGGTTTCGTAACGGCGAACCGGTGTACGGTTTCGGGTGGTTTGTCGACGCACTGAGGACCGAGGGCGACTTGCCATTGTCCTTCTGGCACGGTGGCGGAGACGGCACTCTGGCTCTCGTATATCCAGGGGATCAAGGGATCGTGGTGTACCTCTCACAGTCAGAGCGGCCCCCGGACCACGTGGCCGCATTCGAGAATCGCATAGGGATGTCTGGGCTCTTCGCTCATCCGGGGCCGTTCATGCGTTGGGCAAGCACCACCGGTGTGCGCACGTTCAGGTTGCTGCCCGGCGGAAGCATGGAGTACACGGGCTCTTTCCGCGGCGAATACGTTGGGCTCGAGAGCGTCAGTTGGGAGGTGGAGGTGCGGGAGGTAGCCGCCGTGCTGGACCTTTCCATGGGTGAGTCCGGATTGGTGCTTCGCGACCACGTTCACCTCGTTCCTATCGGCGATGACCTGTTCATGTACGGGCGGTATGAGCGAGGAGAACTCGTCGGCGTGGATCCGTCCACACGCGCTCGCTTCTTGCGCGAAGCCGGACGAATTGTTCGTCTAGAGGTGACCCTAGATGGCGAGCCCGAATACCGAGTGACCCGCGTCGGCGACGCACGTTGAGTCGGGTCAAACCGTTGCGACACGGTACCGCAGCCCGTTGCACGGGCGCTCGCTAATAAGGAATTGCTGCTGTCGCGGGTTGACTGGTCGGCACGCTTCGCTTGTTCGCGGGCGGGCCGCGCAGCAGAATTCCGAGTCGTTAGGCGGAACGTGAACACATGGGCCCGGATACCGTCGTTTGACGGAGCACGTGGGCGGGTGAACGACCGCTTGAGCTACGGGTACATTGAGGCATGACTCGATTCCTCATCGGATGCACATTCGTCGTGATCTCTGGGTGCACCGGTTGGGACGATGCGTCCAGCAACGGGGACTATTGGTCAGCGCTGCCGTCCCCCGATCGAGCAACGGTCTCGGCCCTAGGTGTTGGCCCGACAGGAGTCCTCTTTGCCGGTACCGAAGCGGGGCTATTCGTGTCCGACGATCGCGGAGCCTCTTGGAGCCTCACGACCCCGCTGGACTGGAATATCTCGTCAGTACTGCCGGCGACTGAATCTGTAGTCCTGGTTGGCACCTACCGTAAGGGCATCAAGCGGTCCGAGGATGGTGGCACTTCCTGGACCTCGGTCGGGTTCGACAGAAACACCTATGTGGACGGGCTCACGCAGGATGAGTCCGGCCGCGTGTTCGCCGCAGTAGCCCACTCTGTCGACGATGAGCCCACGGGCGTCTTCCGTTCGGACGACGGTGGTGTGACCTGGGTCCCTTCCGGGTTGGCCGGTGAGCATGCTCATTCGGTCAGCGTGCTTCTCGCCGGCCCCATGTATGCTGGGACCGAATCCGGCACGTATCGATCGAGCGACGGTGGAGTGTCCTGGGTCGCGGTGGCAGGCCTTCCCTCCTCGGTACCGCTCTCTGCGCTGGTGGTAGTTGGGGACGTCTTGATCGCGGGCTTCGCAGAGCCGCGGTACCGCGCACCCAGTTCGGGGGCGTGGGTGTCTGCCGACGGAGGCGATACTTGGCAGCGGATGGAAGGACTCCCACCTGAGACCGCTGTTCACTCACTCATCGTCGTCGGAGACAGTGTCCTCGCGGCGACCGGAGATGTTCATGGTGGTGGTGGGACTGGGGTCTATCGGTCAGATGGGCACACGAAGTGGGACCTGATGGGTCTGGAAGATCAGTGGCTTCGGACTCTGGTTCTTTCTCCGAATGGAGAGCTGTTTGTCGGTGCAATTGAGTCCGGGGTCTTCGCCCGCGACCCTGGTGGTACGGACTGGAGTCCTCGTCGGTCCGGATTGCGGAACTGGAATCCCATGGCGCTCGCGTTCGACGCGAGGGGTGGATTGAACGCGCTGTCCCTTCGCTCCCTGCTCCGGTACGAGGGAGAAGTAGACGGGTGGAGCGACCTTGTGTTGCCCAACGCAGCTGCGGCACCGACTCCCTTCAGCTTCTCCGCCTTGTCAGATGGCACGCTACTCATGCCTGGTGAGGGAGGTATCCTGCTCCAAGGCATTGGACTGGGAGCGTGGGAGAGGAAAGAGATCCCCGGCGCCAGCGGCCCGGTCCTCGGGATCCACGTAGACCGGGAGGATCGGGTGTTCGCGACATTCCCGGCTCACGGGAGCTTCGTCAGTGCGGACAGGGGTGGTACATGGACGCGTGTCGATGCACCAAGCGGGACTCGCGGTGTGTCGGCTAGTCCTACGGGAGCACTATTTGCGTTCGGCGAGGGTGTAAGCCGGCGGGGTGACGGCGAAGCCTGGGCGCACACGCACCTCCAGGGAGCGCTGGTCTTCTCGATCGAGGCTTGCGAGGGGGACCTGTACCTCGGGAGTGCCCCAGAAGGTGTGTTCCGGAGTCGCGACGACGGGCGATCATGGATGCCACTGATGGATTCCCTCCGAGGTACGACTCAACAGCCTGGCTACATAGCAGTGCATTCGCTTCTCTGCGTTCCGGGCCGCGGCCTCTTGGCGGCCACCTTCTCCGACGGAGTGTTTCTCCTCATGGCGAGAGGGAGATGGAAGGACGTGACGCGCGGCCTGGCCACTCGGAGTGTCGGAGATCTGGCGCTAGCCTCTGGCGGAACCGTCTATCTAGCGACCCCGGTCGGGGTCTATCGGAGTGCTCTCGCCGACCCGGGCGGGGACTCGTAGTAATCGGGAAGGGAAGTTGGTCTTGTGGGGTTCCGCCTAACAAGGAATTGCTGCTGTCCGCGAAAGCTTTGAGGGCAGCTCGCTTCGCTCACTGGCGTGCGCGAGGGTGCGGCAGCAGAATTCCAAATTCGTTAGGTGGCGCGGCAACTCTCCGTGCTCCCCGACTCCAATGGTGAGGGCAATACGATGCGCGCACATATACTTTCATTCGTCGCAGCATTTTTCACGCTTGCTGCGTTTTATCTAGCTGGGGTGCTTCTATTGCTCGACCCGGTGAGAGGTGGAGATGCGCCGTCCGCTCAACTGCTTCCGCTTCCGCTGGCCTTCGTTGTCGCCATCGCGGTCTACATTGCTCTCTTCGTGTGGATTGAACGGATGATTGGTGCGCCCTTCAAGGCGGCGATGGTAATCGTCCTTTCGCAG
>JBPPMU010000369.1:0-8504 GCA_051306215.1 Gemmatimonadaceae bacterium | reverse complement strand
GATACTTCTCGAGGGTTTCTCTGAGCTGGTCGCCCGTATATGTGGTCGTCCAGCGGAAGCGACCCGAGATGTCGCAGTAGTACTTGTCAGTTCCAGGGACCTGGTCGCTCACGGGTCTCAAATACGGTTCGTCGTTCCTGCGCCACCAGACTTCGGAAACCGCGGCGGTCCGCCCGCCGCACGTCGAGGAATACGGAGTGTTGATGATTCTTCCCGCGAAACGGAGCACCATGTTCCGCGTGCGTTCTATCGCGCCGTCGGACATCGCCTGCTCGGCGTCGACTCCTCCGTATGCCTGGTCCTGGATCGAGCCGTACATGTCGAAGGCGCGGTTTCCGGAGCTCGCCATGTGGACGTAGCTGTAGCTGCGCGCGGCAACTGCCTGCGCTTCGACCGCTGCCTCGTCGCCCGGCTTCGCCACCCCGCCGATCTCGAGCGGCACTACGCCCCGGAGATATGACTCGACTCCAAGCCGGTTCACGACCAGCACTCCACCGTTGTTCGGAGTGATGACGATGTCTCCGCGGTAGCGCTTGCCGTTCCACGTGACGAACGAGCCCGGACTAGTGGCCCTGACGAGCAGCGGCGCGGTCTGGCGGGAGGTAACCGAACCGTCGGCCTTCACTACGACTAGTTGTGCGCCGCGACGCTCGACTCTCATCGTCGTCCCGGCAGTGCCGGAGGTGACGAGGTTCGCCGTGTTCCGGCTGTATATGCGCCAGGTCCCGGTCCCTCCGACCCGCGCGTTCTCTGCTGCGGTTACGAGCGCGATTCGAACCGGCTGGTCTCCCTCGTCGATGGGGATGTCATTTGCCGGTCCGGGCATTGTGGACGCGCATGCAGCGGCTCCAAGCGTGGCGATAAAAAGCGTCGTGCGCATTTGATTCCTCATGGCTTCATGACGATTGAGTGGCGCGATTCCCAACAAGCGGAAAACGCCATCTCACCTTCCGTAGCTGCCCACCGTGACAGCGAGCGGAAGAGCTCTACCCTTCCGCATGACGCGAGCCGGGCTTGCGGGGACGCGCGCTTTGACCGAGGCGCGGAAATCGTAGTCGTCGATCACCTCATCGACGGTGACCTCGAGGAACTCGCCCGGACTGGCTGGCGAGTCGGCAAACGTGACTCCGTCTACATCGTCGGCCTGCCAGGGGAGCCGCCCAACGATCCTCCCGCTTTCGTCGATCCTGTCCACCAGCAAACGGGACGCCGTGCCAATGCGGGACTCGTAACGTTCGGCGGTGATCGACCTCTGAAGCTCGGTGAGCGTCTCGAGCCTTTCGCGTTTTATCGCGTCCGGGACGTCGTCAGGCATTTCTGCCGCCCGCGTTCCCTCCTGGGGCGAGTACGCGAAGGCGCCGACGCGGTCGAACCTCGTTTCTTCGAGGAACTCGAGCAACTCGTCGAAATCGTGCTCTGTCTCGCCCGGGAATCCGACAATGCACGTTGTGCGAATCGCGACGCCGGGCACAGCGTCCCGGAACCTCGCGACCCGGTCACGAATCACGGCCTTTCGCTCAGGCCGCCGCATGCGGGCCAGAACGGCGTCGGATGCGTGCTGCATCGGCATGTCGAGATACGGAAGAATCCTCGGCTCACGGGCGACGACTTCGAGCAGCCGCGGGGATATCCCGGTCGAATACAGGTAGAGCATCCTGATCCAGGGGATTCCGGTCTCGGCGACAAGCGACTCGAGCAGCTCGGGAAGCCTGACACCATCCCTGATGTCGCGTCCATAGTGCGCGAGATCCTGGGCCACGAGGTTTACCTCTTTCGCTCCCTGCAGCTCGAGAAGCTGAGCTTCGCTGATGATCTCGTCGCGGGTGAAAGACCTGTGCCTGCCGCGCATCAGGGGAATCGCGCAGAATGCGCAGCCGTGGTCACATCCTTCGCTCACCTTGAGATAGCGCACATGCGGCAGATCGCCGGTGTAGATCCTGACTCCGGGGTGCATCGTCACTGGATCGGTCCCGAGCAGTCCGCGCTCCGAGAGCTCCTGGGCGAGACGCCCGCTCTCCGAGGCGCCGAGGAAGATGTCGACTTCGGGGAGGGCTGAAGCCAGCTCGAGCTTGTGCCGCTCAACCATGCATCCCATGCCGACTACCGCCTGGCAAACGCCCTCCGACTTGTAGCGCGCAGCGTCCACCATCGCGTCGATCGACTCTTTCTTGGCGGCGTCGATGAACCCGCAGGTGTTGACGATTATGACATCTGCTTCGTCCAGCGCAGCTGTGTACTCACCGCCGTAATCCGAGAGCTCCGCGAGATACCGCTCGGTGTCGACGGTGTTCTTGTCGCAGCCGAGTGTGATGAAGCCGACTTTCAACCTAGCGGTAGTTGCCGAACTTGAGCTCGACGCCGAAGTCTTTCGAGCGAAGCAGCGCCATCGCTTCCTGGAGGTCGTCCTTCGATGGAGATGAGACGCGGACCTGGTCGCCCTGAATCGCTGCCTGGACCTTCTTGAGCTTCGCTTCTTTTATGGCGGCGGAGACCTTCTTGGCGGTGTCACCGTCGAGCGCCATCTTGAGCTTGACCTGCCTGGTGACGGTGTCGCCGCCGGCGGGCTTCACATCACCGATGTCGAGATTTTTCACCGGGACTCCGCGCTTGATGAGCTTCGACTGAAGCACATCGAAGAGCGCGTCCATCCGGTACTCGCTCTCGGCGGAAAGGTCGAGCGTGCCTTCAGCCCGCTTGAAGTCGATAGTCGCGACAGAGCCCTTGAAGTCGTAGCGCTGGGCGATCTCCTTCTGCGCCTGGTTCACCGCGTTGTCGACTTCCTGGAGGTCGACGCCGGTCGTTACGTCGAATGAGGATTGGCTTGCCATTCGTCAAATCTAGCTTGCCGGAGATGTTGTCAGGAACCGCGAAAAACCCAAGGGGGGAAGCGGATTGGGCGGATCGGGGCGGATTTGGCGGATCAAACCACGGCTGATGTTCCCGCATCCACCATGTCGCCCCGCCGTTCACAAGTCCGTTCTGTTGTTTTGTTAGAACATCAGAAGAGCGGCTTGCCCGTGGATGATAGGTGGCAGGGTAGGATGACTTTAATCCGCCCCGATCCGCCCAAATCCGCCCGATCCGCGTTCCCTATGGATTTTTGCGAGGATACGGATTTACCCGAGAAACGACTCCAGAGCCCGGCGCCGGGAGTTGTGCCGCAGCTTAAGCAGCGCCTTCTCCTTTATCTGTCGAACGCGCTCGCGGGTGATTCCGAGAAGAGTACCGATGTCCTCGAGCGTCATCGGATCTTCTCCATCGAGCCCGAAGTAAAGCCGCAAAATCTTCGACTCCCGCTCCTTCAATCCCGAGAGCGACTCCTCGATCGCTTCGGTGAGCGCTTTCTCGAAGGTCTGCTCGTCGGGCGTGCGGTTTGTCGTGTCAGGCAGGTAGTCGAGCAGGCGGTTGTCCTCGCCCGGCGTCATCGGCGCGTCGAGCGACAAGTGCACCTGCGAGATGAGCATTGTCTTGGCGACCTCTTCCTCGGTGATGTCGAGGCCCTCGGCGATCTCGCCGTGAGTGGGTTGCCTCCCGAGCTCCTGAAGCAGCGTGCTCGCCCTCTTCCCGATGCGGTGAAGCGCGCCGGCCCGGTTGAGCGGCACCCTCACGATCCGCGACTGCTCGGCAAGCGCCTGGAGGATGCTCTGTCTTATCCACCACACGGCGTAGGAGATGAACTTTATCCCCTTCGTCTCGTCGAACTTGTGAGCCGCGCGGATGAGGCCGAGGTTGCCCTCGTTGATAAGGTCGGAAAGTGAGACGCCCTGATTCTGGTATTTCTTGGCGACGGACACGACGAAGCGCAGGTTGGATCTCACGAGCTTGTCGAGGGCTTCCTGATCGTTGGTGCGGATCCGCTGCGCGAGAGTGACTTCCTCCTCGCGCGTTATCAGGGGGTAGACACTGATATCTCGCAGGTACTGGTCAAGCGAGCCTTCCTCGAACTGCGACTTGCGATTTACCGAGACCGCCATGCGTGTTGCTGCTCCTTCCTTACGACCGCGGTAAAGTGCCTGACTCCGATTGCGGATGCGAGCCGGGTGCGATCACTGAACCATCTCCCCGAACCGCTTCCATCGAACGCGCGTGAGCCAGTCGAGCTTCACAGCGCCGTCAGGATTGTAACTATAATAGACAACAAGAGGTTGTCCGCGCACAAGTGAGTCGGCGACAAGTCCCCAGTAGCGGCTGTCCAGCGAATTGTCCCTGTTGTCGCCAAGCACGAAGTAGTTACCTGGAGAGACGACCAGCGGCCCCCAGTTGTTTCGCGTTGGGTGATACGCCGTGCTTGCCTCGAGCCGCCCGACACGAAGCGGTGAGCGAGGCGGGACCTTTACCGGATCGTCAGCGCCGAGAAGATAACCGAGCTGCCAGTTGAACTCCTCGTCCGTGACGTCGACGCCGGGAGACGTGTGGAGAGCGTAGGGCTCCTGCTGCAGCACCCCGTTGCGGATGAGCTTCCCGTGGCGCATCTCGAGCGTATCGCCCGGCATGCCGACGATCCGCTTGACGAAGTTCTTCGTGCGGTCGCGCGGCCACTGGAAGACTATCACGTCGCCGCGCATCGGGCGTCTGATCGCGGGCAGCTTCACCCCGGTGAACGGAAGCTCGGCACCATAAACGAGCTTGTTGACGAGGAGAAAATCACCGACGAGCAGCGTGCCCTCCATGCTCCCCGTGGGAATCTTGAAGGCTTCGACGAAGAATGCGCGAACCATGAAGAACAGGGCGAGCGCGATCACGACCGAGCGGAGCCATTCCCACACGAACGTCATTCTCCCGTTCCTGCGGCCGTTTACCCGCATCAGTGCACTCGCCCGCCGCTCCTCGCTCACCTGCATCCGTTCGGCTCTCTCCAGATTCCTAGTCGGGTGTACCAAGATAATTGTCGATCTGCGCGCGCTGAAGAGTCCCGGAGAAGTCCGCGTACCCGACCTTGGTCTCCGAGTAGAACTCGTAGACCTGCCAGCCCCCCTCGCGGTGTCCGTTCCCGGTCTGTTTTACCCCTCCAAACGGCAGGTGTGCCTCGGCGCCGATCGTCGGGGCGTTCACGTATGTTATGCCGTTGTCGAGCTCGTTCAGCGCGCGGAAAGCAATGTTTACGTTGGACGTATATATGGATGACGACAGTCCGTATTTCACGTCATTGTTCACCGCAAAGGCCTCATCGGCGCTGGCCACCCGGATGACCGACAGGACGGGGCCGAATATCTCCTCCTGCTCGAGACGCGTCCCCGGCTCGACACGCGTGAAGATCGTCGGTTCGAAGAAGTTGCCGTCGGCGAGCTTCTTCGAATCGCCGCGGCGGCCGCCGCAAAGGAGATCAGCGCCGTCCTCCTGCCCGATATCGATGTAACGCTCGACTTTCGCCAGCGATGCGTCGTTGATGAGCGGCCCGACGTCCGTGCCCGCTTTTCTTCCGTCACCGAGCCTGAGCGCTCTTGCCTTGTCAACGAGTTTGCTCAGGAAGTCGTCGTGTATTCCGCCCTGGAGAATTAGTCTGCTCGTTGCCGTGCAGCGTTGCCCCGTGGTTCCGAACGCCCCCCAGAGTGCGCCTTCCAGCGCGAGCTCGAGGTCCGCATCGTCGAGCACGATCTGCGCGTTCTTGCCACCCATCTCGAGCGACAGCCGCTTGTGCATCCTTCCGCAAATGCCACCGACGATCCGTCCTGTCTCGGTTGAACCGGTGAACGAGATGAGCGGAATCTCCGGATGTTCGACGATAGCCGCGCCCGCCTCCTCTCCGGTGCCATGAACCAACTGGACCACTTCCGGCGGCAGTCCGGCCTCGAGAAGGATCTCCACCAGCAGGGTGCCAGTGTGCGGCACATCCTCGGCGGGCTTGAAGATCACCGAGTTGCCGCAGACCAAGGCGGGAAACATCTTCCACGTTGGAATCGCCATCGGGAAGTTGAACGGGCAGATAAGTCCGGCGACGCCAATCGGCCGCCTGTAACTCATCGCCCACTTGTTGCGAAGCTCGCTCGGCACAGTGTGCCCGAAGAGGCGGCGGCCTTCGCTCGAGGCGTAGTACGCGGTGTCGATTCCCTCCTGAACGTCGCCGCGGGTCTCGGTGAGCGGCTTTCCCATCTCGCGGGTCATCGCATCCGCGATCTCTTCCTTTCGCGCTGACATGAGGTCGCCGACAATGCGCAGAACGTCGCCTCGTGCCGGCGCCGGCGTTGCCTTCCAGGCGGCAAAGCCGCGCTTCGCGCTCTCGACTGCCCGCTGGACATCTGTTGCGCGCGAGCGGGGGAATGCTCCGATCAGGTCGTTGCGGTCGGCAGGATTGCGATTCTCGAAATACTCGCCTGAGTCAGGACCGGCCCACGCGCCACCGATGAAGTTGTTGAACTGTTTCATTGTTTGAAGATCGTTTATGAGTGCTCGCGCGTCAGCGCGTAACGCTCGATTTTCTTGTAGAGGTTTGACCGCGGCATCTCAACGGCTCGCGCGGTTTCGGATACGTTCCAATCGAACTCCCGGAGCTTACTTAGAAGATAAGCCCGCTCGGCCGCTTCCTTGAATTCCTCGAATGTGCGGAGAGCCGTGAGGCCTCCAAGACCCGTGTCGTCCGCCACCCTCGCGCCCGCAAGGCGATCGACATCCTTGGCCGTGAGCTCCGGTCCCGTCGCGAGGATGAGCATCCGCTCGACTGTGTTCCGGAGCTCTCTCACATTGCCGGGCCAGTCCAGTTCCATCAGTCTCGCCAGTGCCGACTCCGCGACGCGCCTCGGCGTGATTCCCTCACGTTCGGAGAGAACGGAGACGAAGTATTCGACGAGCTCGGGAATGTCTTCGCGGTGCTCGCGCAGGGGCGGAACGTGAACGGGAACGACGTTGAGCCGATAGTACAGATCCTCGCGAAATCTTCCCGCGGCGATCTCCTGCTCGAGGTTCTTGTTAGTCGCGGCGAGGACGCGGACATCCACAGTGATGGTCTTGGACCCGCCGATTCGCGTTATCACGTTGTCCTGGAGCACGCGCAGCACCTTAGCCTGCGCGCTCATGCTCATGTCGCCGATCTCGTCGAGGAACAGAGTACCCTTGTTGGCCTGCTCGAACTTTCCTGGGCGATCTGCAATTGCCCCCGTGAAAGAGCCCTTCATGTGACCGAACAGCTCGCTCTCGATCAGCTCCTGGGGGATCGCGGCGCAGTTGACCTCGACGAACGGCTTTCCGTCCCGCGGCGAGTATCTGTGGAGAGCGCGCGCGACGAGTTCCTTGCCCGTACCGTTCTCGCCGGTAATGAGCACTCTTGCCGGCGTGGTGCCGACTTTCTCGATCTTCTCCCTGAGAACCCGCATGACAGGCGAGCTGCCGACTATTTCGTACGCAGACGAGCTGACGTTGCGGAGGCGGGAGTTCTCCTCGCGCAGGTTCAGGTGATCGAAGACGTTCCTCAGCATCACGAGAATCCGGTCCGTGTCGAGCGGTTTCTCGAGAATCTCGTAGGCACCGAGCTGCGTTGCTTCCACCGCTGTCCGAATCGTCGCGTGGCCGCTGATCATCACGACGGTGGCAACGGGGTCCATCTCCCTGATCTTCCGCAGCGCTTCCATCCCGTCCATGCCTGGCATCTTCACGTCCATGAAGACGAGATTGGGCTTGAGCCTCTGATATTCAGCGATGCCTTCCGTGGCGTTCGATGCCGTTCGGACCTCGTATCCTTCGTATTCGAGGAGCTGGCCCAGCGCGGCGCGTATTCCCTGCTCGTCGTCGACCACGAGGATGCGCCGGTTCATTCGGTGGCCTTGTACACAGTGATTCGTCCATTGGCGATCCTGATGTCGCCGATGTATGCCGGTAGAGTCATGGGAAGCGCGTCGCCGGAGACTCCTTCGGGCATCTCGCCTTTTCTCATCGCCCGGATGAGGCGCGGCACTATGGCTGAAGGAACCGGGAACGCACCGATCCTCACTTCCTTCACCTGGAATTCGCCGACGCCCGGCCGAATCACTCTCATCGTGCCACCGAGCTGTACCGTGTCACGCGTTCCGAGCATCCCGGCGATTGGACCCAGAACTGTCGCACCGCCAACATCCCGCAGCGCGATGTTCGCGCGCACGAACAGGCGGTCATCCTTTATTGACGAGGAGATTTCCTCCGATGACGCCGGAAGCTGCTTCGACACAGCGAGGAAGATGTATGAAGACGCTTCGCCGGCCGTCAGCGACGCGAAGGCGGGACCCCGCGGAGCCGACAACGATTCTATGGCCCGCTGTCCGCGCGCCGCCTTCTCGGCCGAAAGGGGCTCCCAGGCACCGAGTACGGCCACGGCGGTTGTATCAGGCCGCGGGTCACCGGCATATCGGCGGTATACCGCCTCGAGCTTGTCGCGGTTGAACCACGCGACGATTGCGAGGATGATGAGAAACACGAGACAGCCGAGCCTGCGGAAACAGCCGAACATTTCTGGTTTGTTCCTTGAGTCGAGTGACGGAATATCCCTTGTCGGACAGCCCCTGCAAAGGCCGCCCCCCCACTGGAATCGGGCAAGCCCC